>NZ_CP063401.1:1838333-2157500 GCF_021729885.1 Devosia sp. SL43
CTACCGAAGCGGGCGTGGCTGCGAATCCAGCGGACGACGGCAATGATCACCGCAGTTTCGGTGGCGCTGTCAGTTATCTTCACCAACATGATCATGGAGACCTTCTCGGCGGGCGTGAATGTGCAGGGGCTCGCGGTTTCGATCGTGATGCCGCTGGCTCTTGGTGGTCCGATGGTGTTCTTCCTGATGCACAAGCACGAACAGCTGCGCCACGCCAACCAGCAGCTGGTGCACCTGGCCTCGACGGACTGGCTCACCACCTGCCTCAACCGTGGCGCCTTCACCGGCCTGGTGATGCGACATCTGGATCGCCGGACTGCTGACAATGAAGGCGGCGCGCTGCTGATCGTTGACGCCGACGAATTCAAGAGCGTCAACGACCGCTTCGGACACGACAGCGGTGATGAAGCCCTGCGCCAGATTGCCGATGCCATCCGCTCGGCTGTCCGCAGCACCGACGTGGTCGGGCGCCTGGGCGGCGAGGAATTCGGGATCTTCCTGCGCGGCGCCGATCTTGCCGCTGCCGATCATGTGGCCGAACGCGTCCGCCATGCCGTCTCGAGCATCCAATTTATGCCCAACGACGTAACCTGCCCGCTCTCGGTGAGCATTGGCGGGGCCGCCTATACCACCAGCACGCAATTTTCCGACCTCTACCGCCTGGCCGACCAGCGTCTATACGACGCCAAGAACACCGGCCGCGACCGCGTCGCCATGATGCAGGCCGCCTGAGCGATGGGGATCCCGCCAGCCTGATTTCTGCCGCCTCGCTTTTGACCGCTCCATTCCGGCGCCCCGGCATCGGACAAGCACTTTTTGAGAAGCCGGAGATTTTTTGCTCATGCTGCCTTCCAAGACTTTGACCGCAATGCAGAGCTGGTCCAGCGTTGGGCGGTGGACATTGTTCGGCACCATGGCCTGCGTCCTGGTCTGCGTCACCTTCAACGCAGTGATCTTTGATGGGTTGGGCACCCTGGCCCTGCAACGCGCCATTTTCAGCGCCATCGTGCTGCCCATCCTGCTGGGCGTGCCGTTGTTCTTCTATATGAGCATGCGGCTGCGCGGCCTCGCCATCACCAACCTGCGGCTGGGCCTTGTCGCCCGTACCGATAGCCTCACGACCTGTCTGAACCGGGGTGCATTCACCAGCAAAGTCACAACGCTGCTGGCGCAGCGCGAACCCCACGCCACCGGGGCCATGCTGATGATCGACGCCGACAACTTCAAGGCCATCAACGACCTGTTTGGCCATGATGCCGGCGATGAGGCCCTGACCATCATCGCCCGCTCCATACGCGCCGTCCTGCGCAATGGCGATCTGGTCGGTCGCATGGGTGGGGAAGAATTCGGCGTCTATCTGCCCAGTGTCGATCAGCGCGGCGCCGAGATGATCGCCGAACGCATCCGCCGCTCGGTCAACCTGGCGGTGTTTGCGCCCGATGGTCGCCAGCGCCTGCTGTCGGTCAGCATTGGCGGCGCGGTCTTCGAAGGGCCAGCCAGTTTTTCCGAGCTTTTCCGCATTGCCGACCAGCGGCTTTACCGTGCCAAGCAGACCGGCCGCAACCGCGCGACCGTCGTCCATGTAGCGGACCATCCGTTCATCGACCTCAAGCGCACGGCATGAAAAAGGGCGGCGCCATTGGCACCGCCCGGACATTAGTCGCCGCCTGCCACAATCAGGCCTCGAGTTTGGCCGCGTCTTCGTCGCTCATCTCGAAGTTCGAATAAACGTTCTGCACGTCGTCGTCTTCTTCGAGCGTCGCGATCAGCTTCATCAGCGAAGCGCCCTTGTCGGCATCGATGGGCGTATTGGTCTGCGGCTTCCAGATGGCCTTGACCGATTCGGCCTCGCCCAGCACCTTTTCCAGGGCTGCTGCCACTTCCACCATCGCCTCGAAGGAGGTGGTGATGTAGTGGCCTTCCTCGTCGCTCTCGACGTCGTCGGCGCCCGCCTCGATGGCCGCTTCCATGACCTTGTCTTCCGAGCCGGCCTTGAGCGGATAGGTGATCTCGCCGACCTTGTCGAACATGAAGCCAACCGAGTTGGTTTCGCCCAAGGCGCCGCCGCTCTTGGAGAAATAGGAGCGGACGTTGGAGGCGGTGCGGTTGCGGTTGTCGGTCAGCGTCTCGACGATGACGGCGACGCCGCCCGGGCCATAGCCCTCGTAGCGGATCTCGTCATAGTTCTCGCCATCCGACCCGATCGCCTTCTTGATGGCGCGATCGATGTTGTCCTTGGGCATGGAGAGGGCGCGCGCATTGACCACCGCCAGGCGCAGGCGCGAATTGAAGGCCGGGTCGGGCATGCCCATCTTGGCGGCCACGGTGATTTCGCGAGCCAGCTTGGAAAAGACCTTGGAGCGCGCCGCGTCGGACTTGCCCTTGCGGTGCATGATGTTTTTGGCGTGTGAATGGCCGGCCATCGGTCACTCCCCTCGTGGTAAGAATGCTGAAATGTGGTGGCGCGTTATAGGCAAGCGCGCGACGCTTGTGAAGTCGGGCTAGTGCGGGATCGGCGTCAGCACGATCCGGGCGCCGTCTTCGGCGAGGCGCTCGGCGATGGCCTTGGCATCGGCCTGGCTCAGCTCGCCAGTGATCATCAGCATGCCACCCAGAATGGGGCTGCGCACGGTGGGGGAAGTCAGCAGTTCCCCATCGACACGCAGCTCGATGACATTGCCGACATTATCAGTGGTCAGCTCACCAAACACCTTGGCCGCCTCCGGGGTCAATGTGACCTCGATGCTTGGCTGAGCCGAGATCGGGTCGAACGTGGCTTTCGCGCTCGCCACGGCGAGTTCGAAATCGGCCGCCAGCACGGGCTGAAGAAGCATCAGGCAAGCGATGATAAAACGAGTGAGAAAGCGCATGCTATTCCTCCGCGAAATCGGGTTCGGCCTGCGCCAGCGACCCACCTATGCGTACCGGCAGCACCCTTGTGGCCAGCCCCGTGCGCGGATCGGTTTCGACAGCCACGCCGCACAGCGTCGCCTCCCCTTCGGCAGGGGTAAAGCGGCCATTGGCAATACCGGTGAGGAACCGGTTGAGCGGCTCGTCGGCCTCGACGCCGATGATGGAATCGAAATCGCCGCACATGCCGGCATCGGCCATCAGCGCGGTGCCGCCCTTGAGGATACGCTGATCAGAGGTGGGGATATGGGTGTGGGTGCCGACCACGAGGCTCACCCGTCCGTCCATGAAAAAGCCCATGCCCTGGATTTCCGAGGTCGCCTCGGTGTGGAAATCCACGATGATGGCATCGGCCTGCTCGCCCAGCGGACAAGCGGCGACGGCGGCCTCGACGGCGCGGAATGGATCGTCGACCGGCCCCATGAAGACGCGGCCCAGCGCGTTGATGACAAGCACGCGGTGGCCGTTTCGGCCCTCGATGAACATCGCACCGCGGCCCGGCGTGCCCGGAGCCATGTTGATCGGACGGATCAGCGTGGTCTCGCGCTCGATATAGCTGAGCGTGTCGCGCTGGTCGAAGGCGTGGTCGCCCAGGGTCACGATATCGGCGCCGGCATCACGCAGGCTTTTGAAATGCGGCTCGGTCAGGCCGCGACCATGGCTGGCATTCTCGCCATTGATGACGACGAAGTCGAAGCCATAGCGCTCGATGATACCGGGCAACCGCTCGGCAACGGCATCCCGGCCGGAACGGCCCACCACGTCACCCAGAAATAATAGCTTCATGCGGAATTGCCGAAATGGCGAATACCGGCTTCGGTGACGACGGCGTCGAGCGGCACGTCATGGGCTTCGCGCGGAATGGCGTCCAGCTCCTGCGCCGCAAAGGCCAAGCCAATCAGCTTTGGCTTCTTCTTCATGCTTGCCAGCGTGCGGTCATAGTAGCCGCCGCCATAGCCAAGGCGGGTGCCCAGCCTGTCAAATCCAAGTAGGGGCATGATGACGATGTCAGGCTCGGCCTTGGGCGCAAGTTCGGACGGTGCCAGTGTGCCGAAGCCGGCCTCGTAGAGCGAGGCCCCCTGCTCCCAGACGCGCAGGTCGAGCGGTTCATCGGGGCCGAGCACCACGGGCAGGACAACGATTTGGTTCCTGTCCATCAGCCGCACCAGAATGGGTTGGCAATCGAGCTCGTCGCGGATGCGCCAATAGGCGGCCACGACGTCGCCGGCATGCAGGGCAATGCCTTCAAAGAAATGATGCGTAACCGCCCGCGCGGCATCAGCCCGATCGGCCTGCGGCAGGGCGGCGCGGGCCGCATGTGCCTTGATCCGCAGCGCGGCCTTGGCTTCTTCGATCTTGTCGTCAACCATGCGCCGCGCTGCACTCTCGAAAATAGGGGCCACCCTGGCCGTGGGATAAGCGATCCCGGGAACCTACTTACGTAGGTGGGCGCCGTATGTCCGAACCCACGGGTCCGGTCAGGGACAGCTCCCTAGAGATCGATTAAGGCCCCGGGGATATTGGTATCCTCACGCACCGGGCAGCTAGCAAGATATAGGCGCTTTAGCGCAGAGTGCAAAGGGCCGTCAGAGCAGTTCGAACCAGTTTTGCAGGCCATGTAACACACGCAGGACGATCACATCCTCGTTCTCGACGATGTAGAGGATGTTCTGCGAGCCGCAGGTCATGAGGCGGACGAGGCTGTTGGCAGCCTGACGCTCACGAGCCAAATAGGGCATCGCCGCGAGCTGGTCGAACATCTCGACGACCTTCAGCGTGTACATTCGGGCATGGTTGTCACCGAAGTTGAGTATCCCGTCTTCCGCAACGTGCTGCATATCCACGGCCGCATCGTCAACGAACCGCCAAGCCATTGCTTACGCCGACTTGCGCGCTTCGGCGGCCGCCTTCGCGCGAGACATGACGCGCTCTACCAACTCATCCCGGCTGATCTCGACGATCCCACTCGCCAACGCATCATCCACGATTTGTTGCAGCTTCTGGCGCGCCTCCGCTCGCTCCTGGTCGCGTCGGACCAGATCGCGGACATAGTCGCTGCTGTTGCCATAGCGGCCGGTCTGGACCTGCTCTTCCACCCAGGCTTTCATTGCGTCGGGCAGGGATATGTTCATCGTGGCCATGTCGAACTCCTTGCCGACATTTTAGGACATTTGGCAAAGATTGCCAATGCCCGACCACTTGCTCTCCCCGCCGACGACCACCACTATGTCTCCAGCAAAGCGAGGTGTGACAATGCGGCTGGCCCTCGCGACGATCCTGTTGTTGATGGTCGGGCCAGCCACAGCAGAGGATGCGGCCACCCCGCCCGAGGCGCCCCGATGCGGCACCTATATTGGCCAGTCGGTCTGCATCGCCGCCGATAGCTATGTCGCCGATGTCTGCGCTGCGATCGAGACCTATGCCGATCACTACATGCTGCCACCGGCCTTCTTTGCCCGGCTGATCTGGCAGGAGAGCCGGTTCGATCCCAACGCCATCAGTCCCGCAGGTGCCCAGGGCATCGCCCAGTTCATCCCATCGACGGCCGCACTGCGCTCGCTGCAGAGCCCGTTCGATCCGGTCGAGGCGCTGTTTCGATCGGCCGAATACCTGCGGTTCCTGGAGATCAAGTTCGGCAATCTGGGCCTGGCGGCGGCCGCCTATAATGGCGGCGAACGCCGCATCTCCGACTTCCTTGCCGGAGCAGGCGGCGTGGCGGCCGAGACACGCGGCTTCGTTTCCGTCATCACCGGGCAGTCCATCGACTACTGGCGCAGCGACATCGCGGCGGTCGACTACGACCTCCACCCGGACAAACCCTTTGCCCAAGCCTGCGCCGACATGGCCAGCCGCGTTGCCATCCCCACCATCATGGCCAAGTCAGGCGAGTGGCAGCCCTGGGGCGTGCTGATTGCCGAGAACTTCTCGCCCGAAATCGCGCGCGCCGCGTTCACGCGCGTTCGGGCCCGGTATGCCGAGCTGTTCGACGGGCACGACATGCTATTCATCACCGGCCGGAACCTCAGCCTGGGCACGCGATTGCGCTATGCAGCGCAGGTGGGGTTTCCCGATCGCGAACAGGCAAATGCCTTCTGCTCGGCGCTGACCGCGCAGGGTGGCGCCTGCCTGGTACGGCGCAACGAATAGTCAGGAATGCGGCAGCGGCGAGGTTTCGTCGAGCACGCCGGCAACGCCTTCGAGCGCCTTGGCGGCTTCGGCCAGCTTGCCGGCAAACTTGCCTTCCAGTGCCTCAATTTCGGCAGCCACTTCCTGGCCGGCACGGGTCAGCACGGTAACCTCCCGCTCCAGTTCCTTGATCTTGCGCTCGGCCTCGGCCAGCTCGTCGACAACGGCAATGCCAGCCATGACAGTCAGCCTGTTGTCGCCGATTTCACCGACGACGCCCTTGAGAGATTCAACATGGCCGTTGAGCCGCTCGGCCAGCCCGATCAGACGCTTCTGCTGACCCTCTTCGCAGGCCATGCGATACTTGCGGCCGTTGATCTCGACATTGACCTCGGGCATATCAGCTACTCCGCCTTGGCCAGGACTTCGCGCACCGTTTCCATGGCTTCCACCAAGCGGCGCGACACATCATGCGCGCTGTCGTCGAGCCGCTTGGCGCGCGCGGCGGCCTTGTCGAGTTCGGTGGCCAGCCGCGACCGCTCATGCACCAGGCGTTGCGTATCGATTTCAATGCGATTGTGCTGACGTAGGCGAGTGCTCAGATTCTTGACCGAATTGTCGAGCCGCGCCATGGCGCGATCGAACCGCGCCGTAGCGGCGGCAAGACCGTCTTCAAGTTCCGTGTCACTCATTGCTACTACGGTCCTCAACCTGCGGCGATTCCAGCGCCCACAGCGTGCCCCAGCACTAGCTGCAATGCAACCTTGTGTGCAACCGGCGAAGCTGGCCTTGTCATTGACAGGCAATCCGAACCTGTTATGCCTCGAACCCGCCTTTGGGAGGAGGCTTCCGGCGCCTCTTCTCCCCAGTTTTCCAGCCTCAGAAAGCGGTTTGCCCGATGACGAACACAGCCCAGCAGAACGATTTGGCCAATGCGATCCGCTCCCTGTCGATGGACGCGGTCGAGAAAGCCAATTCCGGCCATCCCGGCCTGCCCATGGGCTGTGCCGATATCGCGACGGTGCTGTTCACCAAGGTTATGAAGTTCGATCCCGCGGACAGCAAGTGGGCTGACCGCGACCGCTTCATCCTCTCGGCAGGCCACGGCTCGATGCTGCTCTATTCCAGCCTCTACCTGCTCGGCTACGAGGACATGACCATCGACCAGGTCAAGAACTTCCGCCAGCTCGGCTCCAAGACCGCCGGCCATCCGGAATACCATTTCGCCCAGGGCATCGAGACCACCACCGGGCCGCTCGGCCAGGGTCTGGCCAATTCGGTCGGCTTTGCCGTCGCCGAAGCCAAGCTGGCTGCCGAGTTCGGTTCCGACATCGTCGATCACCACACCTGGGTGCTGGCCGGCGACGGCTGCCTGATGGAAGGCATTTCGCAGGAAGCCATCGCGCTGGCCGGCCACCTCAAGCTCAACAAGCTGACCGTGATCTGGGACAACAACTCGATCACCATCGACGGCGCGGTGTCGAACTCAGACTCCACCGACCAGATCGCCCGCTTCAAGGCGTGCCAGTGGAACACCATCGAGATCGACGGCCATGATCAGGACGCCATCGAGAAGGCGCTGCTCCAGGCCAAGAAGTCGGACAAGCCGACCCTGATCGCCGCCAAGACCACGATCGGTTTCGGCGCCCCCAAGAAGGCCGGCACTGAGAAGGTGCATGGCGCCCCACTCGGCGCCGAAGAACTGGCAGGCGCCAAGGCTGCGCTGGGCATCACCTATCCGGCTTTTGAAATCCCGGCCGAAATCCTCAACACCTGGCGCGCCGCCGGCACCCGCAGCCAGAACATCCGTGGCGAATGGCAGTCGCGCCTCGCCGCATCGGCGCACAAGGCCGAGTTCGAACGCCGCATGAAGGGCGACCTCCCGGCAGCCTTCGGCCCCGCCATGGACGCCTACAAGAAGAAGCTGGTCGAGGATAAGCCCAAGGTTGCGACCCGCAAGTCGAGCCAGATGGCGCTCGATGTCATCAACGCCGTGCTGCCCGAGACGCAGGGCGGTTCGGCCGACCTGACCCATTCGAACCTGACCAACACCAAGGAAATGGTGCCGTTCCAGGCCGATAACTACAATGGCCGCTACATGATGTACGGCATCCGCGAGCACGAAATGGCCGCGGCCATGAACGGCATCTCGCTGCATGGCGGCCTGATCCCCTATGGCGGCACGTTCATGGTCTTTACCGACTATGCCCGCCCTGCCATCCGCCTTGCAGCGCTGATGGAACAGCGCGCCATCTATGTCATGACCCATGACTCGATTGGTCTCGGCGAAGACGGCCCGACCCACCAGCCGGTGGAACACCTGACGGCCCTGCGTGCTATCCCGAACCTGCTGGTCTTCCGCCCGGCCGATGCTGTGGAAGCCCTCGAATGCTGGCAGTTGGCACTGGAAAGCACCACTGCGCCGTCGATACTGGCCCTGTCGCGCCAGAACCTGCCGGCCCTGCGCACCGAGTACCAGGCCGAAAACCTCTCGGCCAAGGGTGCCTATGTCATATCAGGCGACAAGAACGCCGACGTCGTGATCTTCGCCACCGGCTCGGAAGTCGCCATTGCCGTCGAAGGCCAGAAGCTGCTGGCCGTGCAAGGCATTGCCGCCAAGGTCGTGTCAGTTCCCTCGATGGAACTGCTGGCCAAGCAGTCGGACGCCTACAAGGCCGAGCTCTATGGCAATGCCAAAGCCCGCGTCGCCATCGAAGCCGGCATCGAAATGAGCTGGAGCAAGCTGCTGGGCGACAAGGGTCGCTTTGTCGGCATGCACAGCTTCGGCGCGTCGGGCCCGATCGAGAAGCTCTACGAACACTTTGGTATTACGGCCAAAGCCGTTGTTGATGCCGTCACCGCGCAGTTGTAAGACGGCGCTGCCCTCCCTTTCCTAACTCCCTCCCTCCCTAGGAGCGTCTAATATGGCAGTCCGCGTCGCCATCAACGGTTTTGGCCGCATCGGCCGCAACGTCCTGCGCGCCATCATCGAATCCGGCCGCACCGATATCGAAGTCGTGGCCATCAACGATCTCGGCCCAGTCGAGACCAATGCCCACCTGTTCCGCTTCGACAGCGTGCATGGGCGCTTTAACGGCACCGTGACCGTTGCCGGCGACACCATCGATGTGGGTCGTGGCCCGATCAAGGTGACCGCCGTGCGCGACCCGGCCGAGCTGCCGCATGCCGCCATGGGCGTCGACATCGCGCTCGAATGCACAGGCATTTTCACCTCCAAGGAAAAGGCCAGCGCCCACCTCAAGGCCGGTGCCAAGAAGGTCGTGATCTCGGCCCCTGGCGACGGCGCCGACAAGACCATTGTCTATGGCATCAACCATGCGAGCCTCACCAAGGACGACGTGGTGATCTCGAACGCCTCGTGCACCACCAACTGCCTGGCGCCTGTTGCCTATGTCCTGCACAAGGAATTCGGCATCGAGAAGGGAATGATGACCACCATCCATTCCTATACGGGTGACCAGCCGACGCTCGACACCATGCACAAGGATCTCTATCGCGGCCGTGCTGCTGCGCTCAGCCAGATCCCGACCTCGACCGGCGCTGCCAAGGCCATCGGCCTGGTGCTGCCCGAGCTCAAGGGCAAGCTCGACGGCGTGTCGATCCGCGTCCCCACCCCCAACGTCTCCTGCGTCGATTTCAAGTTCATCACCAGCCGTGATGTGACGGCCGACGAGATCAACGCCGCCGTCAAGAGGTATGCCGATGGTGAGCTCAAGGGCATCCTGGGCTACACCACCCAGCCCAACGTCTCGATCGACTTCAACCACGACAGCCATTCCTCGACCCTGGCCTTCGACCAGACCAAGGTGATGGGCGGCAATTTCGCGTCGATCCTGAGCTGGTACGACAACGAATGGGGCTTCTCCAACCGCATGGCCGATACGGCCGTTGCGCTGGGCAAGACGCTGTAGAAGCGCGACACGACTACTGTTGAGGGCGCCGAGGCGCCCTCTTTCGTATCTTCTGCTCAGTGCTACAGGAGATAGCCGCCTTGAAGACAACCAGTAGGCTTATGGCGGCAGCGCTCATCGGCGCACTTTGTCTGGCTACCCCGATTAGTACGTTCGCCTGCCAGTTGGACTATCCCCCGGGCATGACCCACCCGACCTGGGAAGACAAGATTGTCGACGCGGAAGAGATATTCATCGGCCGCGTGATTTCCATTCAAGACAACGTCAACAAAGAAGATGAAGTCGTCTTCAGCATAGAGACCCCTATCAGGGGGAACCTCGGACCAATTTTTGAAGCGCTCCAGGGCTCCGGTGGAGATTGCGGCATCCCATTCGAGGTCGGTCAGTTTGTGCTATACGCGGGAAACGCAATCTGGAGCCCGACAGAGTTTCTCTCGGACCCGCTGACCACAGAACAACGTCGCAAACTGGCTTTTGTTAAAGGAAGGTTCTTTGGCTCGCCAGGTGTCCAATGAGCCTTGATCGAACCATCCGCTGGCGTGGCCTCGACCCCGAGACACTGGAGCAATGCAACGTCGTGGCCAATGGCCGCGATACGCGGGTTCGCGGCGCCATCATCACGCCGGACTACGGCCTGTTCTACCGGCTCAAGCTCGACGAGAACGGCCACCTGCGCACCGCGCGGCTGGAGCGCACCGATGGCAGGATATTGGAGCTGTTCTCGGACGGTGCCGGCAACTGGTCGGACGACCGTGCCGAGCCGCTGCCCGATCTGCGCGGCTGCATCGATATCGATATCTGGCCGACGCCCCTGACCAATTCACTGCCGCTGTGGCGTTGCGACTGGGTCGTGGGCCAGCCGCAACGCTTCGGCATGGCTTGGGTGGACGGCGATGCGATGACCGTGCGCCGCGATGTGCAAATCTACACGCAGTTGGACGGCCGCCACTTTCGCTATCAGGGCGCCGAGGGTTTCGAGCGGGTGCTGGAAGTGGACGATGACGGGCTCGTCGTGAGCTACCCGGGCCTGTTCGAGCGCGCGTGAGACCTACTGTGCAATAGTGGTTTGGCTCGGCCGCATGGCGACCACCCCTTCCGTCCGCGCCCGCACCTCTGGTGTGGCGAGGCAGGTCGCGACGGCCTCGTAACCCGGCGCGCCGGGATAGGCATCGACCAGCGTCGGCGGGCTGTGATTGGCGGGACAGAGGATGATCGCCTCGTCCGGACCGACGGCGGCCAGGTCAAGGATGGCGCTGGAGCGCGTCATCAGCATGAGGGGGCGGTTCGGCGAACGGCGCGCCCGCAGCAGCGCGATCAGCGCCTCCTGCGTCGCGTGATCGAGCCCCTGCTCCACCATGTCGACGACCAGCACACGCGGGCCTTCAGCCTCGATTTCGGTCAGCAGCGCGAGCAGGGCGTCGGAAACCGCTCCCCCCTCCTCGACAAGCCAGGCCATGGCCTGATCCACCCGTTGCCGCAAAGCCGGATCGGCAGCCAGCCTGCCTTCGACACCGTTGCCGCGATCCAGCCCAACAAAGCGCCCACCTGGCAATTCCTCGGCCAGCCGCATGGCGAGCCACGTCTTGCCGCTGCCCAGGGGACCGATGATAAAGCTCAGTGGTTGCAGCGCGCCGAGTTCGAACCACTCCCCGCCCCAGGGCCACGGCAGCGCGAAGCCAACGGCGGGCGCCTGGCTCTCGGCGAGAATTGCCGTCAACGCCCCGACATCGGGCACTTTGCCTGCCGCGAGGTCCGACCGTAGCGCTCGCACCCGTGCGAGCGTCTCGCTCATCTGCCGCGACTGACCCTCAAGCCTGGTTTGATGCACCGCCAGCGCCGCACTGAGGTCACCGGGCTCGCCACCGAGCACCCGTCCGACTTGTGCGAGGCTGAGGCCAAGCTGCCGTAGCGTAACAATCTCACTCGCCCGTTCCATGGCCTCGGGCCCATAGGCGCGCCAACCGGCGGCACTGCGCGTTGGCGAGAGCAGGCCGCGCTGCTCGTAGAGGCGCAGCGCCTTGGTGGAAACACCCAGCCGCTTGGCGGCCTGGGTCGGATTGAGAAAGACTGCGGAAGAGGGCATGGAATCGCCTCGCTGTTTGCTGACCGCCTGATCTATCGAGGCTGCCCCAGGGGACGGGTCAAGGCACAAACAGTTGTCGTGCCAGAGTCATCAGATCGGGCTAGAAGGGCCGCATTGATGGTTGCGGGGGCCTAAAGCCATGTTCCACATCATGCGCCGCATCTTTGCCGGCCTGCCGGTCGCCTCGGTCCTGATCGGCTTTGCCGGCCAGCCGGCGATGCTGATGCTGCCACCCGCGCTCACCGCGAGCTATGTGCTGATCCGCGACCGCATCATCCGCCGTCGTGTCGGCCTCGCCGCCTGGCCCAGCGACGGCTTTGCCCGGCATGTGCTTGTCGACGACCTTGGCCGACTGGTCTGCCTGACCATAGCGGGCATACCGCTGTTCTTTGTCGGCCACGCCCTGCGCGGGCTGCTGCCAGCAGCCTGAGATTTTTCGCCCCGTTGCCTTCCCCCCTGCGCGCACCTCTGCTACGCCACGGCGACTAGACCGGAGGCCATCGCCATGAGCGCGCATTTCAAGACTCTCGACGAGCTCGATCTCACCAACAAGCGCGTGCTGCTCCGGGCCGACCTGAATGTGCCGGTGGCCGACGGCAAGGTGACCGACGCCACCCGCATCGAACGCCTGGTCCCCACTATCAGAGAGATCGTCAAGCGCGACGGCAAGGCGATCCTGCTCAGCCATTTCGGCCGCCCCAAGGGCAAGGTCGATCCGGAATTCTCACTGGAACAGGTCTGCGAGGCCGTCGCCAACGAGACGGGCCATCCGGTCGGCTTCGTCGCCACCGATTGGATCGATGTCTCAGCCGCCAAGGCGGCGATCGACTCGGCGCCTGCAGGCTCGGTGCTGATCCTCGAAAACACCCGCTTCCATCCCGGCGAGGAAGCCAATGATGTCGAGCTGGCCCAGCGCATGGCCAGTCTCGGCGACGTCTATGTCAACGACGCCTTCTCCGCCGCCCACCGCGCCCATGCCTCGACGGCTGCGCTGGCCCATCTGCTTCCGGCGGCCGCTGGCCTAGCCATGCAGGCCGAACTGGAAGCGCTCGAAGCCGGCCTCGGCAAGCCAAAGAAGCCCGTCGTCGCCATCGTCGGCGGCGCCAAGGTGTCGTCCAAGATCGACCTGCTCGAAAACCTGGTGACCAAGGTCGATGGCCTCGTCATCGGCGGCGGCATGGCCAACACGTTCCTGCACGCCCAGGGCTATGGCGTCGGCAAGTCGCTGTGCGAGAAGGACCTGGCCGAGACCGCGCTCCGCATCATGGACAAGGCCATCGACAGCGGCTGCGCTATCATTCTGCCGATCGACGCTGTGGTCGCCTGGCACTTCAAGGCCGATACGCCTACCCGCCTCTATGGCGTCGACGCCATCGACAATGACGGAATGATCCTCGATATCGGCCCCTCCTCGATCGAGCGCATCATTGGCGCCATCGACGATGCCCACACCGTGGTGTGGAACGGCCCGATGGGCGCCTTCGAAATGAACCCCTTTGATGCCGGCACCGTCGCCATCGCCAAGCACGTCGCCAAGCGCACGCATGACGGCAAGCTGACCTCGGTCGCCGGCGGCGGTGACACCGTCTCCGCCCTCGCCCATGCCGGGGTGAAGAACGACTTCACCTATGTCTCCACCGCCGGTGGCGCCTTCCTCGAGTGGATGGAAGGTAAGCCCCTGCCAGGCGTGGACGCGCTGAAGAAGTAATTTCCGCGATCGTCATCCGGCCAGCCGCGCCGGACGACGTGGCCGCGCTGGTTTCACTGGATAGCGTCGCGACCCTCGAACCGGCTCGCGTTGCCGAAATCGCCGCATGGATCGATGCCGGCTTCTGCTTCCTGGCCAGCCGCGACGGCCAGCCGGTCGGCTATGGTGTCCTGCACCACCACTTCTTCCATCGCGGCATGCTCGAATTGGTCATGGTCGATCCCCGGCATCGGCGGAGCGGCATCGGGCAGGCCATCATCCGCCATGCCATAGCGAACTGCCGGACCCCGCAGCTCTGGACCTCCACGAACCAGTCCAACGCCGCCATGCAGGCGCTCTTGGCCCAAATGGGTTTCGTGCCGAGCGGCATAATCGAGGGACTGGATGCCGACGATCCAGAAATGATCTATCGCATCGAGACGGCCGCTCCTCCGCCTTTCGTCGCATAACCACAGGTCTAATCGCGCGGCAAAAAACGAAAGTCTAATCTCCGGTCAAATCCAGTTCCCGAGGTCAGACCGATGCCGAAGTCCCTCAATGCCATTGCCCAGAAGCTGATGGAGCCCGGCAAGGGCATCCTGGCGGCCGACGAATCCGAAGGCACGATTGCCAAGCGTTTCGCCAAGATCAACCTGCCCAATTCGCTCGATCTGCGCCGCGACTATCGCGAGATGCTGTTCCGCTCGACCGACGCGATGACCAACTACATCTCGGGCGTCATCCTCACCGAGGAAACCCTCGAGCAATCGGCCGCCGATGGCTCCTCGTTCCGCGCCATTCTTGCCGATGCCGATGTCATTCCGGGCATCAAGGTCGACCGCGGCGCCTTCCCGATGCCTGGCGACAATGGCGAGAAGATCACCGAGGGCCTTGATGGCCTGCGCCAGCGCCTCGAACGCTACGCGGCGCTCGGAGCGGGCTTTGCCAAGTGGCGCGCCGTGATCACCATCAACGACGTAGCCCCGACCCGCAACAATATCCGCGCCAATGCCCACGCCCTGGCCCGCTACGCCATCCTCTGCCAGGAAGCCGGCATCGTGCCGGTGGTCGAGCCGGAAGTGGTTGGCGACGGCGATCCGGGCAATCACTCGATGGAACGCTGCGCCGCTGTGACCGGCGACGTGCTGGAAAACACCTTCAAGGAACTGCGCCTCGCCGGCGTGGACCTGGCCGGCATGCTGCTCAAGCCCAACATGATCATGCCGGGCGTCAATTCCCGTGAGCGGCCGAGCTACGAAGACGTTGCCAAGCGCACCGTCGCCGTTTTGCGCGAGCATGTCCCGGCTGCCGTCCCCGGCATCGCTTTCCTGTCGGGCGGCCAGACCGATGAAGAGGCCACCGCGCACCTCTCCGCCATGAACCAGATCCAGGGCAAGCCCTGGCCGATGACCTTCTCCTATGGTCGCGCCCTGCAGAACGTTGCTCTGCGCACTTGGGCCGGTCGCCGCGAGAACTTCCCCGCCGCCCAGGCCGCCTTCACCCATCGCGCGCACATGAACTCGCTGGCAGCCCTCGGCAACTGGACCGGCGAGCTCGACCGCGCCGCATAATTCCTGTTCTACCGACGTCCCAACGTCATAACTGATGCGCGTCCTCCTCCCAGGGGGCGCGCATTTTCTTTTGCGCCGGTTCCTGGCTTCGCCTATTGGAGAAACGTCCTCTTTGTCGCCAAAATACCCGGCCACATGAGGAGCGCGCGTCGAGTATCCGGAACCCCATGCCCCCCCAGCTCTATCTGATCACCCCAGTCGCTGCCGATCCGGAAACTTTTCCCGCCACGCTGATGGCCGTGCTGAGCAAAGCCGAATTCTCGGCCCTGCTCGTCCGCCGCGGCGGACTGGACGATGCCAGCTATGCCAGGCTTGCCACCGCGCTGATCAATGTCGGCCAGGGCGCCGGCTGCGCGGTGCTGCTCGAAGACGACGCCGCCTTGGCCAAACGCCTCGGCGCCGATGGCCTGCATGTGACTGGCGGTCCCAAGGCCGTCAAGGATGCTGTGGCCGCACTCAAGCCTGATCTGATCGTTGGCGTCGGCAATGTCGGCAGCCGTCACGACGCGATGACCGCGGGCGAAATGGATGTCGATTACCTGATGTTCGGTCCGCTGGATGGCGAGAGCGACCCTGCTGCAATCGACCTCACAGAGTGGTGGGCATCGACGTTCGAAATTCCCGCCGTACTGAGCGATCCGCAGGCCGGCGCCGATGCCGATAGCCGCGGCGCCGAGTTTCTGGCTTTGTCGACCAGCGTCTGGTCTTCCCCTTCACCCGCCGCAGCCGTGGCGGCCATCGTTTCCGCATTGGGAGAGAGTGCATGAGGCGCCTGTTTCCCCTGCTGGTCCTGCCGCTGCTGACCCTGCCGGCGCTGGCCCAGGATGCTGCGGCGCCAGTCGAGCCCGCTGCGACCGAGGATACCCAACCCAACCCCGCCGAGCTCATCAGCGAGCAGGTCTTCGGTCCGCGCGTGCCGACCGATCTGGCGTTCGGTGCCTTTCAACGCGGCTATTTTCTCACGGCACTGGAATTTGCACTGCCCCGCGCGGAGCAGGGCGACGCTGCGGCCCAGACACTGATTGCCGAGCTTTACGCCAAGGGCCTGGGCGTGGTGCAGAACGATCAGCGCGCCGCCGGCTGGTACCAGCTGGCCTCCGACAATGGCGACATGCTCGCCACGTTCGAGCTGGCGCTGTTCTATCAGGATGGCATCGGCGTGCCCAAGAACCGCGCGCGTGCCGCCGATCTGTTCAAGAAGTCGGCAGATGCGGGCTACATTCCCGCCAAGTACAATATGGCCCTGCTGCATGTGGAAGGCACCTATGCCGCGCCCAGCCTCGTCACGGCCGCCGGCCTGATGAAAGAGGCCGCCGATGCCGGCCTGCCGGAAGCGCAGTATGACTATGGCAGCATGCTGATCGAAGGCGCCGGGCTGGCGCCCAATCCGACCGAAGGCACGCGCTATATTGGCCTCGCCGCCGAGCAGAACCTGATCGCCGCGCAGATTGACTACGCGACACTGCTCTATATGGGCCAGGGGATCGAACGCGACGTGGCGGCCGCAGTGTCCTGGTATGCCCGCGCCGCCGATGCCGGCAATGCCGTGGCCCAGAACCGCTATGCCAAGCTCCTGGCTGTCGGCGAAGGCGTGCCGCTCAATCTCGAAGACGCCGCCATGTGGCGCGCGCTGGCCCGCCGCCAGGGGCTGAGCGATCCGTCGCTCGATCGCTTGCTGGTCTCCATTCCGGAGGCCGAGCTGGCCAGCGCCGAGGAACGGGCGCGCTTCTGGCCGTCGCGCCCGCCCACCGAGGAAACCATCCTCGAAATCCCTACCACCGGGGTGCCTGAGACGACCGGCCCGACCCTGCCGGTGCCGACCGAGGTGCCCTCCGCCGAGACACCCGCGGCGCAAGACCCTTGAATATCAGGGCGTTCTGAGGCAATAAGCCGGCACGCCAACCAGCTCAATCAACCTTCGGCCAGCCGCATCCGGCGCGCGTGGCCCGCTCCGACAATTTCGCGTACCCGAAAGCAGCATCCGCATGGCCAAGATCAATGGCAACGAAATCCGCCCCGGCAATGTCGTCAACCACCAGGACCGCCTCTGGGTCGCGGTGAAGGTTGACCATGTGAAGCCCGGCAAGGGCGGCGCCTATGCCCAGGTCGAACTCAAGGCCATCCTTGGCGGCACCAAGCTCAACGAGCGCTTCCGCTCGGCCGAAACGGTCGAAACCGTCGAACTCGAATTCCGTGACTTCACCTATCTCTACGAACAGGGCGACAGCCTCGTTTTCATGGACCAGGACAGCTACGAGCAGGTCGAGCTGCCCAAGGACTTCGTCGGCGAGCGCGCTGCATTCCTGCAGGACGGCATGAAGATCACGCTCGAAATGCACGAGGAAACCCCGCTCGGCATCAAGTTCCCCGCCAACGTCATCCTCGAAGTCACCGAGGCCGACCCGGTGCAGAAAGGCCAGAGCGTTTCCAGCCAGTTTAAGCCGGCTATCCTTTCGAACGGCCTCAGGGTCCTGGTGCCCCCCTTCATCGCTGTGGGCGAACGCATCGTCGTCGATACGACCGAGGCCACCTACATGCGCCGGGCCGACTAATCATGGCACGCTCAGCAATCCTCAATGTCATGGTCAACGCCGCCATCAAGGCCGGCAAGTCGCTGACCAAGGACTTCTCCGAAGTCGAGAACCTGCAGGTTTCCCGCAAGGGCCCGGCCGATTTCGTGTCCAAGGCCGATCTCCGGGCAGAGCAGATCGTCTATGACGAACTGCTCAAGGCCCGCCCGACCTACGCCTTCCTGATGGAAGAAGGCGGCGAGGTCGCCGGCACCGACGGCCAGCACCGCTGGCTGATCGATCCGCTCGACGGCACCACCAACTTCCTCCACTCGATCCCGCTCTTCGCGGTCGCGATTGCCCTGGAGCGCGCCAACGAGATCGTCGCCTCTGTCATCTACAATCCGGTGATGGACGAGCTCTACACTGCCGAAAAGGGCGGCGGCACCTGGCTCAACGATCGCAAGCGCCTGCGTGTCGCCGGCCGCAAGTCGCTGGCTGATGCCGTGATCTGCACGGGCATCAAGACCCAGGGCACAGCCAACGACGCGCTGCAACTGCGCCAGCTGGCCCATATCAACCCCGCCGTTGCCGGCATCCGTCGCTCGGGCTCCATCTCGGTGGACATGGCCTGGCTGGCCTCGGGTCGCTACGACGCCATTTGGGAAGCCGGCCTTGCCCCCTGGGACGTGGCGCCGGGCCTGTTGATGGTCAAGGAAGCCGGTGGCTTCGTGTCCGATTATGCCGGCAGTCCGGGCTCGGTTTGGAATGGCCAAGTTGTCGCCGGCAACGAAAGCATCCAGGCCGCCCTGCTCAAGCAGTTGCGCTCGATCCAGTAGGTATTTGACTCTTTGCCCCCGCCCGGAGAGGCTGGGGCATGGGCCATCTCTACGACATCTTCGTTGGAACGATCTTTATCGCCGGCACCGTGGCGCTGTCGCTTGCCGTCTACCTGACGGCGCGTTGGTTCACGCGCAAGGCGCCGCCGGATCGCCACCCGGAAATGGCTGGCGCCATGGTCATGCGCATCGGCGCCCTGCACGGGTTGATCCTCGCCCTCGTCTTCGCCCAGGAAATGGCCGGATATCAGCGCCTCGAAACGCATACGGCGACCGAGGCCAGCGCCATCGCCGATGTCTATAACGACGCGGCGCGCTACGACCCGGTGGCACTGATGCCGCTGCAGCAGACCATGGTGTCCTACACGCGGGAAATCATCGAGTCCGAATGGCCATCGCTCGGCCGCGATGAAGGGCTCAGCGCCGAAGCCTGGCTGCAATGGGAGCGGGCCTATGCCATGGCGCTGGACCTGGAACCCGCGAATGCGCGCCAGACCAGCCTGCGCGACCACATGATCGCCCAGCTCCATGCCATCGCAACCGCCCGCAATCTGCGGGACGCCGATGGCAGTGGGTCAGTCTTCGTTTTGTTCTGGTTCGCCGCCCTGTCAGGAGTCGTGCTGATCGCCCTGGGCTACTACAGCCATCGCCCCGAGCCGCACAACCTGGTGCTGATGAGCCTGTTCAGCGCCTATACCGGCGTCATCCTGTTCCTGATCTACGGCTTTTCCAACCCCTATGCAGCGCCAGCGGCGCTGTCGCCGGCACCGATGGAGCGGCTATACGAGCAGATCTCGGCGCCGTCTCAGTAAGCGGGCTCAGGCCGGTTCAACTGCTGTCGAATGCGGGCTGTTCTCAAACACACGCAGCTCCTCGAACCAATTCATGTCCTCGAAACTGCAGAAAGCTGGGGCGCGCAGTTCGATGACAGGCGCACGACGCCGAATGTCGGCAAAGGCCTGATCGAGCGTGGCCTTCCAGCCCGGTAGCGCCGCATCGTCGAGCCAGTCGATGACATAGGCCATGGTGATGTGGAACTGGTAGCTGTCATGGTCGGGATGGCGATAGCCGAACGCCTCGGCAAAGCCATTGCGCCAATCAGCCATGGCATAGCGGTCTTCGTCCGTAACGCCGTCGACGATCAAGCCTGTCGGCACCACAGCGGTAACCTCGACATTGAACGGCCTGCGTGGCGCGAACAGCTCTAGGCGCTTGGCGAACAGTTCGGTCATCTCGGCGATCGGCGTATCGCCAGCCACGTCCGCCGGCCAATAGGGCATGTTGCGGCGGCCCTCGATAATGCCCTGGAACAGGGTCATGTGGTAGCTCTCGATCGGTGTGAAGGCGAGCTTGCCGGCATCGGGCATGGCCCGGAAGCGGTCGCGGACGTCCGCGAGCACGCTCTGTGTTTCGGAGCCTTCCACCAGATGACAGACCACGGTATTGCCCGGCTCAGGCTGGAAGACACCAGACCGGTCATAGCGGGTGCCCAGATGCCGCGGCGGCAAAGCATGCGCTGTTTGGCCATAGTGGGCGGCGAGTTCGTCCAGATTCAGAGGCATCAGCAAATATCCGGGTTGTGATCGGCCAACCGCATAGTGCTGCAAGACGAAGCTTCCATGACGCTTGGCCACTCGTTAACCTTTGTCATTGTCACGCCTAACTGCGCTGACTAGTCTGCGCACTGTGATTTGCGCGTATGGGCAAGGTTTCAGGCAAGATGACGCAAGGCTACGATCCCTACCACCTGGCCAGCCCGACCGTTTATCTCGTCAAGATCCTGATATTCCTCGTGCTGGTGGCGCTGGTTGCCGCCATTCTCGGCACCCAGATTCTCACATTCTTCTGGGCCAACCCCTTCATAAACTCGCTGATCTTCTTTGCCCTGTTCGTCGGCATCTTCCTCAGTTTCCGCCAGGTCATCCGCCTGTTTCCCGAAGTGAAATGGGTTAATTCTCTGCAGGACGGCAGCACCACCAATGTGCGCCCGCCCATCCTGCTCGCCCCGGTTGCCGGCATCCTGCGCGAGCGGATCGGCGAGGCGGTGATCACCCCGTCCTCGATGCGCTCCATCCTCGATTCGGTGGGTAACCGCCTCGACGAAGCCAAGGACACCTCGCGCTACCTTACAGGCCTCCTGGTGTTCCTCGGCCTCATGGGCACGTTCTACGGCCTGCTCGAAACCGTCACCTCGGTGGCCGGTGTCATCAACGCCCTCGATGTCAGCAACGGCGATTCCGCCTCCCAGTTTGCCAGTCTGCGCGAGGGCCTGTCCGCCCCGCTTGGCGGCATGGGCACGGCGTTTTCATCCTCGCTATTCGGCCTCGCCGGCTCGCTGGTGCTGGGCTTTCTCGACCTGCAGACCAGCCAGGCGCAAAACGCCTTCTATACCGATCTCGAAGACTGGATGACCTCGATGACCGAGCTCGACCATCCGGTCACCGCCATGCAGGCCAATGCCGGCGGGCCGGAAATGCAGGCCATGTTCGACAAGCTCGGAAGCTCGATGCAGAACCAGAATTCGAGCCAGAACGCCATCCGCGCCATGGCCGAGCTGGCACGCGGCATCGACGGTCTGGTCAAGCATATGCGCACCGAGCAGGATGACCTGCGCAAGCATATCGACGAGCAGGGCGAGACCAACCGCAAGCTGCGGGAGCTGATCGACGCCGTGCTGACCCAATCCGACACCGATCGGCGGAACTAGCCCATGCCGGGAGCCCGTTCCCGCCGGCGCGTCGAGGCCAATTACTGGCCCGGCTTCGTCGACGCCCTGTCGAGCCTGCTGCTCGTCATCATCTTCATGCTGTCCCTGTTCATGCTGACCCAGTTCTTCTTGGGCCAGGAACTGGAAGGCCGCGACACCGCCCTCGCCCGCCTCAACAGCCAGATCGCCGAGCTGACCGACCTGCTGCAGCTCGAACGCGCCAACGCGGACGACCTGAACACCCAGATCGCCACGCTGACGGCGACATTGGGCTCCGCCCAGGCTGACAATGCCAATCTCAACACGCAGCTGGCCGGCATCGGTGCTGGTATCGACGGCAAGGACGAAACCATCGCCGGCCTCCAGGACGATCTGCTGTCGGCGCAGGAATTGTCCGACGAGGCCAATGCACAAGTGGCCCTGCTCAACCAGCAGCTGGCCGCTCTTCGCACCCAGATCGGCGCGCTGGAGGCCGCGCTCGAAGCCTCGGAAACTCGCGACACCGAATCCCGCACCCAGATCGCCGACCTCGGTCGCCGCCTCAACCTGGCGCTGGCCCAGCGCGTGCAGGACCTGACCCGTTATCGCTCCGACTTCTTCGGCCGCCTGCGCGAAATCCTCGAAGGCCGCGCCGATGTCCGCGTCGTCGGCGACCGCTTCGTGTTCCAGTCCGAAGTGTTGTTCGAGCCCGGCCAGGCCGACGTCCAGTCCGAAGGTCTGCCCGATCTAGACGCCCTGGCCGACGCCATCCTGCAGCTCGAAACCGAGATTCCACCTGACATCAACTGGGTGCTGCGCATCGACGGCCACACCGATAGCCGCCCGATCAGCAATGCCCGCTTCCCCTCGAACTGGGAACTGTCAGCCGCCCGCGCCATCTCGGTGGCGCAGTATCTGGTGACGCGCGGCGTATCGCCCAACCGGCTGGTCGCCGCAGGGTTCGGCGAATTTACGCCGCTCGATCCGGGTGAGACGGATGAGGCCTATCGGCGGAACAGGCGCATCGAGTTCAAGCTGACCGAGGGTTAGCGCCACGCCCTCGTGGTTCGAGGCGCTAAAGAAGCGCACCTCACCATGAGGGCTGTCGTTGGCTCGGTGTCCCAGTAGTCCTCATGGTGAGGTGCGAGCTCTTGCGAGCCTCGAACCACGAGGGCGTGGCTCTCAGCCCGCCACGTCATCCAGCCGGAACTGCAACCGGGCCAGCTCCGCGTAGCGCCCGCCCTTGGCCACCAGCTCGTCATGCGTGCCCTGATCGATGATATGCCCGGCATCGAGCACCAGTATCTTGTCGGCGTCGCGGATCGTGGCAAGGCGATGTGCGATGACCAGCGTAGTGCGGCCCTGCATCAGATGTTCAAGCGCCGTCTGCACCAGCCGCTCGCTCTGCGCGTCGAGGGCACTGGTAGCCTCGTCCAGCAACAGGATCGGCGCGTTCTTGAGGATGGCGCGGGCAATGGCGAGGCGCTGCTTCTGCCCGCCCGACAGCATGACGCCACGCTCGCCGACCATCGACTGATAGCCCATCGGCAGGTCCGTGACGAAGTCATGCACCAGCGCAGCCTTGGCCGCCGCTTCGACCTCGGCATCGCTGGCTTCGGGTTTGCCGAAGCGGATGTTGTCGGCCACCGTGCCGGCAAAGATCGTCGGCTCCTGCTCCACATAGGCGAAGCGCTGGCGCAGATCGCGTAGCCGGACCTTGCGCAGGTCGACGCCGTCGACCAGGATTGCCCCGGACCCGACATCGTAGAAACGCTGCAACAGCGACAGCGTCGTCGACTTGCCCGAGCCCGAGGCCCCCACCAGAGCCACCGTTTCACCCGAGCCAACGGTAAAATTGAGATCGGTCAGCACCAGCTCGTGCCCACCGGTCTGATAGCCAAAATTGACATGCTCGAACGTCACCGTGCCCAAAGCCGGCACCGGCAGGGCAACCGGATTGACCGGATCCTTGATGGCCGGTTCGGTATCGAGAATTTCGGTCAGCCGTTCGGTCGCGCCCGAAATGGTGGCCAGCATGCCCATGACTTCGCTGACATTGGTCAGTGCGCCCGACGCCATCAGCGCATAGACGAGGAACTGCGCCAGCTGACCCGCCGTGACCGTACCCTCGAACACCGAGCGGGCGCCCCACCAGATGAGGAAGACAACGGCAGCCGTGCCGAGGAAAATGACCATGCCAACCAGCACGGCGCGAGCCCCGAGCCGCTTGACCTCGGCACGATAGCTGTCCTGGCTGCGCTCGTCATAGATGGCCGACTGTACCGGCTCCTGCGTGAACGCTTTGACGGTTCGCGTCGCGCCCAGCATCTCCGTCGCCATGGCCGAAAGATCGGCCAGCGCATCCTGGGTGCGGCGGGACATGCCACGCAGCCGACGAGAGAACGCGATGATCGGGAACAGCAAGGCTGGCGCCGCAATAACCACAGCCAGTGTCAGCACCGGGCTGGTGAGGAACATCATCACCAGCGCACCGATGATGGTGACGATGGAGCGCAGGGCCAGCGAGAAACTCGAACCGACCGCAGCCCGGATCACGCCCACGTCGCCATTGAGCCGACTGGTGAGCTCGCCCACCCGGTTGGTATCGAAATAGCGGGCGTCGAGCCCCAGCAAATGGGCAAAGACGGCCTGCCGCAGATCGGCCAGCACTTTTTCGCCGATGATCGAGATGAAATAGAAGCGCGCGCCGCTGGCCACGCCCATGATCAGCGCGATTCCGACGATCAGCCAGCCATAGCGCGTGACGTTTTCAAGGTTCTTGGTGAGGAAGCCTTCATCGATCGCCCCGCCCAGCACCGCCGGGATCGCCAGCGACGACGTCGCCGACACCAGCAGAAACAGCACCGTCAGCGCCAGTCGCACCGGATAGCGCAGCACAAACGGCATCAGGCGCCGCAGCGGCTGCAGCTTGCGCGGCGTGATGACGTCCTTGGGCACAATCTTGTCTGGATCGGCCTGAACCGGGACCGCCTGGTCTGTCATCGATCGGTTACGCCATTCTGGTCGAGGTCCGCCCGGAAGCCCCGGGCGCGCTGAGGCACCGATATAGGCACTGCACCCGGTACGGGCAACAGCTTTGTCCGGCAGCAAATTGCCGCGGCACGCCCTTGCAGATCGGTCAGGCTTTCTGTATGAAGCCGCCAACACGAAGTTCTAGATGGCTCTCCGGGCGCTCAGGCGCCCGTTTGATTTGAGGCGACTGCGATGAAGGCTGATATCCACCCGGACTACCACTTGATCAATGTGGTGATGACCGACGGCACCAAGTACCAGACCCGTTCGACCTACGGCAAAGAGGGTGACACCCTTCAGCTCGACATCGATTCCAAGACCCACCCGGCCTGGACCGGCGGCACGGGCCAGCTGCTCGACCGCGGCGGCCGCGTCTCGCGCTTCAAGGAACGCTTCAAGGGCCTCGGCATCTAAGCCGATCTCTGTTGGAATTCGAAAAGCCCGGCCATTGCGCCGGGCTTTTTGTTTGCCGTGGGCTCGGCATGCCACGATCGAGAAGCCTCAGGCCCGCGCGAAAGCCGCCTTGAGCCGTGCCAGCTGATCGGCAATGCCATTGGCCGTGCTTGGATCGAGTTCCGGCATCTTGCCGCGTTCGAGCGTATCGAACTGCATCACGCGATCGAACAGGCGGTCGCCTTTGTCGACGAAATTGCGCAAGACTTCGGGCAATTGGTCATAGCCCGGGCCGCCGCGCTCGGAGGGCGTCGCCGAAAACTTGACCTTCTCCTTCTCGGAGCGGGCATTTTCCTTGGTGATCTCGCCTTCGTTGACGGCACGTTGCAGCAGCAGCCAGGAGGCGAGCTGCATCAGTCGCGTCGTCAGGCGCATCGATTCGGTGGCATAGAGGAATGAGGCTTCGCGACCCAGGATACGGCTGTCGGCGCGTCCGTCGCCATCAAGATAAGCGGCCACTTCCTCGATCAGGGCCATGCCTTCACGATAGAGCAGGTCGAAGCCGCCGGAGGCCACGATACGCGGCCCGATGGCAATGGCTGGTCCTGTCTCGTTCAGATCGGTCAAGCCATCGGCTCCTCTCGCATCGTGTCATGCTAGGCGCAAATGCCCACCCCGTCATCCCCAGGCTGCAATCAACCTGAAAAGAGCTTTAAGATCAGGGCGATACGATGACCAGACCATACCCCAGAAAAGAAAAAAGAGCGGTAAGAACCGCTCTCGAAGTTAACAGGGAGGCGTCAAACAGAGGGAGAAACCACTCTGAAAAATCCAGAAGATCTGAATAACCTCAAGTTAGCAGCAAGAGATTAATTGCTAGTTAACAGGAGTCGATTTCTTAACCTTGGAACTTTTGCCTTTGTTGACTGTTCTCGCTTCCAGCAAGTCATGGTGAACAGATTATGAATGACCCGTTCCGATCCCGTGCAGCCCGACCAGGGCATGGTGCGGATATTGGCGCTATGCCGAGATGGGAGACGACGATGACAACGATATCCGCTGGAGCAGCCGCTGGCCTTCTCGTCGCGCTGATGGTGGTAGCAACCGATGGCCGCGCCGCCGAGGTGATGACACCAGCCAAGCTGGATAGTGCCGTCACGCAGCCCAGCTCGACGCGCACGGTCTATCAGCTGCGGTCGCCCCGCACGCTCGGCAAGGTCGACGCCGAAAGCGCCTTCGCCGCTAGAATTTGAAGATCGAATCGGCTGCCTTGCGCGTCGCGCCTCTCGCGTCGATTGCGACGCGCAGGCGGGCAATCTCGCCTTCCAGCAGGCTGATCCGATCTGTCAGCTCTTCCACCGACATCGTATCGATTGCCATCCCGACTTCGTGGGCCTTAGGCTTCTTGATGTCTTCGTCGTCCATGCCAGCCTCCTTGCGCCTCTTGTTCTCCCAATAGTCTAGCGCACGAGGCTTGCCCGGCAAGCCCGCTTCGACGAGCATGCGCGCATGACAACTCCCGCTAACATGCAAGCAGTCGCGATTAGCAGTCCCGGCGGCCCCGACGTCCTTCAACGCCAGACTTGGGCCATGCCGCCCTGCCGCGTCGGCGAGGTTTTGATCCGCGTCGCGGCGGCCGGCGTCAATGGTCCCGATCTGGCCCAGCGTCGCGGCCACTACGATCCGCCACCGGACGCATCACCGCTGCCGGGGCTCGAAGTGGCTGGCGAAATCTTCATGGTTGGCGATGGCGTGACCGATTGGCAGGCCGGCGACCGCGTCATGGCGCTCTGCAATGGCGGCGGCTATGCCGATTTCGTGGCGGTGCCGGCTGGGCAGGTTCTGCCGGTCCCCACTGGCTTGACGCTGATCGAAGCGGCCGCTTTGCCTGAGACCTGGTTCACCATCACCCAAACCCTGGTGATGCGCGCGGGCCTCGCGCCCAGCATGACCGTGCTGGTCCATGGCGCAGCCGGTGGCATCGGCGGCGCGGCGATCCAGATCGCGACCATCCTCGGCGCCCAGGCCATTGCCGTGGTCTCCTCGACCGACAAAGCCGCCTATGCCATACGGCTCGGCGCCATCGCGACGATTGACTACACAATCGAAGACGTCGCCGCCCGCGCGCTGGAGCTGACCGCCGGAAAGGGCGTCGACCGCGTCGTCGACATTATCGGCGGCGCGATGACGGAAAAGAACATCGCGGCCTCCGCACGCGGTGGCCATATCGTGCAGGTGTCAACGCTCGACGGCGCCACGGCGCCCGTATCGCTACGCGCCATCATGGCCAAGCAGCTGACCCTGTCCGGCTCCACGCTCCGTCCGCAGACGCCGGCCACCAAGGCCGCCATCGCCGACCGCATCCGCAAGGACCTGCTGCCGGCGCTATCGGCGCCCGGTTTCCTCAAACCTGATATCACGACCTTTCCGATTGACGACGCTCCAGGCGCCCATCGGGCGATGGAAGGGCGGCAGCATATCGGCAAGATCGTCCTAGTCACGCCGTTCGGGGCAGGGAAATAGCGACAGTAGAAGTGGATCATATCCACAATCCCATTGCGGATCGGGGACCAAATCCATATATTGCAACCTGTTCCCCCTCAGCATGAAGCAAAGAGGCGGAGCGGCCCGGAGGAAAACCGGCCGCGCCTGCAGGAGAGATTTATCATGACCACGCCACTGTTGATGCCCAAGGCGACCGCCGTCTGGCTCGTGGACAACACGGCGCTGTCGTTCGAACAGATCGCAGCCTTCTGCACTTTGCATCCGCTTGAAGTTCAAGGCATTGCCGATGGCGATGTCGCCGGCGGCATCATGGGCGTCAACCCGATCCAGAACGGTCAGCTGACCCGCGAAGAAATCGAGAAGGCCGAGGGCGATCCCAGCTATCGCCTCAAGCTCAGCGAGCCCAAGGTTCGCGTCGCTGCGGCAAAGCGCAAGGGTCCCCGCTATACCCCGATCTCGCGCCGCAACGAGCGCCCCAACGCCATCAAGTGGCTGGTGCGTAACCATCCCGAGCTCAAGGACGCGCAGATCATGCGTCTGGTCGGCACCACCAAGTCGACCATCGACTCGGTGCGTGAATCCACCCACTGGAACTCCGCCAACCTCGCCGCCATGGACCCGGTGACGCTGGGCCTCTGCAGCCAGATCGACCTCGACCTCGAGGTCAAGCGCTCGAGCAAGGGCGGCCCGGGCGTCGACGAGCCGGAAGAAGGCACGATGCTGATGACGGCCGAGGAAGCCCTCGCCCGCTCCGGCGCCCGTGGCCACTCGGAAGGTCCGGATGGCGAATTTGCCGCCAACGATCACCGCCCCGAGCAGGCGCAGGACGATTTCGACGCGGACTCCGTGTTCTCCAAGCTCAAGTCGCTCAAGAGCGACACCGACAACTAAGAAGGTTCGGCCAGCGGAATGGAAAACAACATCCTGCTGGCCATCTTCGTTTTGTTGGCAGCCAGCGTCGCGCTGGTGCCGCTGGCCAAGGCGGCAGGCCTTGGCACCGTTCTGGGCTACCTTGCAGCGGGCGTGCTGATCGGCCCCTACGGCCTCCGCCTCGTCGCCGATTCCGAAACCACCCGCCACGTCGCCGAATTCGGTATCGTCATGATGCTGTTCCTGATCGGCCTCGACCTGCAGCCCTCCGAAATCTGGCGCATGCGCCACAAGGTGCTTGGCGTTGGCGTGATGCAGCTGGTGCTCACCACGGCCATCATCGCCGTGGCCATGCTCGCCGCCGGCTTTGCCTTCAACGTTGCCATCATCGTGGGCCTGGCCTTGTCCATGTCATCCACGGCTATCGCCATGCAATCAGCACAGCAGCGCGACATCACCCGCTCCGATTCCGGCCGCACCAGCCTCGCCGTGCTGCTGGTGCAGGACGTGGCAGTGATCCCCATCCTCGCCGCCATTCCGCTGCTCGCCATTGCCGCGAGCCCGTCCGAGGTCAATCAGGAGATCGAGCAGGCCGTCCAGGTCATGGACACGCCGAGCGACTGGCTGCTACCGCTGACGCTGATCGGCGCCTTCCTTGCCGCCATCGTGCTCGGCCGCTACCTCGTCCGCCCGTTGCTCGGCTATGTCGCCCGCACCGGCGTGCGCGAGGCCTTCACCGCGCTGGGACTGGCTCTCGTGGTCGGCGCGGCCTTGTTGACCCAATATCTGGGCCTGTCACCGGCCCTTGGCGCCTTCATCGGCGGCGTGCTGCTCGCCGACAGCGAATACCGCCACGAGCTCGAAAGCAATATCGAGCCGTTCAAGGGCCTGCTGCTGGGCCTGTTCTTCATCTCGGTCGGCATGTCGATCGCCTTTTCGGTGCTCGTCACCGAACCGCTGCGCATCCTTGCGATCGTGCTGGGCTTTGTCGGCATCAAGATCGCCGTGCTGTTTGTGCTGACCTCGATCTTCCGCATGCATCTGGCCGACCGCCTGCTGGTCGCCATCCTGCTCAGTCAGGCCGGCGAGTTCGCCTTCGTCATCCTGCAGTTCGCGCAAAGTGCTGGGGCCATCGCGGCAGCCGACTACGACGTCATGAGCGTCGCCGTTGCCCTGTCGATGATCACCACGCCACTCTTGCTGCTGGCCTTTGATCGCCTGGTGGCGCCGCAACTGGATGCGCGCCATGACGCTCGGCCCAGCGACGCCATCGACCATCCGCGCAACATCGTCGTGCTGGGCTACGGCCGCTTCGGCCAGATCGTCACCCGCATGCTACGCGCCCAGGGTTTCGAGATGACGCTGATCGACGACGATCCGGCGCAGATCGATCTGGTGCGCAAGTTCGGCGTCAAGGTGTTCTATGGCGACGGGTCGCGGGTCGACCTACTGCATTCTGCAGGCGTCGCCCAGGCCGAACTGGTGGTAATCGCCGTCGGCGGGTCCGACCGCATCTTGGCCATTGCCCGCAATATCCGCCGGCATTTCCCGCAGGTGCAGATTGCTGCCCGCGCCATCGATCGCGGCCATGCCCACGAACTGATGGCCCTGGGCGTGGAAGTGTTCGAGCGTGAAACCTTCCTCTCCGCCATCAGCCTGGGTGCCAAGGTGCTGGTCAAGCTCGGCCGCTCACCAGACGAAGCCGAGCGCACCGCCCGCGCCTTTGAGACGCACGACAATCAACTGCTGCAGGACAGCTTCGCCGTCCGCGATGATGAAGACGCCTATGTCGGGATGGTCCGCAGTTCGATGGGCCTGCTGAACGACGCCATGCGCGCCGATCGTCCTACCATTCCAGTTGACAATGCGGAGCCGAAGCGTACCGAGTAGTACGACGCCCTCCGGACTATCCCATGCCCATCTTCGATCCCTATTTCGTCACGGTCGCCGTGATCGCGGTACTCATTGTCGGCCTCAGCAAGGCCGGACTGCTCGGCAGTCTCGGCATGGTTGCCGTGCCGCTGCTCAGCCTGGTCATGCCGGCTCGCGACGCTGCCGGCATGATGCTCCCGGTCCTTTTGGCCATGGACGCCATCGCTGTCTGGACCTATCGCAAGGACGTCGACTGGCGCATCATCCGTATCATGCTGCCGGGCGCCGCTGTCGGCACGCTGCTGGGCTGGCTACTATGGTCCGTGGTGTCGGACGATGGAGTCCTGCTCTTTGTAGGCGTCGTGACGCTGCTCTTCATTCTCGATGCCCTCCTGCCGTTGCGCAAGAAGCTTGAGGGCCTGCGGCCCTCAAGGGCCTGGGGAAATTTCTGGGGTGGCCTTTCGGGCTTCACCAGCTTCATAAGCCACACGGGCGGCCCGCCCTTCCAGATCTACGTGCTGCCCCAGCGCCTGTCGCCTGCGCTCTATGCCGGCACTTCCGCGGTGTTCTTTGCCATCGTCAACACGGCCAAGCTCGTGCCCTACTTCTTCCTGGGCCAACTCAGCCTCCACAGCCTGCAGCTGTCCGCGACCTTGGTCCCGGTGGGCATTGCCGGCGTGCTGATCGGAGTATGGCTGGTGCGGCGTATCTCGATGGTCTGGTTCTACCGCATCGCCTATTGGCTGGTATTCCTGCTGGCGCTCTACATCATCTGGAAAAGCACAACCGGGCTGCTTGCCGGCGCCTGAGGCAACAAAAAAGGGCCGCAGCATGTGCTGTGACCCTTCATCCCCTATCGGGAAATTCTGCGCCGCTTTTATTGGGTGGTTGTAGTGAACTTGTAGAGTTCGTCCTTCACTTCGAGCTTCTTGCGCTTGAGCGCCGCTACCGTCAGATCGTCGTACCGGGTATTACTCATCTCGGCCTGGATCTGGCGGTCCAACTCTTGATGGCGCCGTTCCAGCGCCGCGATATGCCCTTCAGTCGTCATGACAACTCCTTGAAAGCCTAGTGGACGAATCAATCGTCACAAATAATTCACGACTTGTCGACTGCCTTGATGGGCCTGTTGGAAAACGGGTGCAAAACACCGCGTGATCGGTTAACCAAGGGTAAGTATGAGGCGTCGGGGACACGCTGGATCTATGTTCGATTTGACCAAGGAACAGGAAGCCAGCTTGGGTCTGGAACTGGCGACAAAACGCCAGGAACACTCGGACCTCAACGCGGCCATCGATACGCTGACCGAGTCGCATGTGGCCGACCGCATGCTGATCCAGCGCCTCAAGAAGCGGAAGCTGGCGCTCAAGGATCGCATCGTCCAGCTCGAGAATATTCTCCTGCCCGACATCATCGCCTGATGCCCCGCGCCGCCTTGATGTGTGGCCGAAATTGGGCTAGTGGCGAGCTTTGTGGAGCTTGAGGGACGACTCCATGCTGACCAAACCACCCGTCGCCATCGTCATGGGCAGCCAGTCCGACTGGCCCACCATGCGCCTCGCCGCCGAGACGCTGGAGGCGCTCGAAGTCGAATACGAGGCGCGCATCGTGTCCGCCCACCGCACCCCCGAGCGCCTGATCGATTTCGCCACCAACGCGCGGGCCGAGGGTTTCAAGGTGATCATCGCAGGGGCCGGTGGCGCTGCCCACCTGCCGGGCATGATCGCCTCGATGACCCCCCTCCCCGTCTTCGGCGTTCCGGTGAAATCCAAGGCGCTCAACGGCCAGGATAGCCTGCTGTCCATCGTCCAGATGCCAGGCGGCATTCCCGTCGGCACATTGGCCATCGGCGAGCCGGGCGCCATCAATGCTGCGCTGATAGCGGTAGCCGTCCTAGCGCTTTCCGACGATGACCTGGCCGACCGGCTGGACGCCTTCCGCGCCCGCCAGACCGCCGCCGTCCCGCTCTTTCCCGCAGATACCGAGTAAGCCTTGGCCAACGACTCTTCTCCGCTGCCGGCAGGCAGCATGATCGGCATTCTCGGCGGCGGTCAGCTCGGCCGCATGCTGTCGCTGGCCGCGAGCAAGCTCGGCATGCGGACGCATATCTATTGCCCCGACGCCAATAGCCCGGCCTTCGAGGTTACCCCCCACAAGACTGTCGCCGCCTATGATGACGAGGTAGCCCTCGCCGCCTTCGCCGATTCGGTCGACGTGATCACCTACGAATTTGAGAACGTGCCATCGGCGACCGCCGAGTTTCTCGCGGCCCGCAAGCCGTTGCGCCCCGGCGCCAATGCGCTGGCCATTTCGCAGGACCGGCTGGCGGAAAAAAGCTTCCTCGCCAGCAAGAACATTCCCGTAGCGCCACACCGTGCGGTCGAAACCCTGGCCGACCTCCAAGCCGCTATCGACGCCCTCGGCCTGCCCGCCGTGCTCAAGACCACACGGCTGGGCTATGACGGCAAGGGCCAGCGCGTCATCCGCGAGCGCAGCGAAGCAGCCACAGCATTTGCCGAGCTCGAACCCAAGCCGCTGGTGCTCGAAGCCTTCGTGCCCTTCGACAAGGAAATCTCGGTCGTCGTCGCCCGCAACGCCTCGGGCGAAGTCCGCGCCTTCGATGCTGCCGAAAACGTGCACCGCCACCACATCCTCCACACCAGCACGGTCCCGGCCGATATTCCGCCGGGCCTTGAAAAACACGCGGCCATGCTGGCCAAGGTCATCGTCGTGGCGCTCGATTATGTCGGTGTACTCGGCGTCGAGTTCTTCGTCATTCCAGGCGAGCGGCCGACGCTCATGGTCAACGAAATCGCCCCGCGCGTGCACAATTCGGGCCACTGGACCGAAGCGGTGTGCCTCACCGACCAGTTCGAACAGCACATCCGCGCCGTCCTCGGCTGGCCCCTCGGCGACCCCGCTCGCATGGCCGACGTGGTGATGGAAAACCTTGTCGGCGACGAGGTTCTGATCGTTCCCGGCGGGCTGGATGGCAACACCCAGCCGCATCTCTATGGCAAGACGGACGTAAGGGCTGGCCGGAAGATGGGGCATATCAATCGCATCGTGCGGCGGTAGCGGCACGCCCTCGTGGTTCGAGGCTCGCGAAGAGCTCGCACCTCACCATGAGGGCTACTGAGACTCCGAACTAATAACAGCCCTCATGGTGAGGTGCGCTTCTTCAGCGCCTCGAACCACGAGGGCGTGGCACTACCGCCCCAACCACCCCCGCATGGCCGCCACCACCGCCCCCGGATTTTCCATCGTCGGCAGATGCGCACTGTCGGCAAACGTCACCAGCGCCGCCCCGGCAATCCCCGCCGCGATCTCCTGCGCCAGCTCGGGCGGTGTCATCTTGTCCGCCTCCCCCACGCCCACCAGCGTCGGCACACTGATAGCCCCCAGCGTCACCCGCGAATCGATACGCCCCAGAATCGCCACCTGCTGCCGCATGTAGGCTTCCGGCCCCACACGCTCCGACATCGCCTGCACCTCGGCAGCCACAAGCGTCCCCATATGCTGCGGCGCGATCAGGCTGGCCAGCAGCCCGCGCGACACGCCGATGAAGCGCCCCGTCTTTGCCAACTCGATACCCTTGCGCCGTGTCTCCCGGCGCGCCTCGTCATCGGCGCGTGCCGAGGTATCGAACAGCGCCAGATGCGTCACCCGCTCGGGCGCCTGCCGCATGATCTCGAACGCCACATAGCCACCCATGGAGAGCCCTGCGAGGGCAAACCGCGCTGGCGCCGCCGCCAAAGTCTTCGCGGCCATGGCGGCGATGGAATCATCCTGCGTCAGGTCAGCCACCATCGATCGGGCCGGCAACTCGGACATGACATCGCGCCACAGCCGCTCGTCGCAGATCAGTCCGGGCAGCAGCACGAGATCGCTTGTCATATGGCCGCTCCATGGGCAAAATCACTGGGCTCGACTGTTCCGCCCGATTGCCGCAAGAGCAAGCACGGACATGACGCTTCCGCGGTTTTTCTCTTGCGCATGGTGGACAAGCCCAGATTGCTGGGCTATAGAGCAGCCCACGGTGACTGGCTCTGCTGGTCGGCGACGGTGCTTTTTGGCTTCGGCGCTCTTATCCAAACCCACATGTCCAAGCTTCGAAAGGGCGGTTGACCTTTGCAAGTAGTCGTTCGCGATAACAATGTTGACCAGGCGCTCCGCGCGCTGAAGAAAAAGCTCCAGCGCGAAGGCGTCTTCCGCGAGATGAAGCTGCGCAACTACTACGAGAAGCCCTCTGAGAAGAAGGCTCGCCAGAAGGCCGAGGCCGTTCGTCGCGCCCGTAAGCTGGCCCGCAAGCGTCTGCAGCGCGAAGGCGGTCTGCCCGCTCCGGCACCGACGGCACGGCCCGGTCAGCCTGGCGCAGGTCGTCCTGCAGCGGCAACGCCGCGCACTTAGGCTGGTCGATATCAGATTTGAAAGCGCCGTCCTTCGGGGCGGCGTTTTTGTTTGTCAGGACTTCGGTCTGCTGCGAGCAAAGTCCAGCAGCGCCACTCCGATCACCAGCGCGGCAACCACCGGCAGTTGGATGACCAGCGCGGATCGCGCGTCACCGAACAGCGTGCCGGCGGCAAGCGATCCCGCAAACCCGCCGCCCACCTGAAAGAAGCCGGTCAGCGCTCCGGCCGCCCCGGCGATCGCCCCAAAGCCGGCCATCGCTGCTGCCGTCGCTGCGGGGCTGATGAAGGCAATGCCCAGCATCCAGATGCCCACGGGGGTCATGATGGCAGCGACTGAGTCGGGAAATATCCGGGGCAGAATCGCAAAGGCCAGCCCGCTCAGCCCAAGCAGCACCAAGGCAATCACCAGCAACCGACTGCCGCTGATGCGCCGGGACAGATAGGTGACGACCAGGTTGCCCGCGATGAACGACGCCGTCTGCACCAACATGGCCATGGCAAACTGGAACGGCGTCAGTCCCATCCCGTCGATCAGGATGAAAGGCAGCAGCGCCGTGAAGCCGTGAAACCCGGTAAAGGTGAGCCCCAGCAGCAGCGATGGAAACATAAAATCGGGCGTCGACAGCAGCATCCGATAATTGCGCAGGATGACGGATGGCCGGAACGGAATGCGCGCCGCTTCGGGCAGTGTCTCCCGCACATTGGTAGCCATCAGCGCCAGGATGGCGAGGCCGAAGCCGGCCATCACCACGAACATATGGTGCCAGGTCCCCAGTTGCAGGATGACGCTTCCCAGCGTCGGCGCCACGGCCGGCGTAACGGTGAGAATGAGGTTGATCAGCGTCAGGATGCGGATTGCCTCGCTGCCCACGAACTGGTCGCGCACCATGGCGCGCGACAGCGCGACGCCCGCCGACACGCCAAATCCCTGCACAAAGCGCCCGATAAACAGCACTTCCAGCGACGGCGCCGCCACCGCGATCAGGCTGCCGACCACGTAGATGGCAAAAAATGCGATGCCGACGCTGCGGCGGCCATAGCGGTCCGACAACGGCCCGCAGATCAGCTGCGCCAGTGCAAACGCGGCGAAATACACCGTCAGTGTCAGCTGGATACCCACATCGCTGGCGGACAGGTCCTTCACCAGCGTCGGCAGCGCAGGCTGATAGAGCGTCAGGCTCAGGGGCCCCGTGGCCACCATCAGGCCACCCACCAGGGCGGTGCGGCGGGCGCTCATCGGAGTAGGGCTTGGAGAGGGCATCGAGGAGGGAAGCGACATGACGTCCGCTCTTGCGCCCTCGCCCTTGGCAGGGTCAAGCGCTATTGCGGCATCGCCCGTTCGAAGAACGGCAGGGCATGGCCCCAGATGCCGCGGGCCCAGAGGTCGCTGTGACCGGCCCCGGGTTCGATCCACAATTCATCCTTGTTGGGCACCAGCGCGTAAAGCCGCTCGCCATTGCTGACGCCGATCGTCAGGTCAGCTGTGCCATGCGCCACCAGCACCGGTTCGGCAACATCGGCGATCCACTCATTGACCGGATACTGATCCTGCATCACCAGCCCGACCGGCAGGAACGGATAGCGTTCCCAGGCGACGGTGAGTGCCGACAGGAACGGCGTCTCCAACAGCAGCGCCTTGGCGTCGCGCAAACTGGCCACATAAGTCGACGGCCCCGAACCCAGCGACCGCCCCCAGATCACCAACGGAAAGCCCTTGGCCGCCGCCCAGTCGAACATGGTGGTCGCGTCCTCGAGAATGCCGGCCTGGCTGACACTGCCGGGCGAGGCGGGGAAGCCGCGATAGTCGAACGCCACAAAGCCATAGCCATCGGCCACGAACTGCTCGTAGCGCTCATGCTCCTTGCTGAAGCTGCCCGAATTGCCCTTGAAATAGACAATCACAGGCTTTCCCGGCTGCGGCGCCTGATACCAGCCATGGACTTGGCCGTCGCCGGACGGCACCACGATGTCCTCAGCCCCGTCTAGCGCCGTCTCGGCCAGCGGCGTCACCGGGCCCGCGGCGTCATATTGCAGCGCCCGCTGGTTGACATACATGTAGCCAACCGCCGCCGCGTAGAGCACGGCAGCGATGACGACGAGACCAAGCAGGATGCGACGCAGCAACTTCACGGGCGGACCTCGGAACGCACAGGACGTGGCCCCTTCCTTACCTCTCCCTGGGGGGAGAGGTCGACCCTCTTGGGTCGGGTGAGGGGGCCTTCAACGCATCGAGCCAGGAAAAGGCCCCCTCACCCGGCCTATGGCCGACCTCTCCCCCAAAGGGAGAGGTTAAGGAAGCTCACAACTCGCTGATCGTCCGCTGCAGCGCCTGCTCGAACACTTCGTCCGGCTGCGCTCCCGACAGCGCATACTTTTCCCCGAACACGAAGAATGGCACGCCGCGAATGCCCTGCGCTGCCGCGTCGGTCGCCAGCTGTTCGGTGATCGCCAACTCATTCTCGTCATTCATCGCATCGAGGGCGTCACCGCGATCAAAGCCGTACTCTACCGCAATATCAGCCAGCACATTGTCATCGTTCACCTGCCGGTGCTCGAGGAAATAGGCATTGGCGATGGCATTGGCCAATTCGTGCTGAATGCCCAGCGGCTTGGCCAGCCGGGTGATCGTATGCACCTTCTTGGTCGGGAACATGCGCGGCTGCTGGCTGAGATCGAGCTCGATCTCGGCCTTCCTGGCCTCGCCCTCGACGCGCGCCCACATATCCTTGGGATCCTGCCCATACTTCTGGCGCAACATGTCGGCGACGACGACGCCTTCCGCCGGTGTGTTGGGATCGAGATAGAACGGATGGTTCTCGACAATCACCTCGATATCGTCAGGCAGGGCAGCGATAGCTTTGTCGAGCCGCGCCGAACCGACCAGGCACCAGGGGCACACCACATCGGTGAACACGTCGATCTTGAGCTGTTTGGTCATGGCAATAGTCCTCTTTGCCCTGACATGGCGCGGAAGCCGCGCCACTGCAAGAACGCACGTCGAGGTAACTTAGTTCTGGCTGCCACCATGGGTCAGCGCGAAGGGCGGCGACCAGCCGGCCACGAAGCTGAGGCCGACAAAGGCGCTAAGCCCCATCCACGCGAGGCCCGGCAGCATCACCAGCGCGGCACGCGTCGATACCAGCGCGGTCCGCACCGCAGCCGACACGCCCAGCAGCAGCAGGCTCATCGAAACGATGCTCAGCATCAGTGCGTCGAGCGGCAGCACCACGAACGGAAAGGCGATCGTACCCGCCATCAGCGCCACCAGCCACCACCCGGCACTGCGACCAGCCTGACCACGCTCCGCCACCATCCAGCGCGCAATACCAAACAGCGGCAGGCTGCCGATATGGAGCGCGGCGCCCACCCAACCGGGCAGGCCGAAGGGCGCGAAATACAGCGGCAACACGCCGTTCAGTTCGGCCACGCCATTGGCAATCATGAACACGGCGAGCGGCAGGGCCGCACTGAGCACGAGCCCAAGCAGGTCGTGCCTGTCGGCATCGAGCGCCGATTTATGCGCTGGAATGGGTAGGGCCATCGTCAAGGTGCGGGTTGCCATATCCGGCTCCCATTTGTTGCATCGCCTGGCAAATTAATGCGGCGTGCGTCCAAAGGGTTCCCGTTACGTCAACTCAGGTCGGGTTGAACGCCATCACCGAGCAGAAGATGATGCTCAAGAGGAACACCCGCGTCACGACGCCGAACGTGGCCGGCTTGACCCGGGCAAACACCGGCAGACCACGCGTCAACAGCAATCCGAGCAGACACAGCACGATGGCGATCTTGGCGATGAACCAGGGACTGGGGCTGGTGACACGCCCTTCCGCCACGACGATGGCCACCATGGCAAGGCCCGTCAGCACCAGCACCATCAGCGCACGTTGGGAATTCCGCGACATGGTCTGCGCCACGCTGCCCAGCACGGGCCCCAGTTGTGCCCCCGCCGCAGCCATGCGGGACATCAGCAGCGGCATGACGACATTGGTGCTGGCCCCCACGACCAGCGCCACGAGATGAGTGAACAGCAGCAGATTGAAGACGATCGACATGAATCTTGACCCCGGCCTGGACCGGCGACCACCGCCGGCCTTGTCTTTGCCGGCTCCACTGCTACAACCTCAAGTAAACTTCAGGTCAAGTACATGCTGCAACATTTTCTGAGCGTGGGTGAGGTGGCGGCGCGCAGCGGCGTCGCCGTGTCGGCGCTGCATTTCTACGAGAGCAAGGGGCTGATCAGCAGCCATCGCAGTGCCGGGAACCAGCGACGCTATGACCGCACCGTTCTGCGCCGCGTGGCCGTCATCCGCGTGGCGCAGGATCTTGGCCTGTCGCTGGGCCGCATCGCCGAGGCCCTCGCCACCCTTCCAGCCGACGCAGCGCCGGGACCCGAAGATTGGGAGCGACTGTCCCGGCAATGGCGCGACGAGATCGATCAACGCATTGCGCGGCTGACGCAATTGCGCGATGAGCTGACGGGCTGCATCGGTTGCGGGTGCCTGTCGACTGGCACCTGCCCGATGCGCAACCCCGGCGATCGTCTCGCCACCAAGGGCAGCGGCCCGCGCCTGCTGCTTGGAGATTTGCCATGACCGATTTCGCCGACCGCCTCGAAGCGCTCGAAACCCGCATCGCCTTCCAGGACGAGACCATCGAGGAGCTGAACGCCACCATCACCGCGCAGTGGCGGCAGATCGACCTGCTGACCCGCAAGCTGGATCAGATGGAGCAACAGGTCCGCTCCGGCGTGCATATCGCCGACCCCAGCACCGAGCCGCCACCGCCGCACTACTGAAGCGGCGGCCCTCACTCTCCCAGTCGCAGCGCCAGCCGGAGTTGCTGGATATGCTCGGGCACCTCGCTCCATAGCAGCTGCTGCAGCGCCGCCTGATTCTGTTGTGAGGGCTGCGTCGCCTGTTGGGCTTGGCTCACTTTCAGCGCCTCGCCGGCGTCGATCGTCGCCTGTTCCGGCTCGTAGTTCCTATGCCACCGCCAATATTGCGTATGGGTGAATATCCGCCCCAGGAAGCCCGGCAGGCCCGGTCGTCTGATGGCGACATTATGCTCATTGATGCCCGGCCCGAAACTGCCGCCCAGCCGGCCCGACACCAGGTCGCCCAACAGCGGGTTGCGGCTTTCGTCATAGATATTGGTCCACTTCACCGCGGCGAACTGCGCGGCGAAGTGTGGAAACAATGGATCGGTTATCATGCGCCTCGCCTTGGCCGGTCTCCTGGCCGGCGCTGGCGTGGTAACCGAGAACAGCATGCTGCCGTCGCGCAGCGGGTCGGGATGTGGTGGCGCTGTCGCAAAGCGTCGCTCGACAAGGGCGTCTTCGACTTCCTCCGGGCTATCCGCCAGCAGGAACTCGGCGTGGGTCAGCGGACTGCCCAAAGTGATGAAGTCGGTGATCCGCCAGCCCGGATTCTGAGCCGCCAGCGCCGCCGACAGCGTCTCTTGCGCCGTCTGGAAGGCCGCCGGGTTGAAGGACCTGCCGTGCTTGCCCCACGCCGCCTTCACATGGAAGTCGCAGGAAGCGAGCGCCGCCTGCACGCCTGCGGCATTGGGGTCCCAACTGTGGTGATGGGTGGGACCATATTTCTCCCAGAACAGTTGCAGGATGTCGTAGCCAACAATAGTCCCCAGGCTATGACCGACGATGACGATGCGGTCATAGAGCGGCAGGTCGCTGCCGCCCGCCCGGCTCGGATCACTCAGCCGCTTGCTGTGCAGCGCCTCCAGCAGCGCCAGCCCACGCTCCCGCACCAGCCGGCGGCGCTCCACCGTGCTCGGGGTGGCCCGCACGTAGCGCACCACGTCGCCCGCATAAGGCGCCACCAGCGCATTCATGCCCCAGCCCACCGCGGCCGTCAGGCCGGTCGCCCAGAACCGGAGGGAACTGACTGTCTCGGACGGCAGGAAAGACAGCGCCAGGCCGGCCACCAGCATGGCCATGGGCAACAGGATCGCCACCTTGCGCAAGACGCCGTGCGCCTGGAAAATGCGCACCGCCAGCACAATGGCCGCCACGGCAATCAGGATACTCGCCACCAGCGGTCGGTACGGCGCCAGCCAGGCGCCCACTGTCCGCAGCGCGTCCGCAAAGGGCAGCCTCTCGGGATCGGGATGAACCGCAATGAAGCCGGCAACCACGATGATGGCCGCCAGGATCCACAGGATCAGCCACGCGCGCCGGACCTTGGTCGAATCCGGCAAGCGGAACGGCGAGCGCAGCAACAGCGTCCTGATCCAGCCCGTCACCATGTCGAGCGGCGTACCGTCCATGATGTCGGCCCAGTAGAACTCAAAGAAGTCGGTGCGCTTCTGCGGGCCGTCCTTGAGCGTGGTGATGCGCCGTAGTTCGCCCGAACCAGTGGTGATGTCGGGCACGATGGACACGTCCAGCATGCCGTTCGGCCCGACCGGCATACTGCCCAGTGTCAGGTCGCGCCGATAGACCGTCTCGACCAGATCCCGGAGTGTCTCCAGCGGACGCTGCTCACCCATGCCGTGGATGACCACCACCGCTGTCTTCTGCTGCGCAAGCGCCGCACCGGGCTCGCGTTTCATCGCTCCCCTGGAACGTGCCGCAGTCTCCGCCGCCGTCCGTCCCGTCGGTGCTCGTGCCATGCCATCCTCCCCGGGGCCCCGGAAGAATAAACAATTCGCGCGAAGTAAAAGGGCCGCCCGGAGGCGACCCTAGATTACTCCGCGATAGCAGGCAAATCCGTCAGTGGCCGAGCGACTTGACGATATCCTCGGTGACCTTCTTGGCGTCGCCGAACAGCATCATCGTGTTGTCGCGGAAGAACAGCTCGTTCTGCACGCCCGCATAGCCAGCCGCCATGCCGCGCTTGATGAACAGCACCGTGCCTGCGTCTTCGACGTTGAGCACCGGCATGCCGTAGATCGGCGAGGTCTTGTCGGTCTTGGCCGAGGGGTTGGTCACGTCATTGGCGCCGATGACGAAGGCCACGTCCGACTGGGCGAATTCCGAGTTGATGTCTTCGAGCTCGAACACTTCGTCATAAGGCACGTTGGCTTCCGCCAAGAGCACGTTCATATGCCCCGGCATGCGACCCGCCACCGGATGGATGGCGTATTTGACAGTGACGCCTTCCTTCTTGAGCAGATCGGCCATTTCGCGCAAGGCATGCTGGGCCTGGGCCACAGCCATGCCGTAGCCTGGCACGATGATGACCTTGCCGGCATTCTTCATCAGGAACGCCGCGTCTTCTGCGGCGCCCTGCTTGACCGGACGGTCGTCTTCCGCCGCACCGGCGGCCGAGCCACTGTCGCCGCCGAAGCCGCCCAGGATCACCGAGATGAAGCTGCGGTTCATGGCCTTGCACATGATGTAGCTCAGGATCGCGCCCGAACTGCCCACGAGAGCGCCGGTGATGATCAGCGCCGTATTGCCCAGCGTGAAGCCGATGCCTGCCGCCGCCCAGCCCGAATAGGAATTGAGCATGGAGACGACCACCGGCATGTCAGCGCCGCCGATCGGGATGATCATCAGCCCGCCCAGCACGAGAGCCAGGATAGTAATCGCCCAGAACAGCCAGGGATCGGCCGACGTGGTGAAGGCCCAGACCAGCAACACGATGGCCACGCCCATCACGATATGGATGGCATGGCGCGCCGGCAGGATGATCGGCTTGCCGCTCATATTGCCGTTGAGCTTGGCGAAGGCGATGACCGAACCGGTAAAGGTGAAGGCGCCGATGGCCACGCCGATCGACATTTCGACCAGCGCCTGCGCATGGATAGCGCCCGGCGCGCCGATGCCGAAGGCCTCAGGCGCATAGAGCGCTGCGGCGGCCACGAACACGGCGGCCAGGCCGACCAGCGAGTGGAACGCGGCCACCAGCTGCGGCATGTCGGTCATCTTGACGGTGCGGGCCATATAGGCGCCGATACCGCCACCTATGCCGATGCCGCCGATGATCAGCACCCAGCTGACCCAGTCGGAGGGCGCCGCAACGGCAAGCGTTGTGACGATGGCGATGCCCATGCCGACCATGCCGAAGGTGTTACCCTGGCGTGACGAGCGCGGGCTCGACAGGCCGCGCAGCGCGAGAATGAACAGCACGCCGGAGACGAGATAGAGAAGGGCTGCGATATCTGCAGAGATCATCGGCGTTAGCCCTTCTTCTTGTACATTGCCAGCATGCGCTGGGTGACGAGGAACCCGCCGAAGATATTGACCGAGGCGAAGACCAGGGCGATGAAGCCAAAGGCCTTGGAGACCCAGTTGCCGTCAGCCGCAAGCTGCACGCCCACAGCCAGCAGTGCGCCAACCACGATCACTGAGGAGATCGCGTTGGTCACGCTCATCAGCGGCGTATGCAAAGCCGGGGTCACCGACCAGACGACGAAATAGCCCACGAAAATCGCCAGCACGAAAATGGCGAGGCGGAAGGTGAAGGGGTCGATGGCGCCGCCGATGGCCGCATGCGCGACCGCGGCGATGGCATCGGCGGTCTGTTCTGCCGTGGCTTCCATTTACTGGGCTCCCTTGGGTGCAGCCGGCTTGGTCGCCGGCTTCTTGGCGGCGGGCTTCTTGGCGGCTGCGGGCGCTTTGGCCGCAGGTGCTTTGGCGACTGCAGCAGGCTTGGGTGCCGCTGGCTTCTTGGCCGCCGGTTCTTTGACAGTTGCAGCAGCCTTGGGCGCGACAGGCTTTTTCGCCGCCGGCCTCTTGACGGGCGTCAAGACCGTTGGCGATGCGGCAGCAGCGGCATCCATCACGCCTGCGGCCTTCTCGGTCGCTGCCTGCTTGGCCGGCGTCGCTGCAGGTTCGGCGGCATCGGAAATGGACTGCTCCACGCCCGGCGCGGCCTTGTTGGGCGTATCGGCCATGGCAGCAACCACAGGCTTCTTGGCAGGCGCCTTCTTGGGCGCGGCCTTCGGCTCGACCGACTTGGCCGGAGCCTTCGGCGCAGCCTTTGCCGATGCCTTGGGAGCAGGCTTGGCCTCGACCGTCGAGGCAGCCGTCACGAAGCTTGGATGCACCACCGCGCCATCGCGGGTCAGCACGGTCGCCTTGACCAGTTCGTCATCCCAGTTGATGGCGAGCTTCTTTTCCTTGGCGTCGATCAGCGTGGTGAGGAAGGCCAACAGGTTGCGCGCATAAAGCTGGCTCGCTGTGGTCGGGATGCGACCCTGCATGTTGGTATAGCCAACGATCTTGACGCCGTTATGCTCGATCACCTTGCCTGGCACCGTCAGCTCGACATTGCCACCGCGTTCGGCCGCGAGATCGACAATAACCGAACCCGGCGCCATCGATTCCACCATCGCCTTGGTGATCAGCCGTGGCGCTGGGCGCCCCGGGATCAGTGCCGTGGTAATGACAATATCCTGCTTGGCGATATGGCTGGCGGTGAGCTCAGCCTGCTTGGCCTGATAAGCGGCGCTCATCTGCTTGGCATAGCCGCCAGCGGTTTCGGCCTGCTTGAATTCCTCGTCCTCCACGGCAACAAACTTGCCGCCCAGCGATTCCACCTGCTCCTTGGCGGCGGGGCGCACATCGGTTGCCGACACTACGGCACCGAGGCGCTTGGCCGTCGCAATGGCCTGGAGGCCGGCAACGCCCGCGCCCATCACGAAGGCCTTGGCCGGACGCACCGTACCGGCTGCGGTCATCATCATCGGGAAAGCGCGTTCGAATTCGGCGGCGGCTTCGATAACGCCCTGATAGCCGGCAAGGTTGGCCTGGCTGGACAGGATATCCATCACCTGCGCGCGGGTAATGCGCGGCATGAATTCCATGGAAATGGCGGTCACGCCAGCCTTGGCCAGTGCGGCGACATCCTTGTCATTGCCATATGGGTCGAGCGCACCGATCACCAGCGCGCCTTTGTTGACGCCACCAAGCGACGCCGCCGTCGGACGGCGCACCGTCAGCACCACATCGGCGCCCTTGAGGGTCGCATCGGCGCTGGCGGCAATGGTCGCGCCGGCAGCCGTGTAGTCTTTGTCGAGGATGCGCGAGCCCATGCCCGCGCCCTTCTCGACAGCTACGCTGGCGCCAAGCGCAATAAACTTGCCCACCGTTTCGGGGGTGGCCGCAACGCGGTTCTCCCCCTCGAAACGTTCGCGGACGATGGCAATTTTCATGAAAGACTCCTACCCGCCTGCCCGACGGACAGGCTCGTTTCTGCCTGCGTTGGTTCGCCGATCAGGGCTTGATGAGGAAGTAGAGAATGACCGCGGTGATGGCCAGGCTGATGATCGACCACTTAACGGCGGTCAGGAAGCCATTATAGGTGGCTTCGTGCTGTGCGTAGTCCATCGGCGATTCCACCTGCAGCTCGGTGTGGTGTTCGGGGCGGTGCTTTGTGGCCATGTCGTCCTCGTTCGTCCAGTCGTCTCAAAGTCTATGCGCCGAAAGGCCAACCTCAGGGCGAAGTCGCTTCCAGCTCGTCGATCAGGCCCTCGATCATCGACAGGCCGAGCGACCAGAATTGCGGGTCCTTGGCATCGAGCCCGAACGGCGCGAGCAGTTCGGAATGATGCTTGCTCCCCCCGGCCTTGAGCAGCTCGAAATAGCGCTCCGCAAAGCCTTCATTGGCCTTCTCATACTGTGCGTAGAGCGAGTTCACAAGGCAGTCGCCGAAGGCATAGGCATAGACATAGAACGGCGAATGGATGAAGTGCGGGATGTAGGCCCAGAACGTGTCATAGCCCTCGTTCTGAATGATCGCATCGCCCAGGGACTCCTTCTGCACGTCGAGCCAGATCTGGTTGATCTCCTCGGTCTTGAGCTCACCCTGCCGCCGCGCTGTATGGACCCGCCGCTCGAACGTATAGAACGCGATCTGGCGCACCACGGTATTCAGCATGTCCTCGACCTTGCCCGACAACAGCGCAAAGCGCTGCTTGGGGTCGGTGGTCTTGGCCAGCAGCGAGCGGAAGGTCAGCATTTCGCCGAACACTGAGGCCGTCTCGGCCAGCGTCAGCGGCGTGTTGGCCAGGATCGGTCCTTGCGCCGCTGCCATGCGCTGATGCACGCCATGACCCAGTTCATGCGCCAGCGTCATGATATCGCGCGTGCGGCCCAGGTAATTGAGCATCAAGTAGGGATGGGCGCTCGGCACGGTCGGATGCGCAAACGCCCCCGACAGCTTGCCGTCGCCTGTGGGCGCATCGATCCAGCCGGAATTGAAGAACGGCCGCGCCCATTCCTCCAGCTCCGGGGAGAACTTGCCATAGGCTTCCAGCACGGTCGACACCGCGCTGTCCCAGTCCCATGTCCGCTCGTCGCTGGTCGGCAGCGGCGCATTGCGGTCCCAGGCATTGAGCTTGTCCTTGCCGAACCACTTGGCCTTCATCGCGTAGTAGCGGTGGCTCAACCGCGGATAAGCCTCCTGCACCGCCGCCTGCAGCGCATCGACCACTTCGCGCTCGACCGAATTGGCCATATGCCTGGAATCGGCGATATCCTCATACCCGCGCCAGCGGTCCGAGATTTCCTTGTCCTTGGCCAGAACATTGGTGATGTGGGTAAACAGCCGCCCATTGGCTTTGAGCGTCTTGCCCAGCGCCTTGAATGCCGCCTCGCGCTTCTTCTCGTCCTTTTCGGACAGCAGATGCAGCGTCGCTTCCATGTTGAGCACCTCGCCATCCACCTCGAATTCGAGGCTCGACAGCGTCTCATCAAACAGCCGGTTCCACGCCGAATAGGCGGTCACCGACTTGTCGTGGAACAGCTCTTCGAGCTTGTCGTCGAGCTGATAGCGTTTGGCCTTGCGCAGCTCGGCAAACCAGGTGCGATAGCGCGCCAGTTCCGGATCGGCGGCAAACGCCGCTTCGAGATCGGTATCCTCGATGCGGTTCAGTTCCAGTTCGAAGAACAGTACCTTGGTCGAGAGGTTCGTCAGTGCCTCATTGGTATCGCCCATGAATTTGGCGCGATCCGCATCGGTCGATTTCTGCGCGTATTGCAGGAAGGAGAACGAACCGATCTTGCCCGTGAGATCGCCGAGTTCCTCGCTGTCCTTGATCGCCTTGACCAGCTTGCCTGACTTGGTCAGCTCGACCAGCTTGCCCTTGTACGTCGCCTCGAACCGCGCCGCATCGGCCTTGGCCTTTTCGAGGTCGGCCTTGAATTCAAGACTGTCGCGGCCGGGATAAAGATCGCTGAGATCCCAGACCGGCAAAGCGCCCAATTCATTGTGGCCCTTCTGAGCGGCTGCGGTCATGGCGATCTCTCCGGCTGGTCAATTGAGCGCGGACCTTAGCCAGCGTCCTGTCCGATGGAAAGAGGGGCACCCGGTGGGATGCCCCGCTTTTGATCAATCGAGCAGTCCGTATTCCTTGGCCGTGGTCACGACAGTAGTCGGATCGCCATCGATGGCCAGTTCGATTTCCGGCACCAGCTTGTCGAGCATGCTGTTGATGCTGAGGGGCGATGCATAGGAGAAGGCGCCCGAAAGCTGCTTGCCCGCAAAGATTTCGCGTCCTTCCACATGCGCCCGCATGCGATCGCGCAAGGCCAGCCCCTTGACGCTGGCCGGATCGTCCTCGCCGTTGAACCAGATGACCACGTCTGCATCCACGACATCGGTCTGTTCCATGGACAGGTCGGTGACGAAGTCCTCCGGCGAACTGCTCGCATCAATGACTGCTGGCGTGACGAAACCCAGCTCCGCCATCATCTGCGAACGCACATCGTTGGAGCGATAGGCGCCCAAAGTGTCGCCGACCCAGGCTATGGCAGCTGTCTTTCCTTGCCATTCCGGATGCGCCGCCGCGCTATCGGCAAACCGCTGATCGATGCCGGTCACCAGCGCCTCGGCCTGCTCTTGTTCGCCCACGATCCGCCCGAACGTCTTGGTGATGACCTGCCATGGCGTGCCATAATCGGCATAATCCAACCCGGTCGCGACGACCGGGGCAATCTTTGACAGTTCGACATATTCCTCAGCAGTAATGCCGGCCCACACCGCCTCAATGACGTCAGGCTCCAGCATGGCGATCTGCTCGTAGTTGAGATCACCAATCATCTGCGGCTGCGAGTCACCCAGTGCAGCCTGTGCCCAGGGCCAGGCACCATATGGATAGTCGCCGTACCAGGTCCGCACGCCGACCGGATGCACCCCGAGCGAGAGAAAATGGTCTTGTCCGAGATACGACAGGCTCACGACGCGAACTGGCTTTTCATCCAGTGTCGTGACGCCAAACTTGTGTTCGAACACCTGGGGAAAATCTTGTGCCGCGACAGGAACGGCAATCAGCATAAAGGCTAGCGGGATCAGTCTTGAAAGCGGCAGCAAGGCAAAGCTCCGGGGGTGGACCAACCGCGCATCCGCGCGAGGCGACCCCGTGGTTACATAACATGACTACAATAGTCAATTTAATGCCGAAGCCCGTGAAGGCGCTCTTCCTGTGACCAAATTCCCCATGATTAATCGCCCCTTAACCCCCTCCGCTCACATTCTTCCCAAAACGGCACACGATTCGATGCCGCCTCAAGAAGACTGGAGTTTGGATGACGCGTGTTCTGGTAGTCGACGATGATCGGGTCCAACTGCGCCTCACCGCCGAGGTCGCCAACCGGGCCGGATTCAAGCCGCTGACCGCCACCGGCGGCGAGCAGGCGCTCACCATCCTGCGCGAAGACCGCAATATCGGCGCCATGATTCTCGATCTCGTCATGCCCGATCTCGACGGCATGGGCGTGATGGACGCCATGCGCCGCGAGGGCCTCACTACCCCCGTCATCATCCAGACCGCCAACGCCTCGCTCGAAACCGTCATCTCGGCCATGCGCAACGGCGCCGCCGACTATTTCGTCAAGCCGGTCGCCCCCGAGCGCCTCGTCATCTCGCTGCGCAACGCCATGAAGCTCGATGCGCTCGAAGCCACTATCCGCTCCGAACGCGCCCGCAAGGCCGGCACCTTCTCGGCTTCCGACATGATCGCCAAGGCCCCCGCCATGGCCCGCGTCATCAGCCTCTGCGCCAAGGCCGCCAAGTCCAACATTCCGGTGCTGATCGAAGGCGAAACCGGCGTCGGCAAGGAGCTGATCGCCCGCATCATCCAGGGCAGCGGCGACCGCGCTGGCAAACCCTTCATCACCGTCAACTGCGGCGCCATCCCGCCGAACCTGGTGGAGTCCGTTCTCTTCGGCCACAAGAAGGGTGCCTTCACCGGCGCCGTCGCCGACCAGGCCGGCAAGTTCGCCGAAGCCCATAACGGCACGCTGTTTCTCGACGAAGTCGGCGAACTGCCGCTCGAAACGCAGGTCAAGCTGCTACGCGCTTTGCAGGAAGGCGAGATCGAACCCGTCGGCGCCTCCCGCGCCGAACGCGTCAATGTCCGTGTCATCTCGGCCACCAATCGCCGCCTGCTCAACCTCGCCAAATCAGGCGAGTTCCGCGAAGATCTCTACTACCGCCTCAACGTCTTCCCCATCTACACGCCGCCCCTGCGCGAGCGTATGGAAGACGTGCCTGCCCTCGTCGCCATGTTCATCGCCCGCTTCGCCGCCGAAGCCGGCAAGCGCGTGCTGGGCATCTCCCCGGTCGCCCTCGATTTGCTTATGGCCTATGACTGGCCGGGCAATGTCCGCCAGCTCGAAAACGCCGTCTATCGCGCCATCGTGCTGTCAGACGGCGCTTTCCTCGAATCCGTCGATTTCCCGCAGATCGTCGCCCAGGCCAATGGCCGCGACATCGCCAGCAAGGCGATTGAAGCGGCGCCCGTGGCCGCCGCCCCGACCCATATCGACATGGCCACCGCCCGCCAGCGCATGTTCGCCGAACCGCCCAGGGCGCAGGACCGCTTCCTCGACACATCTGGCGAAATGGCCGCCCTGGCAGAAATCGAACGCGCCGCGATCATCTTCGCCATCGAACACCATGGCGGACGCATGTCCCGCGTGGCGCGAGCGCTCAAGATCGGGCGTTCGACGCTCTATCGCAAGCTGCACGAATATGGGCTGGCGGAAGAGCTGATCAACGACGCAGCTTAGGCGCATTGCTGTCCGCATACTGGATCGTCACCCTCGGGCCTGACCCGAGGGCTCTTCACTTGCCAGATGCTGAGGAAGTACAGTGCCCTCGGGTCAAGCCCGAGGGTGACGGCCGGTGGGATGACAAACTCCAGTAGACCTCATGGTGAGCCTGTCGAACCACGAGGTCGTGGCACCCCGTTGCACAACGGCGTGTCACTTGCATGCTGCCCTGCTGCCACCTGGAAGTGCCGAGCCACCATCTGCCGATAGGTTCTGATCGCATGTGAAGAGGCCCCAGCGCGGCGCCCCAAGAAGGTGCGCCCCGACCATCGACAAGATAATTAGGACAACCGCCACCACGGCGCCTCCCAACCAGCGTCTCCGGGTTTCAAAGTCAGTCATCATGCGCTCCTGAGATCGACGCTACCCCATCCCCCGCACAATCTCCAAAAACTCCGCATGCCCCAGCGCATGCTTTGCCGCCTCGCGATACTCCTTCACCAGCCCCTCATAAGCCTCCCGTGCGAACTGCCGGAGCTTGGGGTCCTTGTCCATTTCCTTGCGCGCCAAATCCTGGCTCAACAGCCCCAGCCCGGCCAGCACCGGATAGTGCAGCTGCGTCTGGATATGCGGCAGGCCGAACAGGTCTTCCGGGAAATGCTCGTGCCGCGGCATGTGCTGCTGCCAGTAGTCCAGCCGCTGTTTCGTCTCGGGATGGATGCGATTGGCCCGCACCTCGCGCCAGAACGGGGTATCGTCGCGCTCGACCATGTAGTGGGTGTTGACGAACGTCCGGAAGTCATCGACCTGCCGCCCCACCCGCGCATTGTAGTCGGTCCGATCGGCGGGGGTCATGTCCGCCGCATGCTTGAGGTGCCGGTCGGCAAACAGCATCATCTGCACGATCGTGCCGTGGATCGACGTCGATTCCAGCGGCTCGAGGAAACTCGAACTCAGCCCCACCGCCAGCACATTGCCGACCCAGGCATTTTCCAGCCGCCCGATCTGGAACCGGATATCGCTGCGCACCTCGATCTCGCGGCCCAGTACCCGCTCGACCTCGGCCTTGGCTTGCTCCGGCGTCGAGAATTCGTCCGAATAGACATAGCCGCAGCCATAGCGGGTCTGCGTCGGGATCATCCAGATCCAACCGCTATCCTGCGCCCAGGCGCGGGTATAGTTGGCGATCTCCTCGCCGGGCTTGATATCGAGCCAGAACGGCAGCGCCCGGTTGACCGGCAATTCATGCGCATAGGAAATCCACGGCGCCTGCATTTCCTTGACGATGAGCTGCTTGCGGAAGCCCGTCGCATCGATAAAGAAATCGGCTTCGAGCGTCTGCCCGTTGTCGAGCTGCAAAGCCGTCACATCGCCCGTCTCGGCATTGCGCTGCACGCCCGACACCACCGCATCGATGATCTCGACACCCTTGGACTTGCTGGCAAAGAACCGCCCGACCTTGGCCTGGTCGAAATGATAGGCGTGATGAAACGGCCCCAGCGGGATCAGCGATCCATCGGCCTTTTTGGCATAAGGCGCCTTCTTCTGCTCCAGCAGCGGCCCAAACAGATGCATGTCGGTGATAGGCTTGCCCGCTGCGATGGCATAGACATTGAGATAGTCCGATGGGGCCCCCTTGGGCGCAGCCACAACCTGATGCGGGTCGTCGATCGGCCCGTAATAGGTAAAGCCCTTGCGCCGCCAGTCCTCGTGCCGGATGCCCAGCTTGAAGGTCGCCTCGGTCTTCCTGAAAAACTCGAATTCGTCGATGCCGAAATGCTTGAGCAACACGCGGAATGCCGCCGTCGTCGCTTCGCCCACCCCCACGGTTGGAATGCTCGAAGGCTCAATCACGCTGATGCGCGCATTCAGCCCCTTCCGCCGTGCCGCATCCTGAATGATGAAAGCCGCGATCCAGCCGGCGGTGCCCCCGCCGACGACCACGAAATGCGATTGCCGATCCATGATAGTCCTCCAAGGACAAGGCTATGGGGCAGCCTCGCCGCGTGCAAGCCGGTCTTAGAAAACCGGAAATCTCCGAGGCGTTAGCGGACCCTCCTCCCACCGCGTCATTCCGGCGAAGGCCGGAATCCAAGTCCGGCTTTCCGCACCATCCAACTTATGGGCAGATGCGAACCAGGATCCCGGCCTTCGCCGGATGACATCGTGGTTGTGGAGCGGAATAGGGTTGCCGCCCTACCCCACTGGTATGGTAGTCACTGCGCCAATCGAGGAGACACACATGACCTACCAGGCCGCCCCCGGGCGCTACGAGACCATGCAATACCGCCATGCCGGCAAATCGGGCCTCAAGCTCCCGGCCATCAGCCTCGGCCTCTGGCAGAATTTCGGCGGCACGCGCGATTACCCGTCCGCCTTCGCCATCCTCGGCCGGGCCTTCGATGCCGGCATCACCCATTTCGACCTCGCCAACAACTACGGCCCGCCTCCCGGCGCGGCTGAAGAGCTGTTCGGCATGGTCATGGCGCGCGATTTCAAGCCCTATCGCGACGAGCTGATCGTCTCGTCCAAGGCCGGCTACAACATGTGGAATGGCCCCTATGGCGAATGGGGCAGCCGCAAGAGCCTGATTGCCTCCTGTGACCAGTCGCTCAAGCGCCTCGGCCTCGACTATGTCGACATCTTCTATTCGCACCGCTTCGATCCCAAGACCCCACTTGAGGAGACCATGGGCGCGCTGGCCAGCATCGTCGCGCAGGGCAAGGCGCTCTATGTCGGCATCTCCAACTATCCGGAAGCCGAGACGCGCGAAGCCCACCGCATCCTCAAGTCATCAGGCGTCCCCTGCACCATCCACCAGCCGAGCTATTCGACGCTCAACCGCTGGATCGAGAACGACAAGACCATCAATGCCTGCGGCGACCTCGGCATCGGCGTCATCGCCTTCTCGCCGCTGGCCCAGGGCGTGCTGTCGGGCAAATACAATACCGGCGACACCAAGGGTTCGCGCGGCACGTCCAACAACCCGTTCCTCAAAGCCGAGAACATCAAGCCGGAAACCTTGCAGGCCGTCGACGCCCTCGGCGAGATCGCCAAAGCCCGCGGCCAGACCATGCCGCAGCTGGCACTGGCATGGGTCCTCCGCCGCAAGGAAATGACCTCGGCGCTGATCGGTGTGCGCACCATCGAGCAGCTCGAAGACAATCTCGGTGCCTTGGACAACCTCGATTTCACTGCTGAAGAACTGGCCGCCATCGACAAGGCTTCCGCACCCGGTTTCACCGACGGCAAGCCGCGCTGGTAGGGCGGTCAGCCATCCCACCCACTGCACGTCACCCTCGGGCTTGACCCGAGGGCACTGTACTTATCGATGGGCCCGCAAGTGTAGCGCCCTCGGGTCAAGCCCGAGGGGGACGACCGGTGGGTGTGGGGCCCCTTGGAACTCTCAAAAAATATCCGGCTCCCCCGCCGTCGCACCAAACGATGGCTCCAGAAAATCAAAGTCGCAGCCCTGATCCGCCTGCGTCACGTGCCCGGCGTACATCCAACCATAGCCCCGCTCGAACCGATCCGCCGGCTTGACCCACGCCGCCCGCCGCGCCGCCAGTTCCGCCTCATCCACCAGCATGTCCAGCCGCCGGTTGGGAATATCGATGGCCACGATATCGCCCGTCCGCAGCAATGCCAGCGGCCCGCCGATATGGCTCTCGGGCGACACATGCAGCACACAGGCGCCATAGCTCGTGCCGCTCATCCGCGCGTCCGAAATGCGCACCATGTCGCGATAGCCCTGCTTCACCAGCTTGGTCGGCATCGGCAGCATGCCCCATTCCGGCATGCCCGGCCCGCCCAGCGGCCCGGCATTGCGCAGCACCATCACATGGTCGGGCGTCACGTCCAGATCGGGATCGTCGACCGCCTTCTTCATCTCGGGATAGCTGTCGAACACCAAAGCCGGCCCCTGATGCACCAGATATTTCGGGTCGCAGGCCGCAGGCTTGATCACCGCGCCGTCAGGCGCCAGATTTCCCCGCAGCACCGCCAGCGAGCCCTCGTGATAGACCGGGTTATCCAGCGTCCGGATCACATCGTCATTGTAGATCGGCGCATCGCCAATCGCCTCGCCCAGCGTCAGCCCCGACACGGTCAGCGCCGTCAGATCGAGCTTGCTGCCCAGATTGCGCATCAGCGCCAACAGACCACCCGCATAGAAGAAATCCTCCATCAGGTAGCCCTTGCCTGATGGCCGCACATTGGCAATCAGCGGCGTCGTCCGCCCCAGCGCATCAAGGTCGTCCAGGGTAAACTCGATCTTCGCCCGCCGCGCCATGGCCAGCAGATGCACCACCGCATTGGTCGAGCACCCCGTGGCCATCGCTACCGTGGCTGCGTTTCTAAACGAGGCCGGCGTGACGATCTTGTCCGGCGTCATCTCCTCCCACACCATCTCGACGATGCGCCGCCCGCAGCCCGAAGCCATGCGGATATGGTTGGCGTCGGCAGCCGGGATCGACGACGCCCCCGGCAGCGTCAGCCCCATCGCATCGGCAATCGCCGTCATGGTCGAAGCCGTCCCCATTGTCATGCAGTGGCCGTAGCTCCGGGCGATCCCCGACTCCATCTTGAACCACTCGGCGTCGGTGATATTCCCCGCCCGCCGCTCGTCCCAATACTTCCACGCGTCCGAGCCCGAACCCAGCTTCTGCCCGGCATAATTGCCGCTCAGCATCGGTCCGGCCGGCAGGAAGATCATCGGCAATCCGGCACTCAGCGCCCCCATGATCAGAGCCGGGGTGGTCTTGTCGCAGCCACCCATCAGCACCACGCCATCCACCGGATGCGCCCGCAACTGCTCCTCGGCTTCCATGGCGAGGAGGTTCCGGTACAGCATGGTCGTCGGCTTCATAAACGTCTCGCCCAGCGTCACCGCCGGCATTTCCACCGGCCAGCCGCCCGCCTGCAGCACGCCGCGCTTCACATCCTCGACGCGCTGCTTGAAGTGCGCGTGACAGGGATTGAGGTCCGACCAGGTATTGAGAATGGCAATAACCGGCTTGCCCACCCAATCCTCCGGCGCGTAGCCCATCTGCAGCAGCCGCGACCGATGACCGAAGCCACGCAGGTCGTCAGGCGCGAACCAGCGTGCCGAACGCAAATCCTCGGGCTTCTTGGTGTGGGGATGGCGGGAGGTCATGGGCTAAACTCGCGAATATCGCGCCTCGACGGCGCGGCGCGATCATGGCCCAGCCCGAACTTCCATACAAGATACTCAGACCGGTCGATCAGCAGCCTTGGCGTAGAGCCGCACCATCGACATCACCTGTCCCGGATGCTGGAAATATACCCGCACGCGCAGATCGCTCTTGCGACCGCTGCGCACCAGCACTTCACCAAGCGCCTTAAGCGCCGCATCCTCGGGCGAACTGGCATTGTCCACAATCACTTCCGCCGGGTCGATAACGTCGGTACGGCAGTCCACTATGCGATAACTGGTCACGGTCTCTCCTTGATAAGGCCCGCGCCATAGCAGAGCCAAAAGCCGCCGGCAGTTAACTATGTTAACTGGAGGGCGGTTTCGGTCAGCCATATGGATTGCGGCGCGCCGGTCTCTCACCGGCGGTTTGCCTAGCTCAGGTATAAACCACTTTGCCGGTCGAAAAGTTGCGAGCGCTCGCTGTCGAAGCCGATCTTGATGGCGTCGCCGACCGCGATCCCTGGCCGGTCGCGCAGCACTGCGACGATGATCTTGCCGCCAATCTGCAGCTGAATATGGGTTTCCGAGCCGGTCGGCTCGACACTCCGCACGCTGGCCTCAACGCCATTGGCCTGCACATGGATATGCTCGGGCCTGATGCCCAACTGCACCGAACGGCCCGCATAGACCGCAGCACGCCGCGGCAAAGGCCAGAGCGCGCCCTCGCCATCTCGCAAGGCCGGCCCATCAACCACCGTGCCCTCGATCAGGTTCATCGCCGGCGAGCCGATAAAGCTGCCGACAAAGCTGTTGGCCGGGGTGTCGTAAATCTCGAGCGGCGTGCCGACCTGTTCGATATGGCCTGCCCGCATCACCACGATGCGATCGGCCATGGTCATGGCCTCCATCTGGTCATGCGTCACATAGATCATCGTCGCGCCCAGCCGCTGGTGCAGCGCCTTGATCTCGGATCGCATCTGCACGCGCAGCTTGGCATCGAGATTGCTGAGCGGCTCGTCGAACAAGAACACCGCCGGATTGCGCACGATGGCCCGGCCCATGGCCACGCGCTGCCGCTGCCCGCCGGACAGCTGGCGCGGATAGCGGTCGAGCAGCGGCGCCAGATCGAGAATCTCGGCCGCCCGGTTGACCTCACTGTCGATCTGCTCCCGGCTACGCCGCGCCAGCTTGAGCGCGAATGCCATGTTGTCCCGCACCGTCATATGCGGATAGAGCGCGTAGCTCTGGAACACCATGGCGATGTCCCGCTCCTTGGGTTCGAGCTCGTTGACCACCCGGTCGCCGATCTCGATTTCGCCATCGGTGATGGATTCGAGGCCTGCGATCATGCGCAGCAAGGTCGACTTGCCGCAGCCCGAAGGCCCCACCAGAACCACGAATTCACCGTCGCGCGCGGCTACGGAGACGCCGTGGAGCACCTCTACCGAGCCATAGGCCTTGACGGCGTTGCGGATGGTAATGCTGGCCATTTCAGTTGGCTCCGTGGTTCTGGTGAAGATGTGGAGGTGTGCGGACAGCTGTGGGAGGACTAGTCACTCAGCGGCCCGCACACCTACCGGCCGCCCATGCCGGCATTCAGTGCAATCGAATTGTAGATGAGCTTCTGCAGCAGGATGGCGAGGACGATGCCCGGCAGCATGGAAAGCGTCGCGCCGGCCATGATGTAATTCCACGCCGTGCCCTGCTGCGTCTGGAACTGCGTCAGCCCCACCGGCAGCGTCGCATTGTCCGCCCCGGTCATCACGATCAGCGGCCACAGGAAGTTGTTCCACTGCCCGATGAAGGTGAACAGCGACAGCAGCCCGATCGCCGGCATCGACAGCGGCACGATGATGCTGATGAGAATTCGCAGCCGCGAGGCGCCATCGATGCGCGCCGCCTCTTCGAGCTCCATTGGGATGGACAGGAAGAACTGCCGCAGCAGGAACGAACCGAACGTCCCGAACGCCACCGGCAGGATCACCCCCTGGAAGGTGTTGACCATGCCCAGGCTGTTAACGATCAGGAACAGCGGAATGATCAGCATGATGGACGGCACCATCAGCGTGCCGAGATACGCCATCAACAGCGCATCGCGTCCGGGAAACTTCAGCCGCGCAAAGGCGTAGCCGGAGAGGCACGACACCACGACCGTGATGATGGTCACGCTGCCAGACACTATCACGCTGTTGAGGAAAAACCGTCCGAACGGCAGCTGCGTCCAGGTCGCAGCGAAATTGCCCCATTCGAACACGTTGGGCAGGATGCGCACCGGAATGGCCAGCACCTCGGCATTGCTGCGCACCGCGTTCGACACCATCCAGAAGAATGGGAACAGGAACAGCAGCGCCACCAGCCCCAGCGCCCCATGATTGAGGATATCGAGCGCCAGCGTTCCGGCGCGGGATTTGGACCTAGTTGTCATAATGCACCCACTTGCGCTGCATCCAGAACTGGAAGGCAGTCAGCGCCATGATCAGCGCAAACATCACCCAGGCGATGGCCGAGGCGTAGCCCATCTGGAAATTCTGGAAGCCCTTCTGGTAGATCGCATAGCCCAGCGTCGCCGTGGCATTGCCCGGCCCACCGCGCGTCATCACATAGATTTGGTCGAACACCTGCAGCGAGGTGATTGCGGTCATGACACAGCCGAAGAACAGCGTCGGCGAAATCAGCGGCAACCGGATTTTCCAGAACCGGTCCCACGCCGTCGCGCCATCGATCCGCGCCGCCTCGAGATAATTCTGCGGCACCATGTCGAGCGCCGCGTTGAAGAGCACCGTATTGTAGCCGACCCCGGCCCAGAGCGAGACCACGACCACCGCCTGCATGGCCAGCGTCTGGTCGGTCAAGACGCTCGGGATATGGATCGACATGGCGCCCATGATGAAGTCGAAAAAGCCGCCCGGGGCGAAGATCAGCATCCAGACGATGGCGACGGCGATGCCGGGCGTGAAGGTGGGCAGGAAGAAGATCACCCGGAACCACTTCTGGCCGACCTTGAGGCTCGATATCCAGACGGCGAGGCCAAGCGAGATGACCAGGTTCAGCACCAGATATTCGACGGTGAAGAACAGCGTATTGCGCAGCACCGGCCAGAATTGCGGATCGGCGGTGAACAGCCGAACATAGTTCGCAAAGCCGACAAAGGCTGGCTGGCCGAGCAGCTTCCAGTTGGTGAAGCTCAGCACCACCGATGCGATGATCGGCAGCACGAGGAACAGGATCACCCCGATCAGGCTGGGCAGCAGGAAAAAGAACGCGGTGCGCCCTTCCCTCACATCCAGCCGATTGCGGCGGCGCGTGTCTGGCCGGCTGACCGTCACGGCAGTCTCTTGAGCAATCGTCATGGGCTCCTCCTTCCGCCGCGCCGTTCTTCGGCGTCGATGGCAAACCCGGCCGGACGATACCGGCCGGGCCCCGTTTGCTTACATCGGCAACTGGCTCTGGATGTCGGCCAGCACGCCTTCGGTGGTGTTGTCGCCATTGAGCGCCAGCGGCATGTACTGGGTCAGCAGGTTCTCGAAATCGTTCCAGTATTCGTTAAGGCGGAAAGGGGTCGAGTGCTCGAACATGTATTTGAGCGTTTCGCGCGTGCCGCTCACATCCTTGGCCGCCACATCATACCAGAAGTCCTGTTCGGCCAGGCGTCCCGGCAGAGCGCGCCCCGCCGAAGCCAGGATTTCTGCAGCCTTGGGACCGGTCAGCACCTTGAGCGCCTGGAAGGCTTCTTCCTTATGCTGGCTGGCCGCCGCAACACCCCAGCCCGAACCGGCGGTAATGAACCGCGACTCGCCTTCGCCACGCGGCAGCGGCGCCACGCCCATCTGGAAGTCGACGCTGTCCTTGGTGTTCAGCAGCACCCAGGGCCCGTCGATATACATGGCCGCGCTGCCCGCCGCGAAGCGTCCGCTGCCGGTAATGGCGCCCGATCCGGAAGCAAACACCGGCGACGCCTTGTCCACCGCCGTCAGGTCGGCGTATTTGGATACGGCGTCGACATAGCCGGCATTGGTCACGTCGAACTGGTTGGCATCGTTGAAATATTCCGCACCCAGCGCGATCGGGCCGGCCACATAGTCGAAGGACTGGGTGGCGTAGCCGTAATTCTCGCCTTCCGTCAGCGCGATGGCAGCCGCCTTGAAATCGTCGAAGGTCCAGTCTAGCGCCGGCTCGGCAATGCCGGCTGCCGCGAACTTGTCGCGGTTGTAATAGACCAGCCACGGACCCACGTCATAGGGCAGCGCATACTGCGTGCCGTCATGCGAAAGGCCGTCCATGATCGAGGATTCGAACTCGGCCTTATCGAGACCGTCGGCCTCGATATAGGAATCGAGCGGCTCCAGGATCGAATAGAAGCTCGGCATGCGCATCGACTGCATGGCGACCAGGTCGGCGATCTGGCCCGACGACGCCAGCACCGGCAGGCGCGTCCAGTAATCGGTCCAGCCCGAGAACTGCGGCGTCACCTTGATATTGGGATATTCGGCGGTGACGAGATCGGCCAGGCTGGTAAACAGTGCGGTATCGGCCTCGTCGCCCCACATCTGCCAGGTCAGGTTGACCTGTTCCTGGGCATGAGCGGTTGCAGTCAGTGAACTGCCAGCCAGTGCGGCGGCAGCCAGTACCATCGAAAGTCTCACGATAGTCTCTCCTCTGTCATATCGTTTGCGTTTCAGTCGTCTGCGGTCCGGGGTCCTCCACCCCGGCATGGATGGCGGCGGTCAGGCCGCGATCAGCACCTCCAGATCGGAGATCATGGCGATGAGCTCCTCACGCTGGCGTCGAAGAGCGACGGCGTCGCTGCCGGCGCTCAGAATCGACGTCATGCGGACAACAAAGTCCGGCGGCAGGCGCTCTAGCTCTGCCGCCATGGGCAGGTTCCAGCCATCGCCGGGGAAGTAGGCGCGATTGAGCGCGAACACGACCTGCAGGATCGCATTGGCCAGCTTGCCGGTGAGGCCCACCAGAAACACCAGGTCGCGCCGGGCGACCTTGCTCTCATAGTGATAGTCACCGGCCCAGTAGTGCAGCACCTCCCGATACTGCTGCAGCACCGAGGCCCGCAGGGCTTCGGGATAAACCGCGAGTTGCCGCTTCCATCCGTCCAGAGCGCCCTCGGGATCGAAGGTGATCTGCTGGTTGGCGAGATCGGTCGGCAGGTGATAGCCCCAGATCGTCCATTCGAACGTCTTGGGCACCGCCGTGCCGGATAGCCAGGCATCGAGATCGCGCCGCACCCCGGCATAACTGCGCATCCACACGCCATCCATGCGGAAGCCCCTGGCCTCCCATTCATGCATGGCGCTCTCGAACCGCTTCCACTGCTCGGTCTCATGGATATCGGGCCCGCGATAGGCATCGGCATAGACGCGGAAGTCGTAGTCCGACTGCTCGTCGGACCGCCCCTTGCCGCGCGACCCCGCCAGCGCCACCGCCCCAAGGCCATTTTCGGCCAGGTCGGCGATGAGCGGAGTCATGGTCGCGATCAGGTCGGCCTCGCGCATCTCCACACCGATGTCGGGCTCGAACACAGCGTCAATCCTTGAGGATCAGCTCGATGACGGGGGTCACGACGTCCGGCTTGAGGACGGGCAGTTCGAGCGTCAGCATGTTCTCGCCGACGGCGACGCCGATATTGGAATCGACCTCTGCCTTGGGGTCGAGCCAGTGGATCTCGCTGGCATCATGCAGGAACTGCGCATACTTGATCTTGCCGCCCAGTCCCTCGATGTGGATGTGGCGGAACGGCCAGGTCTGTACGTGCAGGTAGAGCCGGTTGCCGCGCTGGGTGAACTTGGTGCCATTGGGCGCCTTGTGCTCGGACGGCCCGGCCCCGTAGATCGACCTTCCATTTAGATGCAGCCAATCGCCATAGGTTTCGAGCGCCGCGATGGCCCGCTTGTCGAACGTCCCCCGCGCCGTCGGCCCCACATTCATCAGCAGGTTGCCGCCAAGCGACACCGTATCGACGAGGATGTTGATCAGTTGCCCGGCATCCTTCCAGGTGCTCTCGTCGCGGTGATACCCCCACGAGCCCGAGAAGGTGTGGCACACCTCCCAACGCACCGGCTTGCCATTGGCCGTCGGCGCCACGCGCGGCGTGTACTGCTCCGGCGTCGCCAGGTCCTTGGGGAAGTTGCCATCGGTCGGCAAATCGAGACGATCGCCGACGATGATATTGGGCTGCAACTGCCGGACCAGGCCGATCAGCTCCTCGCTCTGCCAATCGGCACGGCCCTTGCCGGGCATGCCGCGATAGTCGCGCTTGGGATAGCTGAAATCGAACCAGATGACGGCGATGTCGCCGAAATCGCTCAGCAGCTCGGTGACCTGGTTGCGCATATATTCCGCATACTTGGTCACGTCGCGCGTCTTGTTCATCTCGAGCGCATCAGGGTGGTTGCGCAGCGGATGGATGCCGTCGATCGGAAACTCGGGATGGTGCCAGTCGATCAGTGAGTAATAGAAGCCGACCTTAAGCCCTTCGGCCCGATAGGCATCGACATAGGCCTTGAGCATGTCCTTGCCGTAAGGCGTGTTGGTCGCCTTGTAGTCGGTAAACTTGCTGTCCCACAGGCAGAAACCTTCATGATGCTTGGCGGTCAGCACCACATATTTCATCCCGGCTTGCTTGGCGCGCCGCGCCCATTCGCGCGGGTCATAGAGGTCCGGATTGAAGTTCTCGAAATACTTCCGATAGTCCTCGGGCGCGATTTCCTCGCGATGCTGCAACCACTCGTGCCGCGCACCCAGTGCGTACAGGCCGAAGTGGATGAACATCCCGAAACGGTCATTGCCAAACCAGGCCTTGCCCGGCGCTGCGTCGATGCCGCCACCAAATGTGAGTGCGCTGTCCAAAACTGGATCCTCCTATTCCGGCATAATCGAACCGGTTCGATGATTATCCTCTTTTGGCTAGGTTCCGAAGTCAACCCCGATTCTGAACCTTATGCAGAACCAACATTTGCATTGCACAAAGTGGCAGAAATGGTAGGTATTTCGACAGGATACGACAGAATGTGACACGCTTTAGATTTTCTAGAAACGCTTCGAGAAAGTTCGAATGGCCACCATCCGCGATGTTGCCAAGCTTGCCGAAGTGTCTGTCTCGACAGTCTCTTTGGCGTTGAGCAATCCCGGCCGGGTCAGTGCCAAGACCCTCGAACGCATCCGCGGCGCCGTCGCCGCCGTCGGCTATGTGGCCGATCCGCTGGCCCAGAGTCTGGCGCGCGGCAAGAGCCGCATGATCGGCTTCGTGGTCGGCAATGTCGGCAACCCCTTCTTCGGCGACATCCGCCGCGAACTCGAAAACTATGCTCTCGAGCACCAGCATTTCGTCGTCATCACCGATTCCTCGGGCAAGACCGACCGCGAACGGGTGATGCTGGAACACCTGATCGGCCTCAAGGTCGCGGGTCTGGCCCTGGCGCCCTCAAGTTTCGGGCCGGACTACGTGGATTTTATCCAGAGCCTCAAAATCCCCATGGTCTGCTTTGACCAGAAGGTGGCTGGCATCGAGCGCGATTTCGTCGGCTCCGACAATTACCTGGCCGGCGCGATGCTCACCGAGCACCTGCTGCAAATGGGCCATCGGCGCATCGCCTTCATCGCCGGGCCGCAACATATGCACACCGCCTCCGAGCGCTACCGCGGTTTCGCCGAAACCATGGCCAGTTCAGGCGTCGAGGTCATTCCCAACTATGTGGTCGACGGCCAGTTCACCCGGTCCGCCGGCTACGAGGCCGCCATGCGTCTCCTCATCCAGCCGGAGCGCCCCACCGCGATCCTGGGAGCCAACAATGCCGTGGCCCTGGCCGCCCTCCAGGCCATGCAGGAGCTTGGCTTCAACTGCCCCGACGACATTTCCCTCGCCATGATCGACGACGTCGCCTGGAGCAACGTCATCACCCCGCGCATCACCATGGTGGTGCAGGACACGCTCAAGCTCGGCGGCATCATCGCCCGCCGCCTGCTGCACCGCATCACCAATGCTGACTCTGCCGGCGAACCCCCGCAGGACTTCGTCCTGGCGCCAAAATTCGTTCCCGGCAATTCATGCCGCAGGATCGGCTAGAGCACGGCGCAGCCAATTACCAATGCTAACGATCGCGCCAGCGATGCACCCGCGCGCCACGCACCGGCGCATCCGCAATCAACAAGGCGCCGTCGAGCACGCCGGGATTGGCCGGCATAAGTGACGTCACCACCATCCTGTCGAGATCTGGTCCACAAAAGGCCGGCATGCTTGGCGCCGCGACCGGTGTCGGGATCACCGCTTCGATCGCCCCATCGGTCCCGAACACATTGAGCCGGCCAGCCGAAACGCCCGCGCTCCAGTAGCGCCCACGCACATCGCAGGCGGCACCATCCGGCCGTCCCAAAGTCTCGCTGAGTTCCGCGAACCGAACCCGATTGCGCATGGTGCCGGTAGCAGGATCGAAGTCGAACCGATCCACCCACGGACCGCGCGAGTCGGAAAAATACATGACCCGGCCATCGTCAGACCAGGCCAAGCCGTTGGAAATCTCGGTCTCCTGCCGCAGCACCAGCGTCACCTCGCCCTTGCCGCTGACGCGATAGAGCGAACCCAACCTCTCGCGCGCCGGCCGCATATCCATGCTGCCGACCCAGAAGGCGCCATCCGGCCCCACCTTGCCGTCATTGAGCCGGTTATCCGCCGGTTCGCCGACAATCCGGGCCAGCAATTGCGTTTGGCCGCTATCAGGGTCGAGTATCAACAGGCTCCTCGGCTGGGCGACGATCAGCCGTCCGCTTTCACCAAGACCGATGCTGCTGGCAAGTTCGGGCATCGGCCAGTGCCTATGGCCACTGCCATCGAGATTGGCGCAGCGCACCGCCGGCTGGGTGAAGTCGACGAAGAAAACGCATTGCCGCCGATCGTCCCAGACCGGCGACTCCGCCGAGCAGCGATGCTCCAGCAGCGGACGAAATTCCATGCACCCCTCCCCCGAACATCTGTTCGGTTGTTGAATGCACTCATCGCCGCTCAAGCGCCGACTCGTCAATCACCGGGCGCTAGGCCTCATCCCTTGACGCCCGCCGACAGCATGATCGCCTGCGTCACCCGGCGCTGGAAGATCAGGTAGACGATCGCCACCGGCAGGCCCGCCACCACAGCCGAGGCCATCAGCTTGCCGAACACGATGCCATAGGCGTCCTTCACCTGCGTGATACCAACCGGCACAGTCATCGTCGCCTCGCCCGTCGCCGCCAGGAATGGCCAGAGGAAGCTGTTCCAGGCCCCGATGAAGGTGATGATGGCCAAGGCGGCCGTGACGCCCCAGTTCATCGGCAGATAGATGCGGAACAGAATCTTGAAATGCCCCGCCGAATCCATCTGCGCCGCTTCGCGGAACTCCTTGGGCACGCTGTCGAAGAACTGCTTGTAGACGATGATCACCACCGGCACGATCAGCTGCGGCAGGATGATGCCGGCCCAGGTATTGAGCAGCTTGAACTGCGCCATCAGCACGAAATGGTTCACGATCAGCGCCTGCATCGGCACCATAAAGCAGGCCAGGATCAGCACATAGATGATCCGCCGTCCCGGGAAGTCGAGCTGGCTCAACGCATAGGCGCAGCCCGCCGAACTCACGATGACCAGCGCAGTGATGAGGATCGAGGTCACGAACGAATTGACGTACCAGGTGGCGATATTGGTGTTGTTCCAGATGTGGATATAGCTGTCGAACGACAGCCGTCCCGGGATCAGCGCGTTGTCGCCGGAGATGATGTCGCCATCCGGCTTCACCGACGTGATGATGGCCCAATAGATCGGGAAGAACGATGCCAGAGCCACGATAAGCGTGATGGCGGTCAGCACGATCCCGATGAGATCGAGCGGCCGGTCGCGACGGCCGCGGGTCGCCACGGCGGCCTGGCTGCGCGGAAGAGCTTCGGCGGTCATTTGTCACCTCGTGTGCGCAGCACCTGATATTGCAGCACCGACAGGACCACGATCATGCCGAACAGCAGCACCGCCGCCGTCGCTGCCTCGCCGCCCTTGTTCTGCTGGAAGGCGAGCTTGTAGACATACTGCACCAGCGTAATCGTCGCGTCCTGCCGCCCGCCGATCGAGAACAGGTACACCTGGTCGAAAATCTTGAGCTGGGCGATCAACTGGATGGTCAGCACCAAAGCCGTGATCGGCCACAACAGCGGCCAGGTGATCCGGCTGAACTGCCGCCACCGCCCGGCACTATCGAGCTGCGCCGCCTCATAGATCTCGGGCGACACATTGCGCAATCCGGCGATGAACAGCAGGATATTGAAGCCCATCGTCCACCACACGGTGACAAACGCCACCGTCGGCATGAAGGCCGGAATCGTCCGCGTCAGCGACATCGGCTCGCCGCCATTGAACGGCCGCACGAACACCTGCGCCAGCCCATATTGCACGTCGATGATCCAGTTCCACGCCAGGAACACCACCGACACCGGCAGGATATAGGGCAGGAAGAAACAGGCCAGCACGAAGCCCTGGACCCAGCCATTGAGCCGGTTCACCGCCATGGCGATGAGCAACGACACCAGCGTATTGGGAACGACCGTCAGCAGCACGAAGTAGGCGGTGTTCCAGAACGCGGAATGAAACAGCTTGTGGCCAAGGATCTTGACGTAATTGTCGATCCCCACCCAGTCGCCGGGCCCGATCAGCGGCGCCTTGGTAAAGCTCAGCATCACCATCTGGATGGTCGGCCAGACGAACAGCGCGCCATAGATGAGGACGAACGGCCCCACCAGCACCAGCGCCGTCAGATATTCGCTTCGTTTGTCCCTGAGCATTGCACGATCCTAGGTGATCCGGTCTGTCAGTCGACACCCTCCCCCTTGTGGGGAGGGATCAAGGGAGGGGGTGGTTTGGCCCCTATATCGGGGCTCTCGCACCCCCTCCCAACCTCCCCATCAAGGGGGAGGTGCCGCGCGGTGTGTGTGGCGCGATGTGCGCCTACAGCTGCCCGTTCAGATCGTCCCGCATCTGCGTCGCCGCATCGGCAGGCTCGATTTCGCCCGTGGTGGCCGGGTTCACATAGTTGCTCCAGGCATCGCCCAGCGGCGCGGCAGGGCCGGCCAGGATGGTGCGCGGATCGAACACGGCGGTGTCGGCAAAGCCGGCATAGTCCGACTGGGGCTTCAGCGTCTGGAACTCGGCGCTGTCACGCACCGCGTTGTAAGCCGGGATATGGCCCGCGCCGGCCCAGTCCAGCGAATGCTGGTCCATCCAGGCGATGACCTTGAGCACGGCAGCGCGCTTGTCGGCATCGGCTTCCTTGCCGGCATTGGCCGGGATCACGAAAGCATGGCTGTCAGACCAGGCGGCCTTGGTCTCGAACAAAGTCGGCAGTTCCACTGCACCCCATTCGAACAGCTCGCCCTTGGCATGGAGATCGACGAAAGTCGGGATTTCCCAGTTACCCATGATGAAGAATGGCGACTGCTGCGAGGTGAACAGCGCCAGCGCGGCAGGCGATTCCACCTGAACCGGCGTATAGCCGCTATCGACCCAGCCTTTGACCACATCGATGGCCGCCGTCAGCTTGGCAACATCCTCGTCGGTGGGGAAGAAGCCACCGGCCGCTTCGTCGAACATCGTGCCGCCCTGCTGGCCGAACAGGCTATAGATGGTGCGGTAGCGATCGCCCGTCGGGGTCGACACGCCATACTTGCCGTCGCCGGTGAACTTGGCCAGCACGGCATTGAAGTTCTCGAGGCCGTCGAGCCCGGTTGGCAGGCCATCGTCGCCGATCAGCCCGGCTTCGGCGAGCATATCCTTGTTGTAGTAGAGGATCAGGCCATGCTGGTCGAACGGCACGGCATAGCGGGTGCCATCCACCTTGCCGGCGTCGGATGCCGCGGCGGTGAAATCGGCATCGGAAATGCCGGCGCCGGCCATATCCTCGTCGGTGATTTCGCTCAGCGTGCCGCTATCGACGGCCAGCGGAATGCGGCTGAGGTGGTAGGTCGCGATATCGGGACCTTCGCCGATGGCAGCCGACGTCTGCAGCTTGGTGTAGAACGGGGTGCCCCATTCCAGCGTCGTGTTCTCGATGGTGATTTCGCCGGCATGTTCGGTGTTGAACGCCTCGATCAGCGCCTTCATGCGCACGCCGTCGCCGCCGGCCAGGAAGTCCCACCACACCACGGTCTGCTGCGCCATGGCGCCGGTTGCGAGCGCGAAAAACGCGGTCGAAGCCAAAGCCAGGCGACGTAGAGATTTCGTCATTCTTTCCTCCCAAAAAGGTTGCTGCTCTATGCTCGTCAATCGGCTGGTGCGTCGCATTGAGCTTGTAGTCCGCACCGCCGAAACTGGTTGTCTCAGCTCGAGTGGTAGGCGACGCCCTCTGCGTCGAAGATGTGCGTCTCGCTCCGCGCCGCCGCGAGCGACACCGTCACGCCCGGCTCCAGCGCGCTCTTGCCACCGTCCTCGGCGATGACAAGCGATCCATCGGGCAGCCGCACATGCACCAGCGTCCGGTCGCCCAGTCGCTCCATGATTTCGACATTTCCCGAAATCGAACCGCCTGCTGTGACCCTCAGGGCATCCGGGCGCACACCCAGCGTCAGCCCTTCGCGCGACGGCAGGCTGGCAATCGGAATATCGGTAGCGATCGCAACACCGCCGGCATTGACCGCCGCCTTGCCGCCGCTCTCGGCAATCGACGCCACCGGCAGGAAGTTCATGGCCGGCGAGCCGACAAACGCCGCAACGAAACGCGACGCCGGCCGGGAATAGACATCCATCGGCGTGCCGATTTGCTCGATCCGCCGGTTGTTCATCACCACGATGCGGCTCGCCAGCGTCATGGCTTCGGTCTGGTCATGCGTCACGAAGATCATCGTCGTGCCGATGCGCCGGTGCAGCTGCGCCAGCTCCACCCGCGTGCGGACACGAAGGCTTGCATCCAGATTGCTGAGGGGCTCATCGAGCAGAAAGGCCTTGGGCTCACGCACAATGGCCCGACCGATGGCGACACGCTGGCGCTGACCACCCGACAACTGGCTCGGCCGCCGTTCGAGCAACTGCCCGATCTCCAGCATGCGGGCCGCATCTTCGACCCGACGCACGATCTCGGCCTTGTCGGTGCCCACATTCTGCAGGCCAAAACTCATATTCTCGCGCACCGTCATATGCGGATAGAGCGCGTAATTCTGAAACACCATGGCCACGCCGCGCTGATTGGGCGGCAACTGGTCGACCCTGGTGTCCCCGATATGGATTTGCCCGTCATTGACCTCTTCGAGGCCGGCGATCATCCGCAGCAAGGTCGATTTTCCGCAGCCTGATGGCCCGAGGAAAACGATGAACTCGCCCGACTTGATATGCATCGAGACGCTATCGAGCACCTGCACCTGCCCGTAGGACTTGCTGACGTCGGACAGCACGATATCGGCCATGTCTTCCTCCTCGTTGTGCCAGCGCAGCTTTGCTGTCTTCTGGCCGTTATCGGGGCAAACCCCTCATCCGCCCTTCGGGCACCTTCTCCCGCAAAGGGGAGAAGGCGATCACTTGAGAGCCCTCAGTCGTCACCCTTCTCCCCTTGCGGGAGAAGGTGGCGCGCAGCGCCGGATGAGGGGGTGGGGCACAAGACTCAAATCGTCCCTTCGTCCCGCTGCAATTCCTTCGTCGCCACGACCAGCGCATCGAACAAAGCCGCCGCCACCGGATCGGCACCCGGCGCTTCCCGCATCAGCCGGAAGGTCGTCGCGACCACGCCGCCACGCCCCACGCGCTTTTCGCCGATGATCGCCGCCGGCTTGTGGACCCAGCCCACCACCGTCCCGGCATGCACGTTGTTGCCAAATTCCCAGGGCCGGAAACCGGTCAGCAGGTGATGCGGCACAACATCGGAGAAGCTGAGATCGAAGATCGGGCCGCCCGGAATAGTGGCGAACGGACCATCGCGGCGGATCCACGAGAAGCCGGCGATCCAGTCGCCGCGCCAGATCGTGCCGTCGCGTTCGACCAGGCTAATGCCCGGCAAATGCTGGTCGAGGCTGGGGCGGAATTTTTTGCCATCGGCCACGATGCTGCGATGCGGCAGTTCGCCATCGGGCATATCGGTGCGCAGGTTCTTGTTGGTCTCGACGGTGCCGTCGGCCAGGATCAGGAAACGGCCACCGGCCTTCATCACTTCGACCTGGGCACCGTCAACCGCGTGGCAGAGCACAATGTCAGCCTGGTCGGCTGGCACGACATTGTAGCCGAGCCCCGTCGCATAGGTGGCGAGCGCTGCGTCCGCAGCGGCGATGGTCGGCAAGTCCGACGTATCCCGCCTGGCATAGAGGGCGATGTCGCAGCTGTTGCGCGCCACGACATCGCCGCCAGCCTCGAGCACAAATTCAAGTCGTGCCATGCGGCTCGCGCCGGTGGCCGGGAGGTCGATCTTGAGCGCTTGCGGGCTGGTAGTGGAGACAGGACCGGTCGCGGCGATCGCAACAGAACCCGAAGCATCGCCCGACCAGCGCAGTGTCGCGCCGTCAGGCAAGGCCTTGCCGCCCGTCGCGATCGTGACATCGACGACAAGCGTTTCACCGGCATAGGCCGAATAACGCTCTGGCCGCGGCACGATGACCGTATCGGTATTGATCTGGGCAAACACGTCGTGGAACACGCGCGGATTGCGCTTGAGGTCCATCAGGCCATTGGCTTCCCAATGGACGTCCGTCAGCTCGGTGATCACATAGCCCATGATCGAGGGATAGCGACGCATCTCCTCGATCTGGTAGCGCAGGTTCATGAACTGGTACCACTGCACGTTCTCGATGAAGCCATCGAACGAGCCGAAGGTTCTGTGAAGATCGAGAGATGCAAACCGCTCCTCGATGCCATGCGGCAGCGCCACACCATCGCCCCAAAGCGAGCCCGTCTCGAACCAGTCCGGCTCGCTGCCGTCTTCGTTGCGCAGCAGTTTCGGATCGGGCAGGCCCCACACGCCGAATTCGGAAACGATCAGCGGCTCGTCGCCGCGCCGCTCGGCATCGCCAAGCGGAGAGAAGGTCCAGTCGGCACCACCGGCGAACTGGGCCGTGATGTCGTCCCACTCCTGCCGCCGCTCGGGCACTGAGCGGTAGTAGTGATAGTCGTTGAGGTCCGTCTTCATATGGAAGTTGGGGAAGCAGGCCGAGTTGTCGACCACGAGACGCGTCTTGTCCTCGGCCTTCAGCCAGTCATAGCTGTCCTTGAGCCACTGCCGGTGCTCGGCATTCTCCATCAGCCGCGTGCCCCAATCCTCGTTGATCAGCGTCCAGGCGATGATCGAGGGGTGGTTGCGGTCGCGCTTGAGGATGCCTTCCATCGTCTCGCGCATGCGCCGAGCCGAATTGCTGGTGAAATTGGCGACATTGGGCACCTCGGTCCAGACCAGGAGCCCCAGGCGGTCGGCGACTTCGTAATAGCGCGGATCCGGCACCTTGATGTGGCAGCGCAGCAGGTTCAGCCCCAGATGCTTGGCCTTGCGCGCCTGGTCTTCGAGGAACTCCAGCGATGGCGGCGTGTAGATGCCATCGGGGTAATAGTCCTGGTCCAGCGCACCGCGCATATAGATCGGCTTGCCGTTGAGCAGGATTTGCCCGCCCTTGGCCTCAACCGTGCGGAAGCCAAAAGTCTCGACCCGCTTGTCGGTCCCCAGATCGACAACCAGCGAATAGAGGTTCGGCTCATCCGTCGACCAGAGTAGCGCCCCGGCAACCGTCAGGCTCGCGGCTGTTGACGCGCCAGCAGTGGCCGAGGCCTCGGCCACGACATCGCCCTTCGCATCGAGCACCGACAGTTTGACCGGCTTGCCATTGGCAGCAGCCGACGTGCCGAGCTCGACATGCGCCACGCCATCCATGCCGGCCGTGATCACGATGCTCTCGACATGAGCCGGATCGCGCGCTTCGAGCGCCACCGACTGCCACAGCCCGCCGATGCGGCCATACCAGGAAATCTTGCCATGCGGCACTTCGCCAAACGGATAGTCGGGATAGGCGCGGTGATCGGCCGACGGCATGGTCACGCGCACTTCGAGCTCGTTGTTCGCCTTGAGCGCCGAGGCCGGCAGCACGATCTCGAACGGCAGGAAGGCACCCTCATGGCTGCCCACCACCTGGCCATTCAGCAGCACGTCGCAGAAATAGCTCACGGCACCGAACTGCAGTGCCAGTTCCTGGCTGCCCCAGCCTTCTGGCAGCGCGAAGCTGCGCTTGTAGACGGCGCGACCGCTCGTATCGACCAGGTCGGAGAATTCGGCCTGCCACGGACCGGGCACATGCGCCTCGCGCCACGGCCCATCCTCATGGCGGAACTGCCAGACGCCATCCAGCGACAGGCGACGACGCGCACCCGAATCATTATCGGCAACCTGCGCAAGGTTCGTCCGCTCCATCCCTCAGCTCCTCAACCAATATTAGTTATATATTTATCACCATAGGTCGACTGCGATGGCCTTGGCAAGGGGTCTCGTGTCTGTGCGTTTTCGGTTAGCACTCCGGGCACATTTCCGGGTAGAAAGCGGCGTTACATCGAATGGGATGTTGGTGAGGGCCGGTGGAAAAACGCGCGACGATGGTGGACGTGGCCGAGTTGGCCGGTGTGTCGCAGGCCACCGTGTCTCTCGTCCTCAACGGCGTGCCGAACGCTCGCGTTTCCAAGGCCACACGCCGCCGCGTGCTGGAAGCTGCTGAACAGCTGTCCTACCGCCGCGGCAAGGCCCATCCGGTGCCCAAAGGCCGCAAGCGCGTCATCGGCCTCTTCCTCGACGAAGTCTCGACCACACCCTTTGCGGCGCAGTTCATCGAAGGCGCCCGCGACGAAGCGGCCCTGCAGGACGTCACCGTCGCCATGTTCTGCACCCAGTCCGACCCGGCTCTGGAACAGGCGGCGATCGATCTGCTCGTCTCGCAAAAGACCATCGGCGTCATCTATACGACGCTCATCACCCGCCAAGTCACTGTTCCGGAAGCCTTTTCCGAGCTGCCGCTGGTTCTGCTCAACTGCTACGAGCGCAAGCTTCGCTTCCCCTCGGTCGTGCCCGGCGACATCGTCGGTGGCTACACCGCCACCCAGGCTTTACTCCGCGCCGGCCATCGCCGCATCGCCCACATGACCGGCGAAATCTTCGTCGAAGCCGCCGTCGACCGCGAAAACGGCTTCCGCCAGGCCATGGCCGAATGGAATGTCCCGGTCGACGAAGACCTCGTTAAACAAGCCGGCTGGACCATACGCGGCGGCCGCGAAACCGCACTCGCCCTGATGTCGCGACCCAACCCGCCCACCGCCATTTTCTGCTTCAACGACCGCATGGCAATCGGCTGCTACGAAGCCGCCCGCATGCTCGGTCTATCGGTGCCAGCAGACATTTCCATCGTCGGCTTCGACAACGAAGACCTCGCCGCCAACATGGATCCGCCGCTCTCAACCCTGGTCCTGCCGCATGACGAAATGGCCCGCTGGGCCGTAGCCGAACTGCTCGACAGCTACGAAGACGCCGACCAGGACGAGCGGCTGCAAAAGGTCAAGATCGAGTGCGAGTTTATCGAGCGTAGCTCAGTGGCGGCGGTGAAGGGCTAGAAGCGCCGTGCCACGCCCTCGTGGTTCGAGGCTCGCGAAGGGCTCGCACCTCACCATGAGGGCTACTGGGACATCGAGCTAGTAGTAGCCCTCATGGTGAGGTGCGCTTCTTCAGCGCCTCGAACCACGAGGGCGTGGCACACTAACCCCTTGGCCCCGCAACCGAATCTCGCTCGACCAGCGGGCATTCCAGCTTGACCAGAGGATAGCGCTCCTGCCCGGGCACGAACTCGCCGAGTTGCTCGACGATCCACTGCCCCATGGCCCGATGCGGTAGGATGGAGGTGGTCAGCCGCGGATGCAGATGGCGCGAGATTTCTTCGTCGTCATACCCGACCACAGCCATATCGCCGGGAATGTCGTAGCCGGCCTCCTTCAGCGCCTCGTAACAGCCGATGGCGGTACGGTCGTTCTGGCAGAAGATCGCCGTCGGCGGCTCCGGCAGCGCCAGCAATTGCCGCGTGGCGTCATAGCCAGCACTGGCTGACCAGTCGCCCTCCACCACCAGCCTGGGGTCGAACGGGATGTCCGCCGTTGCCAGCGCCCGCCGATAGCCCTTGAGCCGGTCTTGCGCCGCCTCCATCCAGATTTCGCCGGTAATGGTGGCAATGCGGCGATGGCCGCTCTCGATCAGGTGACGCGTACTGCGCTGCCCGCCGGCAATTTCGCTCGGCACCACAGCGGGATAGGTCTGGTTGGTCGTATAGCAATTGAGCAGATAGACCGGCATGTCCAGCCCGACCAACGCCTCCGGCAGCACCACCTCGCGCGTGAAAATTGTCATGTAAACCAGCGCCGAAACCCGCTGCTCGACAAAGGTCCGGATCAGCTCCGCCTCGAGCTCGGCGTCATTATGCGTCTGCGCCACCAGCACCACATCGCCACCGGCCCGCGCCGCCTGCGTCAGCCCCTCGATCGCCACCATAGCCTCGGGGCTGGTCGCCAGCTGATCGGCAATAAACCCGATCCGCCGCCCCCGCGACGCTGGCACCGGCATAGCCGGCACCGCATAGCCCAACCGCCGCGCCGCCTCGAACACCCGCTGCTTGGTCTCGGGCGAAAGTTTTATCCCTGGCGAATGATTGAGGACAAATGACACGGTCGCCTGCGAGCACCCTGCTTCGCGCGCCACGTCGGTCATGGTCACCCGCCGCCGCCCATTCCGCTTTCCCCGCGCAGCAAGCGGCTCGATTGTGTCGGCTGACCTTGGCATAATGAACTCGTTTCGACAGCTGACATGCTAATGCACAATCAGTGTCTATTATCAAGTATTAGCAACGATGGTCGGCGGCGCATACAAAGGGATACGGCTGCCGCATATCATGCAGCAGCCGCAGGAAGGATACCCAAGAGAGTGAGTGAGGACTACGACGTTACATTCACGCCGCCATGGCAGCGCCCGGCGCGTTCTTGGCTCCGGTCATGAAGGCCACGGCATCAGACATCGTGTAGTCCTTCGGATCGATGACGCAGAGTCGGCGACCCAGCCGATGCACATGAATCCGGTCAGCAACTTCAAAGACATGCGGCATATTGTGGCTGATCAGAATGATCGGAATACCGCGCGCACGCACATCCTGGATCAGCTCCAGCACGCGCCGCGATTCCTTGACGCCCAGCGCCGCCGTTGGCTCGTCGAGGATAATGACCTTGGAGCCAAAAGCCGCAGCACGCGCCACAGCCACACCCTGCCGCTGCCCGCCCGACAGCGTTTCAACGGCCTGGTTGATATTCTGAATGGTCATCAGACCCAGTTCGCTGAGCTTCTCGCGGGCGATCTTCTCCATTCGCGGCCGATCAAGTTGACGGAACAGCGAACCCATGATGCCAGGCTTGCGCAGTTCCCGGCCCATAAACATGTTGTCGGCGATCGACAAAGCCGGCGACATGGCCAGCGTCTGATAGACCGTTTCGATCCCGGCATGCCGTCCGTCGATCGGCGAGGAAAAGCTGACCTTCTGCCCTTCGAGAAAGATATCCCCGCTATCGGGCGTGATGGCGCCCGATATGGCCTTGATCAGTGACGACTTGCCAGCGCCGTTGTCGCCGATAACCGCCAGGATTTCGCCAGGCATCAGGTCGAAGTCGCAATTGTCGAGAGCCGTTACGCGACCATAACGCTTGGACAGGTTGCGGGCCTTGAGAATGGGTTCCATCAGAGCGATACCTTCCTGATCCACTGGTCCACCGCAACGGCCGCAATGATCAGCGCGCCGATCAGCAGATAGGTCCACTGTGCGTCCGCGCCGAGCAGGCGCAGCCCGAGCGAGAACACGCCCACGATCAACGCACCGAACAGCATGCCCAGGATTGAGCCGCGTCCGCCGAAAAGCGAGATGCCACCGATCACCACCGCAGTAATGCTTTCAATATTGGCCGATTGGCCCGAGGTGGGCGATACTGAGCCGATACGACCGATCAGCGCCCAGCCGGCAAAGGCACAGATCAGGCCGGACAACATGTAGACCGAGATGAGAATACGCTTGGTGTTGACGCCCGACAGCTCGGCCGCATCAGGATCGTCACCCACCGCATAGACGTGCCGTCCCCACGCTGTGTGGCGCAGTACATAGGTCAGCAGCATGACCAGCAGCACGAAGAAGATCACGCCATAGGTAAAGACAGCGCCGCCGATATTGATCGACCGCCCGAAAAACTGCAGCAGCGGCGCGTTGGTCTCGATTTCCTGGGCACGGATCGTCTCGTTGCCGGAATAAAGGAAGTTGATTGCCAGCGCGATCTGCCACACGCCAAGCGTCACGATGAAAGGCGGCAGCTTGATGCGCGCGATGAGCCAGCCGTTGATGAAGCCGACAAAGGTTCCCACTGCAAGGCCGGCGGCGATGGCAACGGCCGGTGGCATGCCATAGCGGAACGTGAACTGACCCATGATAACCGAACTCAGCACCATGATGGCGCCCACCGACAGGTCGATGCCTGCGGTCAGGATCACCAGCGACTGGGCGGCGCCGACGATACCGACAATGGCTACCTGCTGCAGGATCAATGTCAGGGCGAAGGACGAGAAGAATTTCGATCCCAACAGCGCGCCGAAAATGGCGACCGACAGCATCAGCACGATCAGCGGCACTAATGCCGGCGTGCTGTGCAAGGCATGCTGGACGCGCGACAGCACTCCGGCAGGCTGGCGATCGAAAACAGCAACGGCTTCGTTGCGCGCGGCGACGCTCGCGTCCAACTCATGTTCGCTCACGGGTTCTCCTCCCCTATGCATTGGATGAGGGGCGAACCGGCGGTCCGCCCCTCATAGTGTCAGTCAGGCCGGCTTAGCCCCAGCAGAGCTCCGCGCCCTTGGCGCTGTCAATGGACTCGACGCCGTCGACGGCGGTATCGGTCACCAGCGCCACGCCGGTATCGAAGAAAGCCTTGCCTTCGGTCGGCGCCGGCTTTTCGCCGGTATCAGCCCAGGCCTTGATGGCCTCGACGCCCAGAGCCGCCATCTGCAACGGATACTGCTGGGAGGTCGCGCCGATCACGCCGTCCTTGACGTTGGCAACGCCCGGGCAACCACCGTCAACCGAGACGATGATCACGTCGTTCTCGCGACCGATCGACTTGAGGGCTTCGTAGGCGCCGGCAGCAGCGGGCTCGTTGATGGTATAGACCAGATTGATCATCGGGTCCTTGGCGAGCAGGTTTTCCATGGCCTTGCGACCGCCTTCCTCGTTACCGGCAGTCACGTCGTGGCCGACGATGCGTGGATCGGTTTCGTCACCCCACTTGTTGGGATCGCCCAGCTCGATGCCGAAGCCCTGCAGGAAGCCCTGGTCGCGCAGCACGTCGACGGTCGGCTGGCTGATGCCCAGATCGAGCATGGCAATCTTGGCATTGGCCGCTTCGGCGCCCAGCTTGCCTGCGGCCCACTTGCCGATCAGCTCGCCGGCCAGGAAGTTGTCGGTGGCGAAAGTTGCATCGGCAGCATCGGCTGGGGTCAGCGGCGTATCGAGCGCAATGACCAAGAGGCCCGCATCGCGCGCCTGCTGGACGGACTGGGCAATGGCGGACGTGTCCGAAGCCGTCAGCAGGATGCCCTTGGCGCCATCGGCGATGCAGGTCTCGATAGCGGCGACCTGCGTTTCATGGTCGCCGTCGACCTTGCCGGCATAGGACTTGAGCGTCACGCCAAGCTCAGCGGCCTTGGCTTCGGCACCTTCACGCATCTTCACAAAGAACGGATTGGTGTCGGTCTTGGTAATCAGGCACGCCGAGACATCGGCCGCCATTGCGGTGGTCGACATAAAGGCGAGACACAGCGCAGTACCCGCAAGAATCTTCTTCATTTGGCTCTCCCCAGACTATCGCGGAACGGGCTCCTCCCTGCTCCTGCAATGTCCGTCTTTCACTTGACGAGCATCATGGTGGCCAATTTGAAATCGCCCGTCAATATATAACTCGCATTTATTTATTTATTCGATTCCTAGCATCTTTCGCTCTGAAAACGTCGCCGATATGCTCGCTCGAATGGAAACCACCAAAATTCGCGGCCTCAGTTCCGGCGTCAATCAGCGAGGCGTGCGCGACTTCAACGAGCGTCTGCTGCTGACGCTCTTGCAGCGAAATGGCCCGACGGCAGGCGTCGACCTGGCCAAGCTGACAAACCTGTCGCCGCAGACGGTTTCCATCATTCTGCGCGAAATGGAGGCCGAAGGCCTGATCGCGCGCGGCACGCCCATCAAGGGCAAGGTCGGCAAGCCGTCCGTTCCGATGCGTCTCGCCGATGGCGGCCTGCTATCCTTCGGCTGCAAGATCGGCCGGCGCAGTACCGTGCTGTTGCTCGCCGATTTTCGGGGCACCGTCCGCCACCAGCTGCAGCTCAGCTACAAGTATCCAATGCCGGAGCCAATTTTTGCCTTCGTGCAAAGGGGAATGGAATCCATCCTCGAACAATGTTCCGCCGCCGAGCAGCAGCGGATCTGCGGCGTCGGAGTCGCGGTCCCGTTCGAACTGTGGAAATGGAACGAGCTTGTCGGTGCGCCCGCCGAACAGTTCTCGTCCTGGAAGGAAGTGGATTTTCGCGGTGAGCTGGCCAAGTTCACCAGCCTGCCGGTCGACGTGGTCAACGATGCCACCGCGGGCTGCCAGGCCGAGCATATCTATGGCCGCGGCAAGGAATTCAGCGACTACGCCTACTTCTTCGTCGGGGCCTTTATCGGCGGCGGCATCGTGCTCAACCATTCGGTCTATCAAGGCCACCAGGGCAATGCCGGCTCGCTCGGCTCGCTGCGCAGCTTCGGCCCGCAGGGCGAAAGCCGGCAGCTCATCGACACAGCATCCATTTATCTGCTGGAGCAGCGCTTCGTCGAAAATGGCCTCAACCCGCTGGACCTTTGGGAACAACCGCAGGACTGGAGCCGCTTCGCCCGCTTCGTCGAGCCCTGGATCGGCCAGACGGCCCAGGAACTCGCCAAGGCAAGCCTCTCGGCCTGCGCGGTCATCGATTTCGAGGCCATCCTGATCGACGGCGCTTTCCCCGAAGCGGTCAAGCATGCGCTGGTCGAACGCACCCGACGCTACCTGGTCAACCAGGACATGCGGGGCCTGATCGCCCCGCGCATCGAGGCAGGCATCGTCGGCGGCAACGCTCGGGCAATCGGCGCCGCCACCAACCCATTCTTCGGCGGCTACTTCATGAACAGCAACATCCGGCTGCAAAACGTCGCCAGCGAACCCGCACCCAAGTCCCACCCGTCCAAGATCAGGGCCTGGTAGCACGAAGCGGAAGAGGATGGCCTCTCGTACGCCATCGTGATTGACGCAGTTACCAAGCGACTGATTTTGCTGGAAAAACGTCGCACGGCGTTTCGACCAGCTCTCACCAGGCCAATGTGCGGCTCCTGGCGGCCGGCACCGCATCCTTCGTCAAAGAAACAATTTTCTGCGCAAAAGGGATTGCAAAAACCAACTTAGTTGATAACGTTTCAACTACTTGAGGAACGGCGAAATAGCCGCATCAAGGAGGAGGAGAAATTATGTTCAACCGCACTTTGCGGCGCCGTACCGTGTTGGCCGGCGCCATGTTCGCAGCTCTTGCAGGCGTCAGTTCCATTGCCCTGGCGCAGGAACTGAGCGGCGAACTCGTCATCCTGCAGTGGCAGACGGGCACGGACGGCCAGATGTGGAAAGACATCGAAGCCAAGTTCACGGAACTGAACCCCGGCGTCACCATCCGCGAGTTCCAGCCCGCCGGTGGGCAGGGTGATGCGCGTGGTGGCATGCGCACTGCGCTGCTGGGCGGCGAAGTTGTCGACATCATCATCAATACCTGGCCGGCCTTCCGCGCCGAGCTAGTCAATTCCGGCATCCTGCGTCCGGTCGATGACCAGTGGGCCAGCTTTGGCCTGGACGACAAGCTCAGCCAAGCCTGGCGCGACCTGGGCAGCATCGACGGCACAACCTATGGCGTGACCTATACATACGGCGACCGCTCGGCCATCTGGTACAAGACGGCACAGCTCGAAAAGGCGGGCATCACCCCGCCCCAGACCTGGGAAGAATTTCTCGCCAGTTTCGAAAAGCTCAAGGCGGCTGGCTATCCGGCTCCCGTGGTGATCCCGGCAAAATACTGGGCCCATACCGAGTGGTTCGAAACGCTGCTGCTGCGAACCGCTGGCGTCGAATTCGCTGCCGACCTGGCCAGTCACCAGGTCCCCTGGACCGACCCCAAGGTCAAGGTGGCACTGATGAAGTATGGCGAAATGCTGCAGGCCGGATGCTGCGCCGATGCGGCGACGATGCTCGCCACTGAGGAGCCCTATCCGACGCTCTACACGTCCGAAGAGTCCAACTACCTTCTGTTCGGCATGTGGACCAATTCTGCGCTCAAGAACGATCTTGGGCTGACCGAAGGCGTCGACTATTCGATCTTCCAGTTCCCCTCGCTCGGCATGGGATTTGACGACACGGCAAGCGTCGATGCCAAGGAACTGAACGTCACCACCAACGGCGCTAACCCGGCCGCCGCTGATGCCTTCCTCGACTTCATTGTCGGGCCAGAGGCATCAACAATCCTGGCCACCTACGGCTATGCCTCGCCGAGCACGGCGATGGATGCGTCCCTGCTGGGGCCGGTCCAACAGATCGCTACTGGAGCGGTTGCCACCTCCAAGGTGCAGTTCGTACTGGGTGACCTCCTGCCGGGTGATCTGGTCGACGAATATCGCGTGCAGTTGCAGAAGTTCCTGCAGGATCCGAGCGAGGCAAATGTCGACACGGTGCTCGCCGCGATCGAGGCCAAGGCAGCGACGGCCTACTGATGGAACAAACTGTCGCTCATCACGCGGCAGGCCCTGCGGGGACTTCCTCCCCCAAGGGTGGTGGGCGGCTCCGGCTGCCCGCCACCCGCGGCTTTCGCCTCAAGGACGCGCCAGCCGCCTGGCTGCTGATCGCGCCCGTCATCGTGCTGTTCGGAATATCGGTGATCTATCCATTGATCGACACCATCCGGCTGTCGTTTTTCGACATCAAGGGACTGGCGCCGGCCAAATGGGTCGGCCTGGGAAACTATGTTACACTCTTCGGTGACGCGACGTTCCGCAACACGCTGCTGACGACGCTGACCTTCACGCTGGGCACCACCGCGATCTCGGTGAGCCTTGGCTGGGCGCTGGCCATGCTGTGCGCCTTTGCACCCGTTCACACCACGCCCTTCCGCGGCATGATGTTCGTGACCTTCGGCATTTCCGAGGCCGTGTCGGGCTATATGTGGCTCAACATCCTGCGGCCCGACAAGGCCGGGATGCTCAACGCCTTTATCGGAATTTTCTCGCCCGGCTTTACCCATTCCTGGCTGGGCGACCCCAATACTGCCTTGTGGGCGCTGATCTTCGTCGCGTCTTGGAGCGGCGTCGGATTGCCGCTGATGCTGTGCTTTGCCGCGGTACAATCCATCCCCAAGACGGTACTGGAAGCCGCCTATATGGATGGCGCCAAGCCGACATCGATCATGCGGCATATCATGATGCCGCTATCGCTGCCGGGCGTGCGCGTTGCTGTCTTCATCAACCTGCTCGGTGCGTTGCGCGCTTTCGACATCATCTACGTGATGACTGGCGGCGGACCGGTCCGCGCCACCGAAACGGTCGGCTATTTCATGTACCGGGAGTCGATGACGCAGTTCAAACTCGGCTATGGCGCCGCCGCCACGGTGGTGCTGCTGATTGCGGTGCTCGTGATCTCCATACCGGCCATCATCCAGCGTACGGCAGGTGCCAAATGATCGGTCGCGTTCCGTGGTGGACCGTCATCCTCGTCGGGGTGGTCGCCACCATCTGGGTCATTCCAGTATTGGGCATCGTCGTCACCTCCATCCGCCCACCCAGCGAGGTGCAGTTGGGCTGGTGGCGCCTCGACACGGTGAGCTTTACCCTCGACGCTTGGACCCGCGTGTGGTCGGAATACCCGCTGGCGCAGGCATTCTGGTTTACCGGAATGCTGGCAGCCATCGCGACGCTTGGTACTATGCTGTTGGCACCCGTCGCGGCCTATGCGTTCCACTTCCTCAAGTTCCGTTTCCGACGGCTGCTGCTCATCATCATCATCAACGCCTTCGTGCTGCCGCAGCAGGTGGTCGTCATCCCGCTATTCATCCTGTGGCGCGATCTCAAGCTCATCGACAACATAGCAGCGGTGTTGATTCCCTATGTCGGCCTCAGCTTTGCCTGGTCGATCTTTCTCGTGAAGAACTTCCTTGAGGACTTTCCCAAGGAGCTGATTGAGGCGGCAAAGATTGACGGTTGCGGGCCGATTTCGACGCTGCGCCACGTGGTGCTGCCCAATGCCACGAGCCCGATCTTCGCGGTTGGCGTATTGCAGTTCCTTTGGACCTGGAATGCCCTGCTGCTTCCGATGCTTTACCTGCGCAGCATGCAGCCGCTGCCAGTCCTGCTCACCAAGGTATCGGGCACCTACGAGAGCAACTGGGACCTCCGGTCTGTCGCAGCCATCGTCACCACCATTGTGCCACTGATCGTCTTCGTGGTCTTCCAACGTCAATTCGCCGCCGGGTCGCAGACCCGCACAGGGGCAAAAGAGTGACCAATATCCGTACCAACAAGCCGCTGCGCTATCGCCAGATCCACCTCGACTTCCACACCTCGGAGCATATTCCGGGCATTGGCCAGGATTTCGACGCCGCCGACTTCGTCGCGACCTTCAAGAAAGCCCATGTGGATTCGGTGACGATCTTCGCCAAGTGTCATCATGGCTGGGCCTATTACCCGACCGAAGTCGGCGCGCCGCATCCGAACCTGGCTCGTCCGGACCTGCTCGGCGAGATGGTCGACGCGCTCAACGCGGCCGATATCGAATGCCCTATCTACATCACCGTGCAGTGGGACGAGCGCAACGCTCGACTGCATCCGGAGTGGCGCGCCCGCTCGGCCACGGCCAATCGGTTCGATCCCGGCCAGCTCACGGCCGGCTGGCACACGCTCTGCCTCAACCACAAGGCCTACCGTGACGAGTTGCTGGCCATGGCGCGAGAAGTGGCGACACGCTACGCCACGCCCGGCATCTTCTTCGATATCGTGCTGACGCCGGATTGCGTCTGTCAGGCATGCCTCGACACTATGACCGAGCAGAACCTGGACCCGGAGAACCCGGTTGATCGTCTGACCAAGGATGAATGGGTCAACGAGGTGTTCCGCACCGAGATGAGCGCGGCGCTCAATGCGGAGTTCCCCGGCCTGCGCATCTTCTACAATTGCGGTCACATCCATAAGCAGGGCCCGGAGCGCTTTGCGCCCTACAGCCATCTCGAACTCGAAAGCCTGCCGACAGGCGGCTGGGGCTACAGCCACTTTCCGGCAAGCGCCCGCTATGCGGCAACGCTTGGCCTCGACTTCGTCGCCCATACCGGCAAGTTCCACACCTCTTGGGGCGAGTTCGGCGGCTTCAAGCATCCCGATGCTCTCGAATACGAAGCGGCACAGATGGTGGCGATGGGCTCGAAATGCCTCGTCGGCGACCAATTGCACCCTAACGGCGCGATCAACCCAGATACCTATGCCTCAATCGGCCCCGCTTATGCGCGAGTGGAAAAGCTTGAGCCCTATCTTGAAGGCGCCAAACAGGTTTCAGAAGTCGCAATTCTCTCGGCGGAATACTTCCACCATGCCGGCGACCGCAACAACAATGCCGACGACGGCGCGGCGCAGATGCTGCAGGAACTCCAGCAGCCATTCGACGTGATCGATCCGAGCGCCGATTTCGCACGCTACCGCGTCATCATTCTGCCCGATGAGGTGCCGGTCGAAGGCACTCTGGCGAACCGGTTCCGCGACTACCTCGCCGGCGGCGGCACAGTTTTGATGAGCGGCATTTCGGCGCTACAGGACGATGGCTCCTTCTCGATTCCAGCGGGCATCCGCAATACCGGCCCAGTAGCGTTCGATCCGTCTTACCTGCACGCCAGCCGCGATCTTGACGCGTCGATGACCGAGACGCCGTTCGTTGTCTATGGCCGAGCCCAGACTATCGTCGCCGAAGGCGCAAAGGTACTGGCCGAGGTGGTCCCACCCTATTTCAACCGAAGCTACCAGCATTTCTCGTCCCATGCCCATGCGCCCGATGACACCACCGCCGAGCCGCTCGGCGCGGGCGTGACCATCCACAACGGCGTGGCCTATGTGGCCTATCCGATCTTCTCAATCTATCGCGCTATGGGCCAGCCGCTCTATCGCTATCTGGTGCGCGGCCTGCTCAAGAGGCTCCTGCCTGACCCGGCCCTCACCACCGATCTTCCGAGCTCTGGTCGGGCTTCCCTGACCCACCAGGACGAACGCAGGCGCCACGTTCTGCACCTGCTCTACGGCGCGCCACAGGTGCGCGGCAATGCGGTGCCCACCAATAGTGGCGTTCGGGTGATGGAAATGATCGAGGACATTCCCTCCATCGGTCCTGTCACCGTCAAAGTCCGGCTGCCCAAGGCACCCAGCCGAGCCTTCGAAGTGGTGTCGGGCGAGCCCGTGGCCGTTACCGATCTGGGTGGTGGGCAGTATGGCGTGACGCTCGACCGGCTGCGCATCCACGCCGCGGTGGTATTCGAGCATGGCTAGGACGAACCGGGTTTGGGCCCAGGCGGTGGCTTGTCGGCCGAACCCGGACTATGCAAGCAGGAGGCGCCCCTTCATTGGCGAGCGGGCGCATTCACGCAGGACCTCTAGACGGATGACCGACCAGACCATCACCAGGCCACGCCCGGCCACCATCATCGACGTTGCCAGGGAAGCCGGTGTCGCGGTGGGTACGGTATCGCGCTACATCAACGGCCTGCCCATTCGCGGCGGCAATCGCGAGCGGATCGCCCAGGTGATCGAGGAGCTGGGTTATCGCCGCAACAGCGCAGCTGCGTCGATCAAGACCAATACAACCCACATCGTGGGCCTTTTGGTGCCGGCGATCGGCGAGTTCCACGCCGCTTTGCTCGACCAGTTGACGCGCCGCATGCGCCAGACCGGGCGCGCCGTCCTCTGCTATTGCCACGATACCGAGCCGACCTCCTTCATGGAGGGGCTGGAATTCTTTGCCACGCATCGCGTCGACGCGGTGGTGATGGACGGTCACGAGGAGCTGCGGCAGCGCCTCGCGCCCTATATCGCCGAGGGAATGCTGGTGGTGCTTTATGACAATGACCTGCCTGGCCTGCACGCCGACCGCGTCATTGTTGAAAACCGCCGCGCCAGCAAAAGGCTGGTCGATCACGTGCTCGATCTCGGGCACAAGCGCGTCGCCATTCTCCACGGCAACCTGCGCGACTCGGTGGCGCGCGATCGCCTCGAAGGCTATCGCGATGCGCTCAAGGCTCATGGCGTGGCCGAAATTCCCGAGCTGCTGATGGATGCCGGCTGGAGCGAACAGCGTGCCTATAGTGGCATGGGTGACCTGATGGCGCTGCCCAATCCGCCCACCGCCGTGTTCGGCGCCAATTACAACATGAGCATCGGCGCACTGCGCTGGTTGCAGGATCACGGCGTGTCTATCCCCGAAGACATGTCGCTGGTCAGCTTTGACGACGTGCCCGCTTTTTCGGTGCATCTGCCCGGCATTACCGCGGTCGGCCAGCCAGTCGAAAAGATCGCGGAGACCATCGTCTCCACGCTACAGCAGCGTCTGATGCAGGGGGCCCCCTCGGGCAAGCGCACCGTCCGCATCGACGCAGATATCACTTTAAGGGGCTCGACCCGTCGCCTGCGACGCTAACGAGCCCAGCCGGAGGAGGCGAAAATGGCGAATGTCGTGCTGAGTAATGTCAGCAAATCCTATGGCAATCTCGAGGTGATCGAGGGGCTCAATCTCGCCATCGACGACGGCTCCTTCACGGTGTTCGTGGGGCCGTCGGGATGCGGCAAGTCGACCTTGCTGCGCATGATTGCCGGGCTCGAACCGATCACCAGGGGCACACTTGAAATCGACGGTAAGGCGATGAACGAGGCCGATCCGATCGAGCGCGGCGTGGCCATGGTGTTCCAGAACTACGCGCTGTATCCCCATATGACGGTCGAGCAGAATATCGGCTTTTCGCTGCGCATGGCATGCCTCAGCAAGGAGGATATCGCCAGGCGCGTTGCCATCGCGGCGCAGACCTTGCAGATCGAGCCGCTGCTCAAGCGCAAGCCCGGCCAGCTGTCCGGTGGCCAGCGCCAGCGCGTCGCTATCGGCCGCGCCATTGTCCGGGATCCCGAGGTCTTCCTGTTCGACGAACCGCTCTCCAATCTCGACGCCGAGTTGCGCGTCTCGATGCGGGTGGAGATCGCCAAGCTGCACAATACGCTGGGTTCGACGATGATCTATGTCACCCACGACCAGACCGAGGCGATGACGCTGGCTGACAAGATCGTGGTGATGCGCGACGGCAAGATCGAGCAGGCGGGGACGCCCGAGGAGCTCTACGACAACCCGGACAATCTGTTTGTCGCCGGTTTCATCGGCTCACCCCGCATGAACTTCCTGCGCGGCACGTTCGGCGCTGGCCAGCTGCGGCTTGAAACCGGTGCCGAATGGACGGCAAAGGGTCCGGATGGTCCCGTGCTGGTCGGTGTGCGCCCCGAACATTTTGTCGACGCCGGCCAAGGGGCTGGCGACATCTCAGTCAAGGTCGACGTGGTCGAAAACCTGGGCGGCACGCGCTTCGTCTATGGCACGCTCGGCACCGGCGAAAGTGTCGTCGTCGAGGCGCGAGAACGGACCGGCATCAGGGCCGGGGAGCAGATTTCCTTCGGCATCACGCCCGATCGGGCGATGCTGTTTTCACCCACCGGCACCCGACTGCGGAACATCTGATGACCCACGAACTCTGGTACAATAAACCGGCCACCGAGTGGACGGACGCTCTACCTGTGGGCAATGGGCGCCTCGGCGCCATGGTGCATGGCGGCGTCGGGCGTGAGGAACTGCAGCTCAATGAGTCCACCCTCTGGTCCGGCGGCCCCTACCAGCCGACCAACCCCGAGGCGCTGCCAAATCTGGCACAGGTACGCGAACTGATTCTTGCGGGACGCTATGAGGAGGCGCATGCGCTGACGCAGGACCATCTCCTCGCCAAGCCATATCTGCAGATGAGCTACCAGCCGGCAGGCAATCTGTTCCTCGATTTCAAGCAGCATGAAGCTATCGCCGGCAGCTATCGGCGCAAGCTCGACCTGACGACTGGCGTTGCAACCACAAGCTATGGTCTGCTCGGCAGTGGCCTCGATCCAGACGCGCCGCAGTTCACCCGGCAGGTCTTTGTCTCGGCAGCCGATGACCTGATCGTGTTGCGCGTGGTGTCCTCGGTTCCAGGTACGCTGGCCTTCGAAGCCTGGCTCGACAGCCCGCAGGAGGGCGACATCGTCGCGGGCGACGCCAGTGTCTTGTCCTATCGCGGACACAACTTCGGCAAACATGGCGTGCCCGGGCAGCTAACCTTTGGCATCGATTTGAACCTGCGCGTCGAAGGCGGCAATGTCGAGCGTCGCGGCAGGCGCCTCGTGGTCCGCGACGCGACTTCAGCGCTCTTGCTCATCGATATGGCCACCAGCTTCACCCGCTTTGACGATGTTTCCGGTGACCCCGAAGCGCGCCTCGTCGCACGACGCCAGAAGCTGGACGCACTCGATTTCGACACCTTGCTGGCCAAACATATCTCAACACATCGCGCCCAATTCGACCGGCTGGAAATCGATCTCGGCACCGGCCGAAGTGATCTGCCGACCGACGAGCGGATCGCCAATTTCGCCAAGGGTGACGATCCCGCATTGGCAGCCCTCTACGTGCAGTATGGCCGCTACCTGATGATCAGCTCCAGCCGCCCCGGCACCCAACCGTCGACCTTGCAGGGCATCTGGAACAAGGAAACCAGGCCCCCCTGGGGCAGCAAATACACCGCCAATATCAATCTGCAGATGAACTATTGGCTACCTGACGCGGCCAACCTGCCTCAGATGATGGAGCCGGTCATTGCTCTGGCCGAAGACCTCGCCATATCAGGCGCAGAAATGGCGCGGTCGCATTACGATGCTCGTGGCTGGGTGATGCACCACAATACCGATATCTGGCGGGCCACCGGCCCCGTCGATGGCGCAGCCTGGGGCGTCTGGCCCACCGGTGGCGCCTGGCTCATGGCACAGCTCTGGGATCACGCCCGGTTCGAAGGGCGTCCCGAGTCACTCGTGCGACGGCTCTATGAGCCGCTCAAGGGCGCGGTGCAGTTCGCGCTCGATATTCTGGTGCCGCTGCCAGGGACCGACTATCTGGTCACCGTGCCCTCCATTTCTCCGGAAAATCGCCATCCCTTCGGCTCGTCACTTTGCGCCGGACCAACCATGGACAACCAGATCCTGCGCGACTTGTTTGGAGCCTTTGCCGAAGCCGCCACGCAACTGGGCAAGGATGCCGACTTGTCGTCCGCGGCGCTGGCAGCGCGCCAGCGCCTGCCCGAGCATCGCATCGGCAAAGCCGGCCAGCTTCAGGAGTGGATGGAGGATTGGGACATGGATGTTCCCGAAATCCACCACCGCCACGTCTCACACCTCTATGGCCTCTATCCGAGCGACCAGATCGACTTGGATAGGACGCCCGAACTGGCAGCTGCGGTACGCCGATCCCTCGAAATCCGCGGCGATGAGGCCACGGGTTGGGGCATTGGCTGGCGCATCAACCTCTGGGCTCGCCTGCGCGAGGGCGACCGTGCCCATGCGGTGCTTCAACTGCTGCTCAGCCCGTCCCGCAGTTATGCCAACCTCTTCGACGCCCACCCACCCTTCCAGATCGACGGCAATTTCGGCGGCGCTGCCGGTATTCTGGAAATGCTGGTGCAATCGAGCGAGGGTGTAATCCGGCTGCTGCCCGCTTTGCCACCAAGCTGGCCGAAGGGCGAGTTGCGCGGCGTGCGAACGCGGGGTGGCGTCGAGCTCGATTTCGCCTGGGACAACGGCATGGTCTGCTGGCTCAAGGCACGAAGCGCAACAAACCGGTCGATCACGGTCCATGCCGGGCAGACTATCAAAATGGATCTACACGCAAATCAGGTCACGCAGCACGAATTCAGTACAGACCGGTCCTAATTGACACGCAAGCTATATGGGTTCTTTGGTGCGGTGGCTGTCGTCTGCCTGAATTTTGCTCACTTGGGCTCGTGGTATTGAACCAGCGAAGCGTGGCCCTTTCACATCTGCCAGGATCCGTCGTCCCGACGGCCGAGATTTCTGTTTTAGTTTTGAGGCGGGAATTCGCCCGCAGTCCCACATATGCGGGATACGCAGGTCAGCAGCCCACCTTCGTTGGTTGACCTGACGCTCGTGCCAAGCCCTACTCGACGGGTAGTTTGACTGAACCTGAGAGGCGCGAGCCATGCTCTATAGTCAATGCCTTGACGCAGGCATGGCCCGAACCGCGCGCCTGTTCGGCGCTCCCCACGCGTGGCAGGCCTGAGCATGCTCAAGGTGCTCTACCTGACGCCCAATCTGGCGGATCCGGCGGCAGCACGGCGGATATCGATGATGCGAACCGGGGGCGCCTCGGTGGCCGTTGCCGGCTTCATCCGCAAAGGGGCAGCTCTACCCAGCCTCGATGCCAGTGATGTGGTCGTGCTGGGCGAAACCTTCGATGGCCGGTTCGGGCAACGGCTGGTTGCCGTCGCCAAGGCCCTGGCAACCATCATGCGCACCCTGGGTGGCCGGGATGTTCCCGACATCATCATGGCCCGCAACCTCGAAATGCTACCCCTGGCCAACCGCCTGCGCGCCTTATGGGGCGGCCATCACCCGATCGTCTATGAGTGTCTCGATATCCACCGGTTGCTGCTGCGCCAGGATTTCGTCGGCCGCGGCATGCGCGCGGCAGAGCGCTACTTGTCAGCCCCAGCGGCGCTCCTGACCACCAGTTCGCCTGGCTTTCTGCGCAATTACTTCGACATCTATGGCGGCCCGCCCGCCTTGATCGTCGAGAACAAGGCACCCATCGGCAATGGCGAACGTGGCCGCAATCCGGCGCTGCATAACGTGGAAGCCCCGTTGCGCATCGGCTGGTTCGGCGCCCTGCGCTGCAGCCGGTCCCTCGATGCCCTGTCCCAGCTCACCGCGGACATGGGGGGGCGGCTGGAGGTCGTGCTGCGTGGCCGACCGGCGCTGACCGAGTTCGACGACTTCCATGCCCGGGCCGCCGCGCAACCCGGTCTGACGTTCGCCGGACCCTATCGCAATCCGGACGATCTGCCCGCCATCTATTCGGACGTGCACTTCTCCTGGGCCATCGACTTTTTCGAAGCCGGGCAGAACTCGAGCTGGCTACTGCCAAACCGTCTCTACGAGGGATGCCTGCACGGCGCCATTCCCATCGCGGTGGCCGGTACCGAAACGGCGGCTTTCCTTCAACGGCATGGCATTGGCCTGATCGTGCCCGATATCGAGGCTGAAACGTTGCGCGGCACCCTGGGCGGGCTCGATGCGTCGACGGTCCGCATGATGGCGGGTCGTGTCGCGGCGCTTGACCCTTCGCTGTTTTCTTATGGTGAGGCCGATTGCGAGGCCCTGGTCTCTCGCCTTTCCAGCCTTAGAGCCGATATCAACCTAGCCACGGAGGTCGCATGACCATGCCGAGCAAGACGTGCCTGATCGTCATTCCGACGCTGAACGAAGCCAAGCATATTGCCAGCCTGCTGGAGGGCTTGTTGCCCGAGGCAGAGGCCCTGGACGCACGCATCATCGTCGCCGATGGCGGTAGCGATGATGGCACGCTCGACATCGTCCGCGACTTCGCGCGGCGTAGCGCGCGGGTCGAGCTTCTGCCCAATCCCAAACGCATTCAGAGCGCGGCGATCAATCTTGCGGTTGAGCGCCATGGCGCCGGTGTCGACTATGTCATCCGCGTCGATGCGCACGGCGCCTATCCACCTGACTATTGCCGGGCGCTGGTTCGCGAGGCGCAGGAGCACGGTGTCGACAGCGTCGTCGTGCCGATGAAGACAGTTGGCACCAGCCTGTTCCAGCGTGCGGTAGCGACGGCACAAAACTCGATCGTCGGCACCGGCGGTTCGGAACATCGAACCGGCAGGTCCGGGCGCTTCGTCGCCCATGGCCACCACGCGCTGATGAGCATCCCGGCCTATGTCGCCGTCGGAGGCTACGATGAGACGTTCCGGCACAATGAGGATGCCGAACTCGATTTCCGGCTGACCCAGGCGGGCTTCCGCATCTGGCTTACCGATGCCACAACCATGACCTATTTCCCACGGGCCTCGGTGACCGGCCTGTCGAAACAGTATTTCGGCTATGGCCGGGGCCGTGCCCGAAACCTGCTCAAGCATCGGATGCGACCGCGGTTGCGCCAATTGCTGCCATTGGCCATCGTGCCGGCAGCTGCATTGGTGCCGCTGGCCCTGGTTCACTGGACGGCGCTGGTGCCGCTCGGCCTCTGGGTCGCCGCTTGCCTGGGACTGGGCGGTCTGTCGGCGCTGCGCATGTCAGACCGCTACGAGCTGCCGCCCCAAGGGGCGCCGCTGGTCGGCATCAGTGCCATGATCATGCAACTGGCCTGGTCGACCGGCTTCTGGCTGCATCTGGCGGAGTCGCTGCCGCAGAAGCGGACACCGGGGCCGGCATGAACAGGCACAGCGTCGATATCTGCGTCTGCACGTTTCGCCGCGCCTACCTTGCCGAAACGCTGGCGTCTATCGCCAGACTCGATGCAAGGGACATCGCCATCCGCGTCGTGATCTCGGACAATGACCACACGCCCAGCGCCCGGGCCTTGGTGGAAAGCGTGGCTGCAGGATTCCCGTTTCCGATCACCTACCTGCACAGCCCGGCAGCCAATATCTCGATCGCCCGCAATGCGTGCCTCGATGCGGCGACGGCAGATTTCATCGCCTTTGTCGACGACGACGAAGTAGTCTCCCCGCTCTGGTTGCAGCACTTGCTCGCCAAGGCTACCGAGACCGGGGCTGGCGTCGTGCTTGGCCCGGTACGAGCGGTCTATTCACCGTCAGCACCGCGCTGGCTGACGGAGGGCGACTTTCATTCGACACTTCCCGTCCAAGTCGGCGGGACGATACGGACCGGTTATACATGCAACGTGCTGATGCGCTGGCAAATGCCGCTCAGCGCGCAGCGCTTCGACCTGTCCTTGGGCAAATCAGGCGGCGAGGACACCGACTTCTTCTACCGATACAGCGACGCCGGCGGCGCTATAGCCTTCGCCCCAGAGGCCTGGATCGACGAACCGGTACCGACAAACCGGGCGGCCATGAATTGGCTGCTCAGCCGCCGGCTGCGCTCGGGGCAAACACATGGCGCGCGTCTGCGTGCGAAGACCCGATTTGCTATCCCTGCCGCCTGCATTGCCGCGGCCAAGGCAGCCGCCTGCCTGGGCATGGCCGTAGTCTCGGCCTATTCGCCCATCGGCTGGCGCAAGAACCTCCTGCGCGGCGTGCTGCATCTGGGTGTCATCGGCGGGCTCTACGGCGCTGCGCAGCCCGCCCTTTATGGTCAGCAAAGACCGAGTTGACCGCTGCTATTCAGCAGCGGCCTTGGCCGGCTCGAGCAGGACGTCGTCGAGTTCGAGCCTTTCGAGCGCCGCCAGGAAGCCTTCCCGAATGTCGGCACGATCGAGTGCATAGGCGACATTGGCGGTCAGGAAGCCAACCTTGGAGCCGCAGTCGAAGCTCTGGCCGATATATTTCACGCCGGTAAAGGGCTGAAGCGTCATCAGCGTCTGCATGGCGTCCGTCAGCTGAATTTCGCCGCCGGCGCCGCGCGGCTGGTCGGCCAGCAGCGAGAATATCTCCGGCTGCAGGATATAGCGCCCGGAAATGATGAGGTTGGAGGGAGCGTCCTCGGGCTTGGGCTTTTCAACCATCTGGGTGATCTGGAAGCCGTTGTCCTCACCATGGCCACGTCCCACGACACCGTAGGACGAAACCTCGGCATGGGGCACTTCCTCGATGGCGATGATGTTTCCCGCGCTTTCTTCATAGGCGTCCATCATCTGCTTGAGGACGCCTGGTTTGCCCTTGAACAGCATGTCGGGCAACAGCAGCGCAAACGGGTTGTCGCCAACGATATCGCGGGCGCACCACACGGCGTGGCCCAGACCGAGCGGCTCCTGCTGGCGGGTGAAGCTGGTTCGTCCGGCCGAAGGCAGATCCCGGCGGAGCTCTTCGAGAGCCTTCGTCTTGCCTCGGATTTCCAGCGTCGTTTCCAGCTCGAATTGCCGATCGAAGTGGTCTTCGATCACACCCTTGCTTCGACCCGTCACGAAGACGAAATGTTCGATTCCGGCCTCTCTGGCTTCATCGACAGCGTATTGAATCAATGGCCTGTCGACCACTGTCAGCATCTCTTTTGGTAGGGCCTTGGTCGCAGGCAAGAAGCGGGTTCCCAAACCTGCGACTGGGAATACCGCAGTCCTAACGCGCTTGGTCACGAGGAAAGCTCCGTTGATCGCCGTCAGTCACGTCATGCGACCACAACGGACCGCCAAAGTCTATCAGCGGACATCTGCGCTCACTGCATGGCACTGCCGCAAAAATGGCAGATGTCCCATCGTCAACAAAAGTCCACACTTCTGACTTACAACCGCCGACTGAACCAGCAGCTTTATCCACACTGCTGGCATTTTGCTTTTGATTGCAAAACCTACTGATGGCCAACCTGTCCTTTGGTGTAGTCGCGCTGTCGTTTTCGAGTATATTTACTGTCGCTAAGTATGAAGCTCGCCATAGATGACCGCCGGATGCGAAAATGCGCCGCCCCGGAACCTTCTCGCGGCACGGGCCCATCAATAAACACACGCACAATGTCGTTGAATTGACCAGGCGTTGCTCCTCGAGCAACTCGCTTTAGTTCTGATTTACCGTTATGACTGCTTCTTGTGTCGGTCAGCTGCAGGCGCGGCGCGTCTTAAAGTTGCGCTAATTCGATGGGCTGTACACCAGATACAGCAGGCCGCCATTCGCGAGGAACTTATGGTACAGAGGGAACAGGCGGACAAGAAGGACCTCGAAAGCGGGGTCGGAGCCGTCCCCCATCGCCGGAGAATATGGCAGAGCTGGCCAATGGGCCTGACTGCCCTCGCCTTCATTGTCCTGTCGTGGTTCGGCCTCTATCTGCTGTGGCGCGGCATCGCTCCACTTATCGGCCTCTAGACCCCACAACCCCGAAAAGGGCCTCTTGCCCACGCAACAACGGCACCACCTCGCAGGGCCGCACTGATGATGAATCAGTGCTATGCGCAGTAGTTGGCAATCTAGGCAATTTTGGGAATCGTCTTCATCAACACGCTGCGATGCGCGCATGACTGCCATGCGCCCGATCTGTTGTCATGCCCGGCTATTCATGGTTCCTTAATTGCATAACGAACTGCAATAGTGGTCACAGGAGTGGCTAATATTTAGGCACAACCGCATTCGTCGCTAATACAGTTTGCGGCAGCAAAGTAAAACCGAGACCGGTACGCCGGTTGATCGAAACCAGAAACGTCTTTCAGCACGCAGGTGGCCAGATGTCGGTAATGAACTACGAAATTGATGCATCAAACTCGGCATCCGATGTTCGCTTTCCCAAGGGCGGCGCTGCGAAGCGGGCATTCGATATATCCGTCGCCTTGACGCTACTGCTCTTTGCTCTGCCCGCCATGTTCTTCATCGTGGTCATCATGATCTCCACCGATCGCGGCCCGGTCTTGTTCAGTCATGAGCGCATCGGACACAAGGGGCGCCGCTTCCGTTGCTTGAAGTTCCGCTCGATGGTGACCAATTCTCAGGAAGCTTTGGCGCGCCATCTTGAGACCTTCCCGCAGGCCAGGGCCGAGTGGGACGCGAACCAAAAGTTGCGCGACGACCCGCGCATTACCCGGCTCGGCGCTTTCTTGCGAGCAACGAGCCTGGATGAACTGCCCCAGCTGATCAACGTCATCCGGGGCGACATGAGCCTGGTGGGGCCACGTCCCATCGTGCAGGCCGAAGTTATTCGCTACGCCAACGACATTGCGTCCTACGTCAGCACGCGCCCCGGTATCACCGGCCTGTGGCAGGTGAGCGGACGCAGCGATGTGGACTACGATCGTCGTGTCCAGCTCGACGCCCAGTATGTTCGCGAATGGTCGTTCCTGGGCGATATCATCATCATGGTTCGAACGATCAAGGTCGTTCTACTGCGGACGGGCAGTCGCTAGAAAGCGGGGGGATCATCGACATGAGCTCCATTTTCTCGCTCCGACCCTCCCTCTTCCGCTCCCGCAACCCCGCTCGCAATTACACGACCGATCTTGAGCGGCTGACCGCCGTGAAGCGGTCGGTGGAGCAGGCGATCGCAAGCGCCGTTTCCGAGCGCGACGGATTGCGGCGACGGGTCGAACTCTACTACGCCCAGGCTGCCAACCTTCTCGACAATACGGCCGAGTTCGGTGCGCGATCAGACGATGACGAGGCCTCCATTACCCTGGCCGAGCGCAATGCCAGCGAGGCGACGCAAAGGGTCAGCGATGTTTCATCGCAGATCGAACAGCTGCAGGCGCTGTCTGCCCAAGTGGACGATTTGATCGCCCAGTTGCAACCAGTCGTGGACCCGGCCGTAGCATCGTCCGGTTAGGCCGCTCTTTTCTGATCGATACACCCGCGCCGAGAGGTTCTCATGTCACATGACCAGAGCGAGGGAGGAGACATGCTGTCCGGCGCCCGCCCCGAGGTGTCGGTCATCATGGCAAATTTCAACGGCAGCGCCTATCTCGGTGCCGCTATCGAGTCGGTGCTGAGCCAGACGCTGGGCAATATCGAAGTCATCGTCGTCGACGACGCCTCCACCGATGACAGCGTTGCGATTATGCAGTCGTTCGCCGCGACCGACAGCCGGGTCCGGCCGCTCCCCCTCACCGCGAATGCTGGCCCCGCCAAAGCGCGCAATCTTGCCCTGGACCTGGCCCGGGGTGAGTGGATCGCCATCGTCGATGCCGACGACCTCATTACCCCGGACCGTCTTGGCCGCTTGGTCGCGCTGGCCAGTGACAACGACGTCGGCATCGTGGCCGACGACCTGTTCTATTTCGTGGATGGCGCAAAGCCGCATGCTCAACTGTTCCAGTCGGCAAGCTATGCCGAGCCCGAATTGATCACGGCCGAACTGTTCGTTGACGGCAGGACCAAGGCCGGCGACCCCGTGGCTTTCGGATACCTCAAGCCACTGATCCACAGCTCCGTGCTGGCAAGTCAGCGCTATGACGAGACGCTCCGGGTCGGCGAGGACTACGACCTGCTGCTTCGCCTGCTGCTGAGCGGCGCGGAGCTCTGCGTTGCTCCCGAGGCGATGTACTATTACCGCCGGCACAGCCAGTCGCTATCACATCGGCTGTCGGTGTCGACCGTGCGCGCCATGATCGCGAGCCAGGATCGGTTTGTGGCTCAAAACGGCCCCTTCCCGGCCGCCATGACCACGGCATTCCAGCGCCGCCGCAAGGCACTTCTGGGACGCCTAGACTTTGAGGAACTGGTCGAGGCGATCAAGGCACGGCGTCTCCTGCCCGCCCTGGGCGCGATGCTCGGCCAACCGAGCCTGCTGGTTAAGCTCGGGCGATCGGTCAGCGAGCGGCTGACGCGCCGGCTTGGCGGAAAGGTTGCCGGATGACCGCCTACGCGCACCCATCGGCTATGGGTTCGGTGCGAGCCCCGGTGATTGAGTTCAATATTGCCGCGTGCCTGACATCGGTCTCGCTTGGCGTCCTTCTCCTCAATCCTTTGTTCGGCGGGCTGGCTGCGCTGATCTTCCTTCTCTGCGGCGGCCTTCTGATGGCCACCAAAATACCGCACACCATCCAATCGCTGGCGCGCTTCTGGTACGTCCTGCTACTACCGGTCTATTGCGCCCTGTCGACACTCTGGTCGCAGGCCCCTGCAGAGACGTTTCGCGGCTCGCTTCAGCTCTGCGTAAGCGTGGCGATCGCCATAGTGATCGCTTGCCGCGTACCGCCCCGCACACTGGTCCGCATCCTATTCGGCATCTTCCTGATGGCGATAATCGCCAGTGTACTATTCGGCAGGGTGCGCAATTCGTCGGGCGCCTGGATCGGCATCTTTGGCAGCAAGAATGCGTTCGCGGCCATCGTTTCTGTCTTCATCCTGACATCGGTAGCCGCCTTAGTGGACAAGGAGGGCTCACGCCTGCAGCGTGTGACTGCGCTGATCTCGCTGGTGGTGTCGGGTCCCATTCTGCTCCTGGCCCAGTCAGCCGGCGCGATCATTATGCTGATGCCGAGCCTGGGTGCCATGCTGTTCGTGTTGAGCGGTCGTTGGCTGACTCCACTACAGAGGGCAGTACTGCTCTGCGTGGTCGGCATGCTAGCGGTGATCGCATCGCTCCTTGCGGTTGGCTATTGGAGCGAATTGATGAACCTGGTGCTCAACACGACCGGCAAGGATACGACCCTAACGGGGCGAACGGACTTGTGGGCGGTGGGCATCGACCTGATCCGCGAGAATCCGTTGTTCGGTGTTGGCTATCGGGCATTCTGGCTCCAGGGCTATTCGCCGGCAGAAATCTTATGGGCGCAGTTTGGTATCGCCAGCCGGTCCGGATTCAACTTCCACAACACCTACATTTCGAACGCAGTCGAGATCGGAACCGCTGGCGTCACGATTCAGGTAGCCATGTTGTTCGGCGCATTCTTTCTGGCATTGAAATGGGGGTTGAGAGACCCTTCTCCGGCCACCGCCCTGTTCCTTGGCTATCTCACCACTGCCGTTTTCGGCAGTTTTGTGGAGGTTTCCCTGTTTTTCCAGTTCAGCCTGCCAACCACCTTAGTCGTGGTTGCGCTGGTCTATGGAGTGCGAGCATCCAGCCCATGACAGACACTACCAACCTCGTCCAGATACGCACCCCGACCTATCGCCGGCCCAAAGCGCTTTCGCGGGCACTGCGCAGCATGCAGGCACAGACCTGGAGCAATTGGGTCTGCGACGTCTACGACGATGACCCACAAGGGTCGGCGGAGACGGTCTGCCTGGCGCTGGCCGATCCACGGATCGTCTATCACAGAAACGTCCGACAGAACTTCGCGTCCATGAACATCGACCAGTGCTTCAGCCGCAATAATCCCCATGGCGCGGAGTATTTCTGCGTCGTTGAGGACGACAATTTCATCCTCGACACGTTCCTCGAGGCCAATATCGCCCTTTGCAAGTCCCAGGGCGTCGATATCGTGCTGCGCAACCAGCTCTTCGAGCATGCCAGCGGCACCGATGCGGCCTATCTAGGGACGAAGGGCGTGCTCGATGACGTCTTCACCAACGGCCTCTATGACCCGCTGACGTTCCGCACATCGCTGCTGATGGGCATCGGCGTGTCCAATGGCGGCCTGTTCTGGAGCCGCCACGCCCGCAGTGAGCTCGAAATCCAGTACAATTGCACGGCGACGCTGCAGGAATATCTGCGGACATTCTCCATTCGCGAGCCGATCTACGTCGCCATGGAGCCGCTGGCGGTCTGGGCCGAGAATGCCGAGCAGACGACGCGCAATGCCGGTCTCAACACCTCGTATCTGCGCCGCGAACTCAATCTCAAGCGCAATGTCCAGCGCCTGCGTCGCGCCGTCTGGAACGAACTGCCTGCTGAGGCAAGGAAGAGCTATCTCGACAGCGAGCGCTTCGCTGCGCCCCCTGCTGTGCGCGCCGATGGTCTGGTGAGATCCATGATCTGGCATCAAGCCGGTGCGCCGTTGCCGCCGGTGCAGACGGCGCGCACCGCCCTGCGGTCCGGGTTGGTGGCAGCTTTTGGCCGATCCGACGCGGCATTGAACGACTTCATCGCTTCCCGCCGGGCCACATCCAGGGTGCGGTCGAGCGGAGCCGACTACCAACCCAGAGGTGCAGCATGAGCCTGGAAGCAGTCGACAAGCCACTCGCGAGCCAGACTGACGCGCCGGTGGTGACCTTCATCATCCCGGTGCGGCATCAAGACAATGCCAAGGATTGGCCGGCGCTTGTCGGCCGCCTCATGCAGACGGTGCAATCGATCGCCAACCAGACGCACGCCTCCTGGCGCGGCCTGATCGTCGCCAATGTCGGCGCCCAGATTCCTGCGCTGCCGCAAGGTTTCGAGGTGGTGCGCGTGACCTTCCCGCCCAACCAGCTCCACGACCTGGGGGCCGGCGACAAGGAAGCCATGTATGACGCGTTCCGCTGGGACAAGGGGCGCCGTGTGCTGTCGGGCATGATCGCGGCGGGGCAGACCGGCTATTTCATGATCGTGGACGACGACGATTTTGTCAGCCGCGATATCACCGCGCATGCCGCCAGCAATTTTGGCGCCAACGGCTGGACCATCCAGAACGGCTATATCTGGTCCGAAGGCGGGCGCCTCGCCTACCTCCATTCCCATTTCGCCACGTTCTGCGGCACCTCGCATGTGATCCGCTCGGACCTTTATGAGGTGCCGGCTGCCGTGGCTGCGGGGAGCGAGGACTATGTCAAGACCATGCTAGGCAGCCATGTCCGCATCGAGGCCATCCTTGCCGCCAAGGGCAGCCCGCTGCAACCGCTGCCCTTCCCTGGCGCGATCTATCGCGTCGGCCATGCCGGGGCGCACAGCAAGTCGCGCGGCATGGTCCGCAACTTCGTGGTGAACAAGAAAACCCTGAAATCGCCGGGGTTGCTGCTGAACAATGTGAGTAAGTTGCGCTTCGTCTCCAAGGGCATGGCCGATGCGTTCGGCATGAGCCTCTAGCCAACCGGCAGGGCCTGACGACGATGTGAAAGAACCGATTTTGAGTGTTACCGGCCAGACCACGCCTGAGGCGCGTTACGATCATCTCAAGACCGGGCGAACCCGCGCCGCCATTGTCGGCCTGCTCTGGTCCTTGCTGAGCGGCTTCGCCCCGGCGGCAATCGGCGCGTTGGTATTCCTCGCCACCTCGCGCGCCCTCGGCCCGGCCGAATTCGGCACCGTCGCGCTGGCGGCGACCATCACTACGATCGCCAGTGCCCTGGTCCCGGTAGGGTTTGGCGACGCATTGGTGCAGCGGGCCGAAATCACCCGGGATCATCTCGATACCGTCTTCTGGCTGTGCTTCGGGGTCGCGGCGCTTGTCTATGCCGGAGTAGTCGTGGCGGCCGTGCCGTTCGCCGACGCCTTCGGCACACCGGAACTGAAGCTTCTCATCCCCTTGCTCGGCCTGAAGGTGTTCTTCGACCTGCTTGGTGCGGTACCCAATGCCCTGCTGACCCGCGCCATGGCCTTCCAGAAGCTGGCGGTCCGCACCACCATCGCGTCATTGGCCGCAGCGGCGATCTGCATTGTGCTGCTGTTACTGAACTATGGCCTCTGGGCCCTAGCCTTTTCACAGCTCGCCTCGTCGCTGATCGCCTGCGCTGCGTCCATGCTGTCGGCACGCTGGGCGCCCAGATTTTCCTTCAGAACCACTGCATTGCGCGACCTGTCGCGCTTCGGCCTGTTCTCCTCGGGCCAACGGGCATTGCAGACCATCAACCTCGAACAGGTGCTCATCGGCTCGTTGCTTGGCACATCCATGCTGGGTCTGTTCAGCTTTGCCAGGCGCATTTTCCAACTGATCAGCGACCTTATCGCCAGCCCGCTCAATGCGGTGTCCTATCCCCTGCTGTCATCGCTGCAAAAGGAGCCGGGCAAGCTGCGGGACGCCTATATCTTTGCCACGCTGGCATCCTCGATCTTCTCGTTTCCGCTGTTCATCGGCATGGCGGCGGTGGCCGACGACCTCATCCCCATCGCTTTCGGCGATCACTGGGGTGATGCGGTCGGCGCGGTGCGGGCCTTCTGCGCCATGGGGCTGCTGACCAGTGTCGGCGTGCTGCAATCGTCCCTGATCCGCAGTCAAGGCCAGGCCGGGCTCTGGCTGTTCTACATGCTGGCCCGGCAGGCCATGACGATCCTCTACATCATCTTCTTCCACAATTGGGGGCTCGATGCGCTGGTGACCGCCATCGCCATCCAGTCCTTTCTGATGTGGCTACCGGCGGTGCACATGGTCATGCGGCTGCTCAACATCAGCCTAGTCACCTATTTCAAACCCTTCGTCGCGCCGGCACTCGCTGCTGCCGCCATGTTCGTGGCCGTATCGGCGATTAAGGAAGTCCTGCCCGGGGACGCTGTCATCCGGTTGCTGGCCAGCATAGGCGGAGGCGCCCTGGTCTATATCGCCGTGCTCGCACTGGCGGCGCGCAGTCAGCTGAGCCGCATCGTGGCGGTCATGCTGACTGGAAAAAAAGCGGCCTGAAGCTCAGGCGCTGGCTTTGCTGGAGGTGTAGTTGCGGACGAAGCCGTTCACGGCCGCCAGGGCACGGTCGGTCACGTCGGCGATCGCCTGATCCGAGCTGAGCTGCGGCTCCTGCTTGGCAATGGCCTTCAGGTGCTGGGCGGCACGGTATGTCAGGATCTTGTTCGGCAATGCCGAGAATATGCTCTCGTTCAGCCGGCCCGAGCGGCCGTTCTCGCCACCGCGCCCGGTGGCCCCGACATAAAGCTCGAGCACGCTGGACGGCTTGAGGTCGTGTACCCGCAGATCGATGGACAGGGCCTCCGACCAGTCAAGCCACTTCATGTGATGACCGCGATAGATCGGCTTGACGCCGATCCAGGGTGTGCGTAGCGCGTCGGCGACGATCGCGCCATGCATGGCCTCGGTGATCAACAGCCGCGCACCTTTGAGCTGTCCCAGTATCTTGTCGGTGGGATCGGTGGCGTCGATCAGCGTGATCCCGGCAATCTTGCAAGCCTCGGCCCAGAAGCCGCGCTCAAGACTCTCGTAATGCGGCATGAAGGCGACATCGATGCCGGGCGTCGCCGGCGGCAAATCCATGGTGCGAAGCAAGATCGCACTGTCGCATATGGCCTTTTCGGAGGGGAGGCCTAGAGCCGCGGCCGTGCGCGGACCACGCACGAAAGCTATATTCCAGGTGCCATCGTCGATCTTGGGACGACCCATATAGCCGGCATAACCCGAGCCCATCACATGCTTGCGCGACTTGGCGGGCAAATGGTCGCCGATGATGGAGCCGATACCGACAAACAGGTCGCTCTCGTCATCGTCGAGAAAACCTGCCGGCAGGATCGACTGCCAGACCGACGTGTTCAACTCGTCGCCGAAATTCGGCACCTTGCCCCTGAAAAACACCAGTTTCATTTGTTCCCCTTGAGGCTAGCCAGAAATCGCCCTGACGGGCTGGTTTGTGAATTCAGCACGTGATGGATTGCGGGAAGAGGCAGCTCTCGCCCGGTGCCGTATAGCCGAACCAGTCGAGCTCCATCTTGATAGGTTGCGCGGGTGCCTCGAACGGTCCCATCCAATCAGTCATCGTGTCGCTGCCCCATAGGCTGAAGAACACATTCTGCTCGTGCGTCGGGATTTCGTGCGGCACGTCGATCGTGCGGATGAGCTCGCCATTGGCATAGAACCTGATGGTGTCGGGGGCCCAGACGAAGCCGTACTGGATGAAATCGCTGTCGGAGGCATAGGGCAATTCAAGCAATCGCCCATTGCCGTTGCCCGGCGTGCCAAGGCCGCTTTTGCCCGACACATAAGTGCCGGTGCTGATCTCGCCGGTGTCCTTGGCCAGCACTTCGAAGTCAATCTCGTCGTGCGGCTGGTTCATGGTCGGGCCGGTATAGGTAAAAAACGCCGCATTGAGGCCCGAGCCGGCGGGCGTCTTCAAGCGCGCCTCGTATGTTCCGTATTTGTAGGCCGTGCGGGTGCGGATTTCGCCGCAGGTGAATGAGCGACCAGCCATCTCACCGGGACCAAAGGCAATCTCCAGAATTCCATCGTTGAGGGTGACGCGCTTGTCTGCCCACCCGCAATTCTGGTGCGGGCCATTGGACCAGCCATCAGAAGCATACCAGCGCACGCGGTCGAAAGTGTTGAAGTCATCAAAGAAGCTGACACTGGTTTCTTGCGCGGCGGCTCCGACGGAGAGCAGCGACAGAGCAATCAGAGCGGCGGAACTCGACAGGGTGGGGCGCTGGATTCGAGATAGATGGACCATTGTAGAACTCCCGTGAACTAGAGACTTGACGCATCCTCTGGCTGCGTAATCAGCAGCACCACCTTGACGACATCCCCCGGTTGCAAGGCTGTCACATCGGTAGCCTGCAACTCGGCTCCGTCGCGTATGATGATATATTGATGATCGACCAGATCGCTGCCGCCGCTGGCTCCTTGCAGCAAGGCGTCGGCCATTAGCGATTGCTGCGTGGCGATCTGGGTGCGCAAATCCGCGATCTGGGCATCCACCTGCTGCCGTTCGGTGGTCAGGTCCGCAGTACGGTTGCCGCCCAGGGCCAAAAGGCTGCGATCGGTGTCGTTGATGTCCTTCTGCGTGCGCAGGATGGCAACGCCAATATCGAGCAGCCTGGTTTCGAGATCGGCCACCATCTGCTCGGTTGACGACACGCGTGTATTGGCCGCCAGTCCGTTGTTGGCCAGCGATTGCACGCCGGCCAGATCCTGCTTGGCGTTTTCGAGCTGCCCCTCGACTGTCGTCTGCTTCTGTTGCAACGTGGCCAGTTCACGCTTCAGCAGCTCGGAAAATTCAGAGAGCGAGAGTTCCTGCCCGTCGGACCTGCTGGAATTGGCGTCAAGCACAGCCTGTTCGACCGACATGATACCGCTGAAGCCTTCCAGCGACGCCAGTTCCTGCGGTACGGCAATCTGTTCCTGTCCAGCCAGTTCGGCGTCGAGACGGGCGCGGGTCGCAATCAGCCGCTCCAGTTGCCCCCGTAGCACCCCGAAGGAACCCCGTGCCGAAATCAGCTCGCGTTCGCTGTTCATCGCGCCGCTTTCCGAGGTCCTTTCGCCGCCAGCAAGACTGAGCGCCTTGATGACATTGAGGCCCGGGCTATAGGCATATTCGCCGGGCGCCTCAACATCGCCCAGAACGTAGATCGGGCCAAAGGCGACGATCTCGATCGTTACATTGGGCGGGTTGGCAAGGCCGAAATACTGGCTGAGGTCGGTGCTGAACTCGGCCGCGAGATCGGCGGTGCTCCGTCCAGCGGCAGCTTGCTCGCCCAGGAACGGCACCGACACTGTTCCCGTGGGCCCGATGGCATATTCACCACCAACCGCCGACCATTCCCGGAAATCGCCTTCGCCCGGGCGCCATTCGACGACCTTTATGGCGATGCGGTCTGAAATGCCCAGAAGATAGGGCTCGGCGGCATGGGCCGACACAGCAAATGGCCAGGACATGGCCAATGCGCTGGCAAGAACAAAGGAGGAATAGGCACAACGTCTGCGTGTCTTCACGATACCGGATGCTCCCGATCTGCTATTTCCGAAGTCCGCCGCCGAAGCGCCGGATTGCACGGACCGCTTGCTGGTCTGCATGGTCGGAGCCTAGCATCAAAGTTCGGTTTGACATCGGCGCTCAGCACAACCCAGTCCTGCGCGCGGGGAGCGAAAAAGCCTTCTTAATTTCCTAGATCTGCCTCAATGGCCGTGATTGCATCGGGGATGTTCGCAACGCCGTGTGGAACCTGCAGAATGCGCACGCGACCGGCATTGGCCAGCTCGGCGGCGCGACGGAAAAATGCGCCGATGCTGCCGCCAAACCCGGCTTCACCGAACCGGCCCATATAGGAATATCGCATCAGCGCCTGAAGCCCCGACTGCGGATCGAGTGGCAGAATCGCGGCATGCTCGCCGCGGGTCAGGACGTAAAGGTTGGCCAGCGGAACAGGGTGATCGCAGAAGCCCTCGGTCAGGCTGAATTGCGATTTTTCGATTGAAGGATGCAGTTGCGCCTGCCGCTCGAGCGCTGCCAGGCCAATGCCGTTGACAGCCGACTCCCAGAGCTTGAGCTGGCTGTAGGCGGGCACAACCTTGGCGCCTTCGGCGAAATCGATGGCCACCACGTCGTCCGAAAGCAACGCATGACCGGCCGCCACGATGGCGCCTGCAGTGGTCGATTTGCCGGCCCCCTTGTCGCCGAGCAATCCGATGCCACTCCCGTTCACCGCCGCAGCACTGGCATGCAGGACCAACAGACCACGCCGCTGTAGCAGGGTCGCCATCACTGAGCCCAGCAGCGGCAGCGCTACCAGAAAGTCCGACACACCCGGATTGGGATCGACCTCGATCAGCGTCTCGTTGACGACCCGAAAGCCGCCGACGGTGTCCCACCCCAGATACTGCTTGTCGCCATCGAAGCGAGAGACGGCCCCTTCAGCACCGCGCAGCGGATCGGCAATACGCGTTCGCCGTATCGTCAGGTCGGTTCCTTCGGCGCGAGCCGCCCGCATCTGCGGCATCTCGATGTCCGATTGCACCGTCATGCCGAACAATTCATAGCGAAAGCACTGATCTGGGCGCATTGCCAACCCCTTGCCAGCCACAGTCATGCGCCACGACTCCTCAGCCAGAATGAGAGAAAGACGCTCCGCCAGACCATGAACAGCTCGGTGGCGTCGATTGCCTCGGGCCGCTCGATCAGCCGGGCGACGGTACCGCGCAGCCGTCCGATATCGAGATAGGCCGCCAGCGGGCTATCTCCACGAGATAGACCGGCCAGGACATCCTGGTGATGTTTGACCAGACCTAGCCGAACCTCTGACGAGAAGTCGATCTTGTCGCGGCGCCATTGCACTTTGGCCGGCAGGATGTCCTGCATCGAGCGGCGAAGCAGGCTGCGCGTCCAGCCATCGCGCAGGATTTCGCTGGAGGGCACGCCAACCGCAAAGCTCACCAGCTGCACGTCGTAGAATGGGAAGCGAAGCTCCACATTGGCCAGAGTTCCTGCCCGATCGAGCGCCTCGAACGCCTCCCCCACCTGGGGGGTCGATACATTCCAGGCGTGCATTGTTGCTTCATCGGCATGGGCCTGCCGGAGTTTGCTCTGCCATTCGTGGTACCGGGCACCTGCATCGGCGCGCGCGGCAAAGGCTGGGGCCAGAAACGACAGCGAGGTCGTGGACCGAGGTGCGGTCCGGTGGCCCAGCCGCATTTTTTGCGCCAGCCGATGCAATCGTCGACCCGGTCCATAAGTTGCGAAGTAGCGCAGAAACAGGCCATTGGCGCTTTCGCCAAACAGGCCCGCTGCGCCGCGGAGTTCACGATACAGGCCGAACCAGTTGCCACCGGCCGCCAGTTCGGAGAGCCGGCCAAATCCGTGCGAAACGACTTCGTCGCCGCCATGCCCGTCGAGCAGCACGCGCGTACCCGCACCGTGTGCAGCGGCGAACAGCCGTGTCATCTTGGGCAGGCCCGGCGCGAACATCAGATCGCTCTGACCGTTGGCCAGGTCATCGAGCCCCAGCAATGGCGCCAGATCGTCAAAGCCCAGGAATATCGGCTGCACGGCATAGGCGTCGAGCACTGCCTCGACATAGTCACGCTCGTCCAGATGCGGCGTTCCGGGATAGTCGAACGAGTAGGTGTGTAGTGAACGAGATGGTTCCCGGCCGAGCTGCCGTGCAGCGAGCGAAACGATGGAAGACGAATCGAGGCCTCCGCTCAGCATGGCGCCCAGCGCCGGGCTGCCCCGCAGCCGCGACAGCACGGCGTCGTCAAGGCGCTCCCGGAAAATCTCGGCGGCCGACCGGTCGGTCCCGTATTCCTGGTTGGTCAGCGACCAATAGCGTCGGACCGTCAGCTTGCCTTGTTCAAAGGTCAGACAATGACCGGCAGGCAGGCGATGGGCGCCGCGGAATGCTGTGAGCCCCGGATCGACGGCAAATCCCATAAGAAAGCCCGCCATGCGGACATCTTCGATCGGCGCGCCATCGGCGACCACCCCGGCAAGCTCGGATGAAAACACAAAGCGATCATCATACTGCGCGTAGAACAGCGGCTTGACGCCCATCTGATCCCGCGCGCAGAAGAGTCTGCCCTCCGTCGCATCCCATATGGCGAAGGCAAAGTCCCCACGAAGATGTTCGCAACATGTGTCAGACCAGCGCAAGTATGCGCGCAGCAGGAGCTGGACATCGGAGACGGGCGTTCCATCCACAACACCGAGCGTGCTGATCAGATCTGCACGATTGTCGAGACGTATGTCGCCAACGATGCGCAGTCGAGCATCAGCCACGTCGAGATTGTGTTCGCAGAAGCCTGTGGTGTCCCGATGCGCGTGAGAGAGGCTAACATTCTCTGATGTCCACGATACCTGACCGTCCGGGCCACGTTGCCTGATGGCCCGCGCATGTTTCTGCGCCAGGTCTGCCGGTATGGAGCGCTGACGATCGGCAAGGATCACGCCGGCTATGCCGCTCATTTGAGCCCGGTGCTGAACTTGGCAATCGGCGAGAAGGGTTCAAGATCGCGAGCCGTGCCGCCCAGCACGACAATGTCGTCGACCAGTACCCAGGCATGGGCTGCCAGATCGTCAGGAGCGTCCCTGCGGACGCCCAATTTGAGCTCTGAGGCGACGCCGCGTCGATGCAGCAGCTTTTGCAGCACCAGCCCCTGGGTCAGGCAGCTTGCCTGCGGCACCAGGCGCGCCGTGTTGTGGACGCACCAAGCCATACGCGCCAGGGAGGCCGGCGGCATTTGGGCCGGCAGATCAGTGTCCGGCAGCATTCTTTGTTGAATTTCTGTCAGAGACGAGAAGGTTAGCGCAAGGCGAACCCTGATTAGAAGGAGGGCAGTTTCGACCAGCAACGCCGGGCCACCCGGCCCCAGCGCCTTCAGCCTATTGGTGCGGCGGCGGAGAGATCTCAACAAGATCGGCCCCCATCAGCTCACTCAGCAACACATCTACGTCCTGGATGCAGTCAGTGCGGTCCACCTCGTAAACGGCCAGCACGTCATCGACGATTTCGTCCAGCGTGCGCGGCGCTTGCAGCGACTGCCAGATGATGGTGCCGACGTCGGCAAGGCTGAAATACTGATTGTTCCTCAGATCAAGGAGCGCCGTTCCGTCGCCTAGGCTGGTGGACACAACAGTATCGCTCGCTATGGCGCGGTAGGTCGGAACGTCGGGTATGTCGGACAGCGATTGAGGTGCCATTTGTGTCTCCAGGCCATGCCACATCGCTGCCGAGCGCCGAGGCGTTCGACAGCGAGTGTTCCCCATCTCTTACGAGAAGGTGAGGTCGCCGAAGGCCGTGCCGGTCGGGAACGTGGCATCAAGCTTCGACCCCACGGACTGGCCCTTAGTGAGGCTCTCGACCGAACCATGGCGGACAAGGCGAGGGGCAGTATACGACGATTTCGTCTTCATATTCAGCTCCATTTGTTTAACTTGATCGCTCAGCGTGAGAGCAACGTGTGTCCTCACAATTCAAAATCTGCTCATCCGACAAAGTTCATGTCAAGGAAGCCAGCACGCCGTTGATGTGTGCAATTCTCGTTCAATTGCGCCAACCGCCTGTCGATTAAAAAAGTGTATTGACATTCGTCCGTAACACACCTTTCGGCTACCGGTGATGGATGGAGACGGCACGCATGAATTTCAGTCCTGAACTGGACCTCGTGGTGGCGGCAATGCGGGCCCGATTCAATCCGGGCGCCGACCGCACGCCAGCCGCGCCCTCATCGGAAACGGTCACCGCCGCGATGCATATCGCGGTACGCAACAAGCTGTTGCTGCTGCTCCGTGAGCCCTTGCAGCCTATGCTGACTGATGAGCAATCCAGTTATATAGATGTTTATAGATTTCAGACTATGCAGATGAACTCAACAATAATGCGAGAATCTGCTGCACTTTCGAAAGCATTATTGGAACATAATGTCGGATTTATCTTCATAAAGGGTCCGATTCAACAGAAGTATATTTACGACGACTTCTTCTCTAGGCCCTGTTCCGATATTGATATCCTTGCGAAATCGTCAGACTACAGCAAAATATACGATGTAATATCATCCATCGGCTACCAAACCACCTCGTCATCGTTGTGGTGGCGAGTGTTTCTCGGCGAGCAGCACTTGACAAAAAGCGGCCCGCCGCCTGTGACCGTGGACCTGCATTACCGCATTCAGCAACCGGGTTCGCCGGCCCCCAGAAGCACGCAAAGCTACCTCGCCAGGCCCGACCGTACGAGCGTCCTGGGCATGCCCCTTGAGCACCTGGCCGCCGAGGACATTCCCGTCCTTTCCGCCATCAGCATCGTCAAGGGCCTGTTCAACCGCGAATCGGTGGGCGCACATGTCGCCGACCTATACGCCTGCGTCACACCTGATGTTCCCCAGCAGCTTAACACATTCTTAACTATTGCCGCCGCGCAGAACCTTCGGGGCACAGCGTTGCTGGCGCTGCGCATTGTTTCGGAGGTCTTTGGTGTAAAATACCATCTTGCCGAGGAGATCGGCGCCATGCTCCCGGCCGTTTCCGGGCCGGACCTGGTGCGCATGGCGCTCACACCGACAGATCCAAACCTGGTCTGGCCAAAGCGTCGCGAGGTCTTGTGGCACCTATGCCTGAAGCGGCCCGGCCGATATGCCAGGGAGATCGCACGGGCCATGGCGTCAGAGGCGGCGTTGCGGCTGTTTGAAAGACCAGAAACCCCCGCCAAGCCTTAGCCTTGCGGGGGTTTCCGGTAGGCGCGCAGGGAAACCGTTGGGGGTCAGCCGACCTTCTTCATCGGTATCTGGTAGGAGCCGGCATAGGTGCCCATGAACCGCTCCGTACCACCGGGCTCGCTGAAGTTCGGCAGGTCGGCGAAGTTGACCTTGTTGAGCACGACGCCCTGGATATGGGAGGCCAGAACTGGCTCCTTTTCCATGATCGAGCGGATCAGGCGCCTTGGCGTCTTGCCCCATGCGACTACGAACACGAATGAATCGGTCCATGGCATGATGACCAGCGCATCCACGACCGGGCCAAGCGGCGGCAGGTCGATGATCACGTAGTCGAACTCGTTGCGCAGTTGTCCAAGCAGCTGGGCCATGGCGGCCGAACCCAGGAAGTCGCGCGTATCGGTCGACGCACCCGCGACAGTGGGTAGCACGGACAGGCCGGTTTCCTCGTCCTTGTAGATCGCCTGGCGCCAGGGCAGCCCGGCCGAAACCTGCAACAATCCATTGACGGCGTCAGGTGCTGCCAGCTTGCTCGCACCGCGGTGGCGGAAGTCGGCATCAAGCAGCAGAACCTTGGCGCCCGAACTGGCCAGCATCTCGGCAAAGGTGACCGAAACCAGCGTCTTGCCCTCGTTGGGCAGCGCCGAGACGATCCCCACGATCTGGCACACATCCTTGGCGCCATTCGCATCGATCGCCAAGCGTGTGGAGCGCAGGGTTTCGGTGAATGCCGTCGAAGGGGCCGATGCAGTTTGCGAGATGATCAGTTTGCGGATCGAATTGTGGAGCGCCACATCGGCCCGATGATCCTTGGGCTTCCCCTGCCGGGTGCGGCCGCCTCGCTTGCTGAGCAAAGGCAGGTAGCCAACGAAGCGCAGCCCAAGCTCTTTCGATATCTGGTCACCGATACGGAAGGAGCGTTCACGCATTTCATTGAGGAAAGCAAAGCCCACGCCAAAGAAGAGGCCGCCTATCAAGGCGCCGGCCATTGTGAATACCGAATTGGGAGAGGCCGCCGCGCCGGGCATCTCAGCCTCGCTGATGATACGCGCGGTCGGGATCGGAAAGGACTGGCGCTGCACCAGCTCTTCGTAGCGCGACAGGAAGGAATTATAGAGAACCGTCAGGGCCTGCGAGCGCTGCTGCAACTCGTTGAGCTGGGCGCGATCGCTGTTAAGTTCCGACGTCCTCGAATTCTCTGACTCGACGCCGGCTCGAAGCTCGGTCTCCCGGCGCTCGGCGATGCCGACCTGATTACGATAGTATTCGAGCAGCGCCTGAAGCTGGACAAATATGTCATTGGACACGCCCGAAAGTTCGCCTTGCAGAGCGGCCACTTGTGGATGGTCGGCACCGAACGTCTGGGTGACCTCGGCAATGCGCCGAATGATCGATTCGCGTCGCGCACGCAGCTCGGCCACGCTGGCTGTATCCACGCCGTCACCCGTCAATACCGATGCACTGCTTGCCGCCTGTTCCGGCCCCAACGCAATCAGCGCCTCGAGCTGGGCTGTCTGGGCCCGCATCTGGGCCGTTTCCGATTGTGCCAGCACGAGTTGCTGGGTCAGCGACTCGACGCGACGATTGACGACGGTCGTATCGTTCTCCAGCGAAAGGCCGGTGCGCTGACGGAAGTCCTCGATGGCTGCAGTCGCCTGCTGCTGGCTGACGCTGAGTTCTGCCAGTCGCTGCTGCAGCCAGTCGGCTGCGGTGCGGGAGGCATCGAGATTGGTATTGAGCTTGTCTTGAACCAGCGCACTGGCATAGGCGCGTGCAACACGGTAGGCCAGCTCGCGATCCGGCGACCGGAAGCCAAGATTGAGCACGAAGCTGCGGCCAACACGCTCGATGACGACATTGCGCCGCAACTGACCGGCGACAACTTCGGGTGGCAACTCGTTGTGGAGGACATCGGGTTCGGGAGGGCGGCCAGTGACGAAGCCGATTCCTTGCTTGACGATATCGACGAGCCGTCCGGTGAAGGACGGTGGCGGATTGAGGAAATTGACGTCCGTCGTAAGATTTTCCATGGCCGCCACATCATTGGCGAGCCTGGCCGAGCGCAGGACTTCGATCTGGTTGAATAGATCCGTCTCGCCAGCAGCCAGCGACAGCGGACTGTCTTCATCGGCAACAACCTGCCCGGCATTGGCATCAATGAGAATCTGGCTATAGGCGACGTAACTCTTTGGCGAGAGCCCGAGATAGAGCAGGCCGAGCAGGATGCCGATCCCCGTACCCAGACCGATCACGAATATCTGGCGGCGCATCGCCGTCAGGATCTTGCCGACATTGATGAACTGAGTGTCGGAGGGAACAGCCTGGTCCAGCGACGAGCGGTTGTGACCCGAGCTTCGGTCGCTATTGCCCTGGCGCAACCGGTTTGGGTGCCACTCACCGGCCAGATTGTGTTCCTGCATCAAAGCATCTCCAACTAGGTCTATTCGAACGCAATATCCTCAAGGCACGCACCGCAGCCATACGACTAGGCAGGCGGCGAAGCGTCAATCAAGCCAGCAGCGGGACAGGCCTGCGCGATGCGCATGGATCAGAGACGGTCAATCCCCATGATTGAACTGCAGCCGTCCCAGTTGGGCGTAGCGTCCGTCACGAGCCATCAGCTCGTCATGCACGCCCTGATCGACGATCTTGCCCTTATCGAGCACGAGAATTGTGTCAGCATCCCGGATCGTCGCCAGCCGGTGGGCGATGACCAGCGTTGTGCGGCCACGCTGCAGGCGCTTGAGCGCGAGCTGCACCAGTTGCTCGCTGCCGGCATCGAGTGCGCTGGTCGCCTCGTCGAGCAGGAGTATCGGCGCATCCTTGAGCAGAGCCCGGGCTATGGCCAGTCGCTGCCGCTGACCGCCGGACAGGGTGACGCCGCGTTCGCCGACCAGAGTATCGTACCCCGCTGGAAGCTCGGCAACGAACTCGTCGACCATTGCATCGGTCGCGGCCTGGACCACGTCCTGCCTCGAGGCGTCAGGCTTCCCGAAGCGGATATTGTCTTCGATCGTGCCGGAAAAGATGATGGGGTCCTGCTCGACGACGGCGATCCGGCGGCGCAATTCACCGATATCGACCTGCCTTATGTCCAGGCCGTCGACCAGGATCGAACCGCTCCCGACCTCGTACAGGCGCTGCAAGAGGGCGAAGATAGTTGATTTGCCACCACCCGACATGCCGACCAGAGCCGTGGTTGTCCCCTGCCCGACGGCGAAACACAGATCGCTGACGGTGGCCGCAGCGTCGGTTGCCCCGTAGCGAAAGCTCACATCGCGAAACTCGACCGTGCCGAGCGCGGGTACCGGCAGCGGCAGCGGGCGCGCCGGCGATTGGATGGCAGGCTTGGTATCAAGAATTTCGACCAGCCGTTCGGTCGAGCCGGCCACCGACTGCAGCGTACCCGCCACCTCGGCAAGGCTGGCGACGGCGCCTGCACCCATGACGCCATAGAGCAGGAACTGCGTCAGCTCGCCCGTAGTGGCCGCGCCCGCAAAGACCGCCTGTGCGCCCCACCATAGAGTGAAGATCATGGCCAGGCTGGACATCAGCATCAGCAGACCGACCAGGAAGGCGCGCGCCCGCAGACGGCTCAGCTCCGATTCAAAGCTTTCATTGCCATGCCGGCGATAACGCCGAACTTCCTCATCCTCGCGGGTGAAGCTCTTCACCGTGCGATTGGCGCTCAGAATCTCGGTGGCCTGCGCTGACAGCTCGGCCAGCGCGTCCTGGCTGCGGCGGGACATCTTGCGTAACCGGCGCGCCAACATCAGCATAGGTATAAGTATCAGCGGACCGGCAATGACAACGGCAAGGGTCAGGACCGGGCTGGTCAGCAGCATGAAGATGAACGCGCCGACCATGGTCACCAGCGAGCGCAAGGCCACCGACGCGGTTGAAGATATGGCCGCCCGCACCGCAGCCACATCGCCATTGAGGCGCGATGCCAGCTCACCCATCCGCTGCCTGTCGAAAAAGGCTGCATCCAACGTCAGCAAGTGGCCGAACACCGCCAGCCGAAGATCGGCGAGCATGCGCTCTCCGACATAGGAGACGAGGTAGAGACGGAAGCCATTGGTGACGGCCCCCAAGATACCGAATGCGGCAATGATCCAGGCATAGCGACTGATCATGCCCATATCCTGCGCGATGAAACCGGTATCGATCAGGCTGCCCAGGTTGAACGGCACTGCCAGCGAAGCGAGCGTCGAGGCCACCAGAAAGACCAGCGTCAACACCAGCCGCAAGCGATAGCGCAGCAGGAAAGGCAACAAGCGGCGCAACGGGCTCAACCGCCCCAGCGGCAACGCCTTAACGAATGCCATGCCGCCATCGGCCGGTCTGGCGGCTTCGGCCTGATCCGTCATGACAACAGCACCAGGGTTGACACTGACCGGGATAGACAACGCATCTCGGCACCTTACTTGTCAGAAAACAACAGGTCGTCGGAAGCAATTCGGCCATGGGCAGGGGTGCGTGCACATCGCGATCCCGAAGCCTCTTGGTTACCAAAGCGTATCGACTACCCCCTTGCCTGGCCAGCCGCACAAATCCCGCTACCAGAATTGGTGCCATGCTTCACGCGCATGCAGGACACCCTCTTTCGTGGTCCGGGACGCCATGTTTCCGACGGCGAGAGGCATCTTATTACGGCCGCGAGACCTAGGGTTTCGCGCTACGCGGTTCCAACCGCCAGCGGACAAACGGCGACGGAGTCGTCAGGCATCGCCAAACCGCCGCAAGCAAGCTGTGATTCATTCCAGTCGCAATGGCGATACGGCCCGCAAGCTGTCGCTCCGATCGAGCAGCCGATGGCGGAGCGGATCGAGGTCACCCGCATCCACAGGAAGAGCCAGATGACGATCAGCGGCAGGGCGTAAAGCGTAGTCGTGGTCAGGAGCATTTGAAGTTCACCAGTTCGCGTTCATTTATGTCCCGAGAACGAAGGCAACTTTGCCGCTTTCGACATAGCTGAAAGGAATCTTGAGATTATTTTTCGTGCCTCGAGCCGCACATCGTCGCCCAAGGCGTAGTGCGGATTATACGCAATCGCCCGGACACTGTGTGGCGTCGCACCGGAAAGCACCTCGCTCGAAACTGGCTCTGGCAGCCCACACTAAAGAACCTTGTCGCATACAGTAATTCCGCTCTTGGGCCCACTACAAGCAACCGCTACGTCAAGCCGGAATGTCCGATGTCCGGTGATTACTGTCGAAAGTCGTCATTCTGCTCCCGGCCCCTGCCCTCCACAAAGCGACTCCTGAAAGGCGCCAATGGGGTGGTGGGTTCAACTGATCGTCGCAACACCTTTAACCTGAGAGGATGAGGAGGTGCAGCATGGTGGCGTCACGGGTAACCACGTAAATTTCAGCGGCAATCCGAGCGCAATATTTCGAGAAGCTCGCAAGATAAGTAACGCCGTAGAAGCGTCGGAAACCACAATGGTCCGAATGGCAGCCACGCCAGGGGCGAACTGGCTAATGCCTTGGGAGATTTGCCCATTGGCGCAGGGTAGCTCGAAGAGTAGACAAGGATTTGCCTAGATCGGCAATCGTTCTGTGGGAGTGCAGTGTGGCCCCTAGCATGACCTCCGGGTTTCTCAATCCCAGCGTGCTAACGCGTGATTGGGGGAAACATGAGTCCAATCCGTTGGCACTAGTACAACTGCTCGAACACCATATGGGTATCGGCAGCTTCCAGTTGGAGATACCGAGCGGCAGGCTGTACCTTTCAGACGCTGCATGCCGCATCTATGGATATGCCCCAACCCGCGATCCCGTACCCTTGAACACGGTGCTGGGCACCTTGATCCGGGAGGACAGGCGCCGGGGAGCAGAACTACTGACCCAGGCCATCGCGCAGAAATGTGGATATCACTTTGTGCTGCGGATCTCCCCGGATGCAGAAAAGGTCAGGACGATCGAGTGTTTTGCCGATGTGGTTCTGAGCAAGCAGGAAGACGTAATCGCTGTCGTTGGCACCGTTAGGGATATCTCCGAACGCGCGGCGATTGACGCGCAGGCGGCTGGCCGCAGCCTTTTGATGCGCTCCATGCTGATCAACATTCCTGCCGCTGTCGCCGTTCTCGATCGCGACATGCGATACCTCGCGGTGAGCAATTATTGGGCCGCCGGCCATGGGCACAAGTCGCCGGACGACCTGGTGGGGCTCAAGCATTACGATGAGCATCCCAACTTGGGCGACGACGTCCGGCTCGAACACCGCCAGGTTCTGAGCGGGACGACGTTGCGCCGGCCTCGCGCCTATCTGAAGGATCGAAACGGCAAACCCATTCATCAGACCTGCGTCATGTGCCCCTGGTACACGCTGGAAAAGAAGGTGGGGGGTATGATCATCATGTTGGGTACCGTGGACGTCGGCAACGCGCTCGCAAAGGAAAAATCTGCCGAGGCCCTGCCGACGCGTCAGGAGTTTCTCAAGCTGCTGGCGACCCTTTAGCGAAATTGCCTACTCTGGGCCAGCCTTATGGGCTGGAGTCGGGTGACTGCTGCGGCCACCATTGGCGGCACTGCGACCGCACCGGCGAGTGCAGAGATCACCTTGCCCGGCGCAGGCCGAGCTGGTGCTCGGCAAACTCGCAGCTCGCTCATTCTACAGTCAATCTGGAGATGGGCGACAACCACCCGCCCAGCGACGGCGTTTTAGGCATAGGTCGGCAACGGCTATTCGCCAGCAAAGAAACGCTGCAGGCGCGCATAGCCGGGGATGTGGGCCGAAGTGCCGCCGTCGGCGGCGATCGCCTGCCCGGTGATATAGCGCGCCTCGTCCGAGGCCAGAAACACCACCAGATGCGCGATGTCGACTGGAGCGCCGAGGTAGGGAGTCAGGGTTTCCTCCTCGACTGTTTCGCGCAATTCCTGCGGCAGATGCGCCAGGGCGGCCGGCGTGCCCGTCAAGCCGGGCAGCACGGCATTGGCACGGATGCCTTTCTTGCCATGCGAGGTGGCTATGGAACGGGTCATCTGGATCACCGCCGCCTTGGAGGCGGAATAGGCAGCCTGGATGACATTGCCTTGCAGAGCCAGGTTTGAGGCCGTGTTGATGATCGCTCCGCTTCTCTGGGGCGACATGATCTTGAGGGCCTCCCGGCAGGCAATCATGGTGCCGCGGGTGTTGATGGAAAAGGTCGCGTCCCAATCAGCCGTCGCCATGTTCTCGATATTTCCATCGCGCTGAGCCATTTCTGCGCTGAGCAAGGCAGCGTTGTTGTCGATGACATCAAGCCGACCATAGGCATCCAGCGTTGCGACAAACATGGCCTTGATGCTGGCTTCGTCCGCCAGATCAACGCCGACATGCATGGCCTCCGCACCCGTCCCGCGCAGCTCAGCAGCCAGGGCCGCGGCGCGGTCCTCGGCAATGTCGGCGACAATCACGCGCGCCCCATGATCGGCCAGCAATGCGCAGACCTGCGCGCCAATGCCACCGGCCCCGCCGGTGACGATGCTGACTTTCCCGTCCAGCGAATAGGCCATTGATGGGTCCTCTGTGTCGTCGTCTATCGATAGGTTATGGCGGCGAGCCTGCGCCAGGCAGCGACCTATCAACTCGCGCTGCCTGTTTCACGCGTTCATCATTGGCCCGTTGTGCCTGAGCGAGGTCAGCATCGAATATCCCGTCCGTCAGGACAAACAGCATGCGGGTGATGCTGTCGGTCCGATTCGTCCAGGCATGGATGGTGCCACGCTGGACGACCACGTCGCCGCGCTCCAGAACCACCTCCTCCTCGTCAAGCAGCAGAACGATCTGCCCGTCAAGAACGACGGCATAGTCTATCGATTGTGTGCGGTGCATCAGGGGGTGGCGGCCGGGGATAGTGTGTTCGGCGTTTTCGGCGAGGCCAACCTGGGCGAACAAGGCCTCGGCAGTTGCCTTGTCAAAATCGGGACCGTCGGGGCCCTCGGGCGGAATATCGACAATGCGGATGACCGTGCCTTGCGCAGGCGGCGCTGTGTCGCGGTGCAGGTCGGTGGGTTCGGGCTCGGTTGCGGTGACCGGCGCCGGGCATGCCCTCGTATTCCACAGCTCGTGAAACGCCAGTCCCGGCTGGTGCGGGGGCCGGGTGACATGAGGCGGCACCGAGTCCGACACCACAACGGCACGCCCCTGGGCATCGTGGCCCGTTACGACGCGCCGAACGTTTTGACCAGCCATTGGTGTCCTCGTTTCTTAATTGGTTGATTGTATAACTAATCTAAGGCTATGTTCAACGCAATTCCGCATCGGGCAGTTCGAGGGCACGAAAATGTGCCACCCTTCGGCACGGCGTCGCGAGCGGAGACAGGGATATCTGCGCAAAGCGCTGCGAGCGGGGAGGAGACGCATGTCTGACTACGATATTGTTGTGATGGGTGCCGGACATAATGGGCTGTCGGCGTGCTGCTATCTGGCGCGGGCAGGGCTCAAGGTGCTGATTCTGGAGCGCCAGCCTTATGCCGGCGGCGGGGTGGTGACGCTTGAGCTGAACACCCCGGGCTATCGCCATGATCTGCACAGCTCGTGTCACATCATGATCCAGGGCAACCCGATGCTCACCGAGGACGAACTGGAGCTCAAGTCGAAATACGGCCTGAACTACCGCTACTCCGATGTGCCCTATGCCTCGATCTTCCCCGATAACGAGACGCTGATCACCTACAAGGACCTGGACAAGTCCTGTGAGCAGATCGCGCGGTTCAACAAGCGCGATGCCGAGACCTATCGCCGCTTCGCCGAACGCTCGATGAAGATGATGCCGATGTTCATCTCCGGCCTCTATTCGCCGCCCATCCCCTTTGGCCCCTTCATGGCCATGATGGACAGCTCGGACGAGGGGCGTGAAATCCTCGACGCGATGAACCGATCCTCGCTGGACATCATCGACCGCGAATTCGAGGACGACCGGCTCAAGATACACCTGCTGAAGCTGGTGACCGAAAACCTGCAATTGCCGGACGAACTGGGCACCGGCATGGGTATCTTCCTGATGCCCGGCATCATCCACACGTTCGGCGTCAGCCAGCCGGTGGGCGGATCGGGCGGCCTCACGGACGCCCTGCTGCGTTGCTTTGAGGACCATGGCGGCGAATTGCGCCTGAACGCCGAAGTCAGCAAAATTCTGGTCGAAGGCGGCGAAGCCAAGGGCGTCAGGTTGAGTACCGGCGAGGAGATCCGCGCCAAAAAGGGTGTCATCGGCGCCATTCACCCGCATCTTCTCGGTAAATTCCTCGACGGCGTCGACCCCGGCGTCGAGGCGCGCGCCAAACGGGTGAACTCATCCACCCAGTCGCTGTTTGTGTCCCACTACGATCTCAAGCAGCGCACCAAATATCGGGCCGGCGAGGAGATCACCGCCGCGACCATGCTCGAATATTTCCCCTATCGCGATCTCTCCAGCCTGCTCGACGATTTCGACTTCCTGCGACGCAAGCGCATCTCGCCTCGTCGCCTGTTGGGCGGCGGCGACGAGACCCACGGTGATCCCACCCGCGCGCCCGAAGGCGCCGGGCTGTTCCACTCGATCACCATGGCGCCCTATGACATTGCCGGCAAAGGAGCCGCGCATTGGGATGACATCAAGGAGCAATACGCAGCCGAGACCCTGCGCCAATATGATCCGTTCATCTCCAATCTGGGCGCCGACAATATCATCGCCGCCTCCCACTACTCGCCACTGGACATGGAGCGCTCGTCGCCCAACTCATTCGTCAACGGCGACATGCATGGCTGCGCACCCTTCCTCTACCAGTCGGCGGGACATCGTCCGACGCCTGACCTTGCCCAATACACCGTGCCCGGGATCGATGGATTCTGGCTTGTCGGGCCGTTCCAGCATCCCGGCGGCGGCGTGTTCGGTGCAGGCCGCAACACAGCTTTGCGCATGTTCGACGACCTCGGCATTGATTTTGAGAAGGTAATCGCCTGATGAAAATACTCGATAACACCGGCAAGGAACTGATGAGCGTTGCCAAGATCGAGGCCGATGAGCGCAATTTCTTGGTCATCCGGGGCAAGATCTTCGGCGCCATGCCGATGACCGCAAAGCTCAGCCCGGAAGAAGCCCGCGCAGCGTTCAAGCTCCTGGACGCCAAGACGATCTGGTTCTTGGTCACCATGCTGTTCCGCACGTCAAGGCCCGCCAGGAAGAGGGACGCGCGCTAGCGCCGCGAGGGTCCCATTGCTGGGCCGGGCGCGACTAGCGGCCTTCGACGGGCACGGCCGCACGAAGCTGGTTGCGTACCCAGGCCAGGCATTCATCGCCCGCCGCATAGGTGTGCCACTGGATGCATTCCACCAGTTCCGGGATAGCGATGGGTGATGGGATCAGCCGCAGCGGCAGCATTTCTCGATAAACACCAGCCAGGCTGCGGTGCATGGTCGATAGGAAATCAGTACCGACAATCAGAAACGGCAGGGCGCCGAAGCTCCCGGCCACCGCGGCAATATCCCGTTCAATCCCCTGCGTCTTGATATAGGCCGCCTCGTAAGAGAGCTGATTGCGTTCAAACTGAACAGCAATGTGTCGAGCGGCCTGGTACTCGGCCATCGTGATGGATTGGCCATACGAGGTATTGCCCTCCCAGACGACAACCACATAGCCATCCGAAAAAATCTCCTCGAATGGATGTTCGAGCGATAGATAAATCTCGGGCATGATGAGCAGGTCGATTTCGCCGCGTTCGATGCTTTCATGAGGCTTCCCGTATGGCTGCTCGATGATGATCTTGAGGCCGGGCGCCTTGCGGCTGATTTCCTTGATGGCATGCTGCAGCATGACAATGGTCACGTAGTCTGAGGCGGCGATCCGGACGCTTCGGTTGACCTTGGCGGGATCGAAGCCGGGTGAATGAATGATCGTGCCATCGATCTGCATCAATGCCGCGCGGACCTTGCCTGAAAGGTCGATTGCACGCGGGGAGAGCACCATCTTGCGCCCCACCTGAATCAGCAGTTCGTCGCCAAAATAGTCCCGCAGCCGCGACAATGCCCCGGAGGTCGCCGATTGACTCAGATTGAGCTTGTCCGCAGCGGCACTGACGTTCTTCTCCGTCAGCAGCACGTCGAGCGCGACCAGAAGATTGAGATCAAGTCCCTTGAAGCGCATGCCGTTCTATCCGTTTCACCGATCATAACTATCCAAATTATCGGCCTTGTAAATGTATCGAGGCGCGCGAAGAACGTGATGGGAGGACTTTGGATGCGATCAACATTGTTCGACTTGTCTGGAAAACGCGCCCTGGTTACGGGCGGCGCCAGCGGCCTTGGACTGGCCATCGCCAAAGCGTTTCTGCAAGCTGGCGCCGAGGTCACCATCGCCGGCGATCGAGGCGACGAAGTCGCGCAGGTAGCCGGCGAGCTTGGCTGCCAGGGCCTGCATGCCGTGCTGGGCAGCAAGGCCGCCGCAGACCAGCTGGCCGAACAGACCAGGCACCTCATGGGTGGCGTGGACGTCCTGGTTTCCAATGCCGGAATCGAAGGGCCGGTTACCGGCATCAAGAACCTGGATCCCGACCACTATGCTGCCGTCTTCGATGTCAACCTGCATGCCGCCACCTGGCTTGCCGCGGCCCTCATCCCCGGCATGATCGCCGCCGGTGGTGGATCGGTTATCCTGATGGCGAGCCTGTCGGCTCTGCGCGGCAATGGCGCAATCGCCGCCTATTCCATGTCCAAGGCGGCATTGGCCCAGCTGGCGCGGAACATCGCCGTGCAATTCGGGCCGGACAATATACGGGCCAATGCCATCGCACCCGGCCTGATCGAGACGCCCTTTTCAAGCGGCCTGATGCGCAATGACGCCTTTATGGCCAAGCGCCTGGCGGCCACGCCGCTGCGGCGCGTCGGCAGACCTGAAGAGGTGGCAGCGACGGCCTTGTGGCTGGCCTCGCCCGGCGGCGCTTTCGTCACCGGACAGACCATCGTCGTCGATGGCGGCACACAGATCAGCGATGGCAGCTGACCCGGCCTACATATCGATGTTGCCGATAGGTGGGCGAGACCAAAATCGATTTCAATAATGACTCGGCCAGTTGTAGCGTCGCTGAAAAACAGGGTTGGAGAAACGCATGGCACTCTTTGAGTATTTCCCGAATTACGTCTGGAACCTGTCGCTGTCGATCGCGATACAGTCAGGCGCTGAGCTTGGCGAAGTCATCGACATGTCCAAGCCGCTGTTGGCAAAGTCCCAGGCGGGTGAGGATGCGGGCACCACGGAATTCTTGCTCGAATGGATGAAAAAGGCCGAGACGCTCATCGAGCTGGCCGCTGAGGATGAGGCCAAGAACCGGCTGTTTTCCGCCAGCGACAAGCTGCGCCGCGCCGCGCTCTACCTGCTGACCGCCGAACGGATGCAGGGCCACGGCCATCCCGGACGTGCCGAAACATTCGCCAAGGCACTCGATTGCTTCAACCGCTATGTCGCCTATGGCAAGGAAAATTGCGAACGGGTCGATATCCCATATGAGGGCAAGACCATCGCCGGCTATTTCACCCGCGCCGAAGGCGTTGAGGGTGAGGCACCCTGCGTGGTCTTCCTCAATGGCCTGGATAGCTGCAAGGAGCTGCTCTATTGGACCTGGCTGCCGCAGGCGATGGCCCGGCGCGGCATTTCCACGCTCAGCATCGATCAACCCGGCACCGGCGAAACGCTGCGGCTGCAGGGCCTGCCAGCCACCTATGACGCCGAGCGCTGGGGCACCCCGGTCTATGAATGGGTCGCTGCGCGGGACGATGTCGATGCCAGCCGCGTCGGCATTAGCGGCATCAGCCTGGGCGGCTATTACGTGCCGCGCATCGCCGCCTTTGAGCCCCGCTATGCCAGTGGCGCCGTCTGGGGCGCCAATCACAACTGGGCCGAGGTGCAGCACAAGCGCATGAACAAGGAAGGCGAGAACCCCGTCCCCCATTACTGGAAGCATGTCTGGTGGGTCTTCGGCGCCAAGGATCAGGATGACTTCCTGGCCAAGACCGAGGGCATGAACCTCAATGGTGTGATGGACAGGATCAAGGTACCATTTCTGGTCACCCATGGTGCCAATGACCGCCAGATCAGCGTTGACTATGCTCATCAAAGCTACGAGCAACTGATCAATTCGCCCAAGCGCGAACTCAAGATCTTTACCGATCGCGAGGGCGGCATCGAGCATGTGGGCGCCGACAATCTATCCTTTGGCCGCAGCTACATCTCGGACTGGTTCGCCGAGACACTAGGCGGGTGGACCGCCTGATGCGGAACGCCATGAGGCGGGGATGATCGCGCATCAGGCCAAGCTGGTCGAAGACGCCATCTGCGCGGTCGCCGATCTGCCGGACGGCATGTCGCGTGGCTTCGACCCGCTGCATGAGGGGCGGGACACCATGTTCATCGTCCGGCAGGGCGACCGGCTCTATGCCTATCGCAACAACTGCCCGCATTATGACCAGGCTCGCATGGCCTGGCGCAAGGACGAGTTTCTCACTCACGACCGCACTCGGATCATGTGTGCTGCCCATGGTGCCCTTTTTGATATTCCCAGCGGAAGCTGTGAGGTCGGGCCGTGCATGGGTGGGGCACTCGAACCTGTTTCACTCGCGATATGTGACGGCCAGGTCTATCTGGCCGCCCCCTATCGTCCCGGCATGCCGGCCCGGGTCGGCAATGGCGCACGCCCCTAGGTCACGTTGCGGATCCAGTTTGGCACCCGCACCGCCGTTCGATGGCTTGATCAATCACCTGGCAATGGACGTTGCAAATGAGCAAAGACGCGTTGAAGAACCTGGCACCCCACCACATCGGCATCAGTGTACGCAGCATCGACGAAGCCATCGCTTTCTGGAGCGACATGTTCGGCTTCGAGCTCGATTTTCGCACGGAAATCCCAGCCATCAGGGCGGAGATCGCCTTCATCAAGCGCAACGGATTTCGCATCGAACTCTTCCAGATCGAGGGCGCAGCAGAGGTCCCGCAGGAACGCCTGAAGCCCAATACCGACCTGGCCACCCACGGAACCAAGCACATCTGCTTCTCGGTCGATGATGTTCAGGGCGCGCTTGAGCATCTGCATGGCCGTGGCGTTCGCATCGTTGGCATCATGCGTCAGCACGGCGCGCCCATGCAGGTCGAGGAGGACCCCCGGCTCAGCGGCTACAAGGTCCCAGCCCGCGCCTTCTTCTTTCTCGACGCCTCTAACACGCTGGTCGAAATCCTTCGCAAGTCCGATTTCTCGGACTGACGCCCACAACGCGATCACGGGCGCGGGGAGCCGAGGTCCACGAGACCATATTGCTATTTAGTTGGTCGTATGTATAATTAATGAAACACGATGACGCCAAGCCTGTGTCGGCAGCGAACTGGGCCTGCTGACGGTGACTGGCGCAAACGGCTCCAACGGGACGAGGGACGACGCGAATGAAGGTTGCATTGATTGGCGCTACCGGCAAAGCCGGCAGCAAAATCCTCAACGAGATGATCCAGCGCGGCCACCAGGTAACCGCCATCGCGCGGAACGTTTCCGGCATCCAGGCCAGCGCGCAGGTGACCCCGCGCTCCGTTGACGGCACTGGCGCATCCATCCAGGCCGCCATCAGCGGGCACGATGCGGTTGTCTCGTCGGTGCGTTTTGTCGATCTCGACCCCGAAGTCCTGATCCCCGCTGTGCTTGCCTCCGGCGTCAAGCGGTACGTGGTCGTTGGCGGAGCCGGCAGCCTGTTGCATCCCGATGGCACCCAGGAAGTCGATCAGCCCGGAACCCCCGATTTCGTCAAACCGAACTCCCGGCGTGGCGGCGAGATGCTGGACATGCTCAAGCAGATCGACAGCCCCAGTTGGACCTTCATATCCCCGCCACGCATGTTTGTGCCGGGGGAAAGGACGGGCCAGTTCCGCTACGGCAAGGACCACATGTTGATGAAGGACGGGCAGCCGACATCAATTTCGTTCGATGATTTCGCCATCGTCGTTGTCAACGAGATCGAGACGCCTACCCATCACAATGAGCGCTTCACGATCGGCTATTGATAGGCGGTCCGAAGACAAACGCTTGCTGTTTGGTCAACCAACCAATAAAGTGAAACAACGCCTGAAAGGGCGCTAAGGAGGGGACGAGACGTGGGGGGACTGGCCAGACAGATCATGGTCGCCGCATCGCTTGTCGGCGTGTGGGCAGTCGGCGGGATGGCTGGCGTGTTCAGTCCAGAAGTCTTGCCCCCGGTCAACCATGTAGCTGTCCAGCTCGTTGCGCTTTGGGCCCGTCCTGAATTCCTGCCGGCCCTTCTCGGCACCCTGGTCGACTCGGTGGTTGGCATCGTCATTGCCTCGGCGATCGCAATTCCCCTGGGCCTGCTGATCGGCATTTTCCCGCTCTTTGAACGCGTGACGCGCGTAACCCTGGATTTTGGCCGCTCCTTCCCCGTCGTCGCGCTCTTGCCGATCTTCGTACTGATCATCGGCGCCAATGCCACCATGAAGATCACCACAGTGGCGATTGCCTGCTTCTTTCCGATCCTGCTGCAGACCATCTATGGGGCGCGGCGGCTGGAGCCGACATTGGTCGAAACGGTCCGCAGCTTCCGCATCTCGTTCGGGCTGCGCTTCTACCGCGTCATGCTGCCCGCCGCATTGCCCTACATTGCCACCGGACTGCGCATCGCCACTTCCGTTTCAGTGCTTGTGGCAGTGGGTACCGAAGTGATCATTCCGGTCACCGGATTGGGGCAGCAGATCAGCCTGGCGCGGATCAGCAACGAAGTCGCAGTGGCCTTCGCCTATGTCATCTATGCCGGCCTTCTGGGTGTCGTGCTCTCCGCAGTTTGGGAACAGGTGGAAGACCGGATCCTGCCCTGGAGCCGGAGGTCGGAAAACACATGAGCACCTCCAGCCAAACGCCTGGCATACGCGCGCGCGTCAAGGAAATGGGCGTCCAATGGGGTTTGCCCGTGCTGGCGATCGTGCTGTGGTGGACGCTCTCCGCGAACTCCACGAACTTCTACTTTCCACCGCTCCAGACCATTCTGGCCGTGCTTTGGCGCGACCTAGTGGGCGGCCCCTTGCTCCCCTATATGGCCTTCAGCCTGAGCAATATGGCCATCGGGCTCGCTGTCGCCACCATACTGGGCATCCTGATTGGCCTCATCGTCGGGGAGTATCAGGGCCTGCGCGAGGCCGCCACGCCAACGCTGAACTTCCTGCGTTCAGTGCCGCCGGCGGCCATTGTGCCCATCGTCATCATTGCCATGGGTATTGGTGCCGCACCCAAGATCTTCATCATCGCGCTTACCTGCTTCTGGCCCATCCTACTCAACACAATCGATGGCGTCCGTTCGATGTCCTCGGAGCTGCGCGATACTGCGCGGGCCTTTGGCGTGCCGCGGGTCCTCTATTTCCAGCGCGTCCTGCTCATGTCGGCAATGCCCCAGATTATGGCCGGCATCCGGGTCGCCATAGCCGTCGCCCTGGTGCTGATGGTGATCAGCGAGTTTTTCGGGGCCAGTTCAGGCCTCGGCTTCTACATAAACGACAACAAGCAGAAGTTCGCGATGCCTGAAACATGGGCTGGAACGCTGCTGATTGGCGTTCTTGGTTTTGTATTGAGCGCCGTGTTCATGGCCTTCGAACGATGGGCCCTCGCCTGGTATTTCCAGAGCGAGCGGTCGAGCAACTAGAGCGTGACGAAAGTGAACAAAATGCCGGTGAGTCCAAGTCAGCCCTCCAAGGCGCCCTTGATGCAGGTCGAGGGCCTGTCCAAGTCCTACGGCTCCTTTGGCGTGCTGGACAATCTCAACCTGGTTGTGGAACCGGGCGCGTTCATCTGCATCGTCGGCCCCTCGGGCGTCGGCAAGACGACGCTGCTGCGCTGTCTGTCGGGGCTGACGCCACCGACCGCCGGCGCAGTCAAGCTGAACGGCGCAAAGATCACTGAACCGCAGGCCGAAATCGGCATCGTCTTTCAGGACTATCGCGGCTCGTTGATGCCATGGATGCGCACCCTGGAAAATGTCGCCTTTCCGCTCCAGGGGCGCGGCGTCGGCAAGGCGGAGCGCAATGCCCGCGCCATGGAGTGTCTGGCCGATGTCGGCCTCGATAAGTCGGCGGACAAATATCCCTGGGAGCTGTCGGGTGGCATGCAGCAGCGCGTCGCAATTGCGCGCGCGCTCGCCTATGACGCCCACATTCTCCTCATGGACGAGCCCTTCGGGTCCCTCGATGCGCAGACGCGGCTGGGGCTCGAAGACCTGGTGCTTGAGCTGCGTAGCCGGCTCCAGATCAGTGTGATCGTCGTCACCCATGACATTGACGAAGCCGTCTACCTGGCCGACCGGGTGGTGGTTTTGTCCGGCAAACCGGCCACGGTTGTCGACGCCGTCGACATCGACCTTGGCCGCAATCGGAATCAGATCGACACGAAATCTGATCCGAAATTCGTCGAATACCGAAACCGGGTGCTCAGCGAAATCATGCGCTGACGCCTGCCGATGATAACAGGAGGAAAATCAATGGCATATATAACTTTGAAGAGCCTTGCCTACGGAGCGGCGCTGGTCGCCGTCTCCGCGCTGGGCATTACCGCCACGGCCCCGGCCATGGCGCAGGAGATGCAGACCATTCGGGTGGAACGTTCACCCGTAGGTCAATTTGAGGGACTGTTCATCGCGCAGGACCTCGGGCTTTTCGAGGAGCGCGGCATCGTGCTCGATATCAAGGTCGGCGCCTCGCCCGATGGCGCCCTGGCGCAGTTGATGTCGGGCCAGCAAGACGTCGCCATGACTGGCGCCGTGCCCTTGACCGCAGCGGTGGCCAACGGCCTGCCTGTTGTTGCCGTCCTTAATGCACAGGATCAGGAGCCAGACACCGCAACCTATGGCCTGATCGTGCCTGCCGACAGCCCGATCCAGACTATCGCCGATCTCAAGGGTAAGAAGATCGGATTGCCTGGCATTGCTAGCCCTCAGGGCTCGGTGCTTATCCGCACGCTTGAAGCCAACGGCCTGACCCGCGACGACGTCGAGCTTGTTAACCTGCCCTTCCCCGGCGTGCTGCAGGCCATCGATGCCGGTAGCGTTGATGCGGGTATCCCGATCGGCCTGTTTTATGACCTGGCCATTCAGCAGGGCAATCGCGAGCTCAAGGAAGTGTTCGACAGTTCGACCTTCGGGTTCCCGTCGGTGATTTTTGCCTCGAACAAGGAATGGGCCGACCAGAACGCCGAACTGCTGGGCAAGTTCATCGAGGCCATGACGCTGGGCTATGAATATGCCAATGCGAACGATGACGCCGTCCGCGACGTCGATATCAAGATGACCCAGCTGCCGCCGGAATATCTCAAGGTCCGTGCAATCTCGCCCTTCCAGGCAGCATTCAATGCCGACGCGTGGAACCTTGAGAATGAATTCCTGGCCAAGTACGGCTTCATCTCCCGCGTCCCGACTGCCGAAGAATACATCTGGTCCGGCGCCCCGCGCCAGTAATCGGCAACCCACAACAGGAAAGGGGCCCACCGGGCCTCTTTTTTTCGCCAATCATGCCCATTCAGCGCTGGTTGAAACTCTCCAGACCATGGGTCACAAATTGCAGCAGCACCGGATAGGCACTGTCCAGGTCGCCGCCCTCCACGCTGCCCTCGGTCAGCATGTCAACGCGGCCATGCTTGGAAACCGTCGCCAGCATGATCTGCAGCACCATGGTGAAGGCTCGCGCGACATGCCCGCGATCTGCCGAAGGCATGGCTTTCATCAGCGCTGCCACAAACAGCTTCGCCGTCTCGTCAAAATGCCGGGCCAGGACGTCCAGCCACTGGTTGTCCCCGCCTAGCCGGGCGAGCACACGGAAATAGTCGGCCCATTCGGGGCCATCGGAAGTCGCCTTTTCAAACATCGGCGCCATGAAGGCATCCAGCAGATCACGCACACTCGGGTTCTGCAGGGCCGAGAGCCGCGCCTGGCGCGCGTCGCACAATATGTCCGCCCGACGTGCCACGATGGCTTCCAGCAGCTTTTCCTTGGTGCCGAAATGATAGGTCGACAAGGCCAGCGTCACCTCGGCTCGCGTGGTGATTTCGCGGAGCGAGACCGACGCGAAACCGCTCTGGGCAAACAGCGCCTCAGCCGCGTTCAGGATCTTGTCGCGCGTCATGTCGCCATTGCTGCGGGTTACCGATCGCCCCCGCCGGGGCGCGCCCTGTTTGGCTGGCGCATCACTTGCCATCAGTCTGTATTCCCCAGAAAGCGTCCATCGATCTCAAGAGCTCCAACCATTGCAACCGTATTGCGCCATGCGTCGATCTCTGTTGCAAACCGTGACCAACTGACTAGACAAATTCACCGCAAAGGACCAGCCCGCAGGGGGCACCCGCATCGCAAGGCTACCAATAGATCAGCGGCTGCCCGCCTACCGGCGCCTGAAAATACGGTATTCGCGTGCCCTGCAGCGAGCCCAGATAGACTGTCCGCAAATCAGGTCCACCAAATGTCAGCGAGGCCATCCATCGGCAGATGGTCCCGCCGCATGCCCCCATCAACTCGGGTGTCACCTGACCCGCTTCCCAGGCAGCGTCCAGCGCGGCCAGTGGCGCCGGATCGCCGCCCGCATCAAGAATGGTGAGCAAGTCGCCGTCCGGCGTTATCGCCACCAGACGGTCCGCCATGATCAGCGTCGTCCATAGATTGCCATAGTCATCAAACGCGATGCCGTCACAGAACCCGCCGACATTTGCAGGACCATAGATCTGCCGGTCCACCAGCCGGTCGCCATCCACCCTGAAGCGGGTGATATTGCGCGACGTCGTCTCGGCGACGTAGAGCCATTCCTCATTGCGATCAAACCGCAGCTCGTTGGTGCCGCACAGATTGTCGGCGACGATCCGCGCCCCATTCTTGTCAATCAGCGCGACATAGCCATCGCGCGAGTTGGTTTTGACGTGCTCGGTCCATGGCACCATCTGCGTGGTGACGGTCAGCCAGAGCCGCCCCTTGCGGTCGCGAGTCACGAAATTGGCCTTGCCGATCGGGCGCCCGTCAATCTTGTCCAACAAGACACGGCTCTCGCCATGCCGGGTCATCAGCTCGAGCTGGTCGGTTCCGAAATTGGCGATCAGGAAGTCGCCGTTCTCATCAAACGCCAGCCCATTGGGCAGACTACCCCGTGTATTGACCAGCCGGTCCGTGAAACTGGATGCCGTGTTGGGCGACTGGCCGCGCTGCAGCACCAGTTCCTGATGGCCATCCGGGTCGATACGCACCACGCCACCCCGGCCATCGGCCGACCACAGCGTCCCGTCGCGCTCAGCCAGGATACATTCGGGACGCTCGAGGTCATGCCCGACATATTGAAGGTCCTGCGGGTCGATCTGCCAGCCGATCAGTGGGTTTGTCATGTTGTTTCCTTGATCACTCAGCAGTCCAGCCACCATCGACGGTCAGGGTTGTCCCCGTCATCAATGCCGACGAGGGGGAAGCCAGGAACTGCACCGCGCCCATCAGGTCCTCGACCTGCCCCAGCCTGCCCAGTTTGATCTTGGCGATGACGCTGTCCAGAAACGCCTTGTCCTCGAAAAAGGGCCGGGTCATCGGCGTTTCGACAAAGGTCGGGGCTATGGTGTTGGAGCGTATTCGATGGGGCGCCAGGTCCAGCGCCAATGCCCTGCTGAACCCCTCCATTCCCCATTTTGAGGCGCAGTAGAGCGAGCGGGCCGCGCCACCCACCTGTCCCATCTGGCTGGACATATGGATGAGCGAGCCAGGTTTTCCCGCCGCAATCAGCCCCCGGACCACCGCCTGGGCAACAAAGAACGCAGCCTTCAGATTGAGGTCGAGAACAGTGTCATAATCGGCCTCGCTCACATCCCAGACCGGTTTCGGCCGGTTGGTGCCGGCATTGTTGACAAGAATGTCGAACGGCCCCGTTCGGGCTATGGTGGCGGCTGTGCCCGCTATATCAGATACGTCGAGCCGCAGTGCCTGCGCGGCCCCGCCAGTGTCACGGATCGCGGCCGCCGCCTGGTCGATCTCGTCCACAGTACGACCGGCCAAAGTCACTTCCGCTCCGGCCTCGGCCAGCGCCGCGGCGCAGGCCAGGCCAATGCCCCGGCCGGCGCCGGTGACCAGCGCCCGTTGACCATCCACGCGGAAACCCGGTGCTTTGGGCAACCGCACACTCATGATGCCGCCTTGTCGATCCCGGCGAGCGGGGAAGCCCCCTCGGCATAAGGTACGTTCTGTCGTCCATACCGGCGAACGCGAATATTGGCCTGCTCGGCATGGCCCTGGAACCCCTCCAGCATGCACAGCCGCGAGCAATAGCGTCCGACAAGGGCCGACGCCTCATCCGTTGTGACGCGCTGATAGGTGTGGGTCTTTATAAACTTGCCCACCCAGAGCCCGCCGGTATAGCGGCCTGCCCGCTTGGTCGGCAGGGTGTGGTTGGTGCCAATGGCCTTGTCGCCAAAGGCCACATTGGTGCGCGGCCCGAGGAACAATGCGCCGTAGTTGACCATGTTCTCCAGATACCAGTCGTCGCGGTCAGTCATGATCTGGACATGCTCGGAAGCGATCTCATTGGCGATGCTGAGCATCTCGTCATGGTCATCGGCCACGATCACCCGACCGTAGGTCTCCCACGCCTTGGCGGCATAGCCGGCCGTCGGCAGGATCTTGAGCAGGCGCTCGATCTCGCCCATCGTCTCGCGCGCCAATCTCTCCGATGTGGTCAGCAGGACGGCGGGACTGTCCGGCCCGTGCTCGGCCTGCCCCAGAATATCGGTCGCACAGAGTTCCGCATCCACCGTCTCGTCGGCAATCACCATGGTCTCGGTCGGCCCGGCGAACAGGTCGATCCCGACCCGCCCATAGAGCTGTCGCTTGGCTTCGGCCACAAAGGCATTGCCCGGCCCCACCAGAATATCGATCGGATCGATCGTCTGGGTACCCAGCGCCATCGCGCCAATCGCCTGAATCCCACCCAATGCGTAGATCGCGTCGGCCCCGGCCATGTGCTGGGCCGCCACGATCGCCGCGGCGGGCCTGCCCTGATAGGGCGGTGCGCAGGTGATCACGCGGGGCACGCCCGCCACCTTGGCGGTAAGCACCGACATATGGGCCGAGGCCAGCATGGGATATTTGCCGCCGGGCACATAGCAGCCGGCATTCTGGATCGGGATGTTCTTGTGCCCTAGAATCACGCCCGGCATCGTCTCGACTTCAATGTCCCGCAGGGAGTCGCGCTGCAACTGGGCAAAGTTGCGGACCTGCGCCTGGGCAAATTCGATGTCCTTGATGTCCTGTGGGCTCATCTCGGCCAGGCAGGCGTTGATCTCGTCCTGGGTCAGCCGGTAGTCGTCGCGGTCCCAGTTGTCGAACTTTACCGAGAGGTCGCGCACGGCGGCGTCACCACGCTTTTCGATGTCGGCGAGAGTTGCCTCGACGATGCCGCGAACCTTGTCGTCGGCCGCTTTGACGACCCCCGGATCGACGCCCTCTTTCAGAATTTTTGCCATATATCTGTCTTCATCCTCCAGCACGTGCGCAGCTTCGCCGGGTACTCTGTCCTGGGCCCTCATGGGGCTCGCCACACATGCGAGCCTCCCTGATTGGTGCGGCACCAGCCTTGTATCTGCAGCGCTTTGCGCATATTGTTTGTACGACTAACCAATTTTATAGCACGGGTTGTGGACGGATGAAAGTTGCAGTTGTCGGTGCCGGTGGATTCGTCGGGCAGCGTGTCGCCAGGCGATTGGCGGCCATGCAGGAATTCACCCAGATTGCGCTGCTGGACCAGATGGCATTCCCCCACCCCGATGATCCCAGAATCACCCAGACCATGGGCGATCTCGCTGACCCCGTTGTGCGCAACCAGGTTCTGGCGGGTGCCGACAAGGTGATTGTCCTCGCCGCGATTTTGGGTGGCGCGGCCGAAGCCGATTACTCGCTGGCCCGCAAGGTCAACCTCGACGGGACGCTGGATCTGTTCGAGCATCTGCGCGATCAGAGCGCCGCCACCCGCGTGGTCTTTGCCTCGACAATCGCAGTCTATGCCAAGCCGCTGCCCGATCCGGTTACCGATGCCACCCCCACCGGGCCAACCATGGTCTATGGCGCCCAGAAGCTGATGATGGAGGTCGCCCTGTCCAATTTCGCGGCCAAGGGCTGGCTCGACGGCGTGTCGTTGCGCCCATCCGGTGTCATGGCGCGCGATGGGGCGGATGCCGCCCTCAAGACGGCGTTCATGAGCCGCTTGTTCTGGTGCGTGAAGCGCGGCGAAGACATCGTGCTGCCTGTGGCACCCGACAGCCGCACCTGGCTGACCTCGGTCGATACAGTCGCCGGCAATTTCGTGCATGCCGCTATGCTGCCCGAGATCGGACCCGTACGTGCCTTCACCCTGCCGGCGCTGTCGCTGACCTTTGGCGAACTGGTCGCCGCGCTCAGGCGCCGCTTCCCCGACAGCCCGTCAAGGGTGCGGTTTGATCCCGATCCCGAAACCGTGGCGCTGTTCGGCAGCTACCCCCAGATCATCACCAGGACCGCCGACCAGCTGGGCTTTGCGCGCGATGCCGATGCCGACACGCTGGTCGCGCAAGCAATGACTTAATGGAGGAAACATGAAGCTCGCGACCCTACCAGATGGCACCTTGGACGGCCGTCTTCATCTGGTCAGTCGAGACCTGACCCGCGCCGCGCCGGCCCAGGCCGCCCAGACGATGCAGACTGCGCTCGAGAACTGGACCGGACTCGAAAGCGCCCTGACCGCTGAATATGCTGCCCTCAATCAGCGGGGCGGGACCCCATTTTATCCCTCCAGCGCGATGGCCCCTTTGCCGCGCGCCTGGCAGTGGCTCGATGGGTCCGCTTTCGAAAGCCACGGCGACCTGATGGACACCGTATTTGGCTTGGCCAAGAAGGAAAAAACTGGCCGGCCCTTGATGTATCAGGGCCTCTCAAACCTGTTCTATGGCCCCGCCGACGACGTGCGCATGCCCTCGGAAGCCGACGGAATTGATTTCGAAGGCGAGTATGGCGTCATCACCGATGCAGTCCCCTTTGGCGCTGACACGGCGACCGCGGGCGCTCACATCCGGCTGATCGTGCAGATCAACGACTGGTCGCTGCGCAAGCTGGCGCCCATCGAAATGAAGACCGGCTTTGGCTGGGTGCAGGCCAAGCCGGCCTGTTCGATGGCACCCGTGGCGGTGACGCCAGATGAGCTGGGAGAGAGCTGGCGCGATGCGCGTGTCGATCTGCCCCTGCTGGTCGATTGGAACGAGAAGCGCTTTGGCGCGGCCAACGGCTACGAAATGGCGTTCGGCTTTGATCAGCTGGTCGCGCACGCTGCCTATTCGCGCGCCCTCGTCGCCGGCACAGTGCTGGGCTCGGGCACTGTCTCCAACAAGACCTATCGCGAAGTGGGCTCGTCCTGCATTGCTGAGCGTCGCGGCATCGAGATGATCGACCAGGGCGAAGCCAAGACGCCGTTCATGTCGTTCGGTGACCGTGTGCGAATGGACGTCACCGGCAAGGACGGTCAGTCGGTCTTTGGTGCGATCGACCAGAAGATCGTCAAGGCCTGAGCTTTGTCAGTGCGGTCGCCGGACTGCCTTGCGCTGTCCGGCGACCGCTGCTGATTCAATAGGGCTCGGTGATCATCTGCAGCGACGCGCCCATCAGCGCTGCGATCTCCGGCTGGGGAGCCCCGCTCTGCTCCATCCTGCCGATCTTGAGCGAATTGCCGACAACCGCCTTGCTGCGCGGCAGGCGGCGCGCCATGAAGGCTTCGAGCCCGTCACGCAGGGTCGCGGCCTTGTCCAGCTCTTCGACCAGCACGATGGCATCCTCAACGGCCATGCCGGCGCCCGATGCCAGGTGCGGTGTGGTTGCGTGGACGGCATCACCAACAAGCAATACCCGGCCCACAAACCATGGCCCGTCCACCAGCACCGATTCCAGCGGTCGCGCCAGGATGGGCACGCTCTCGTCCAGCCCATCGCGAATGTCACCCAGTTCACCACCGAATGGCGCCAGCAGCGTCCGCAGTCGAGGCAACAAATCCTTGTCCTCGTACCATGGCTTGGTGGCGGCATTCTCGAGCAGATACATATACATCTGGTCCCGGCCACAGGGCGTGAACCCGACCTTGACCGGACCAAAGAACATCCGTCCGCCATCCCAATGCCTGGGCTTGTTCAGTTGCGCGCGCCAGCAGACCTGCCCGGTATAGGACGGTGCCGTTGCATCCGGCATGATCATGCGGCGCATGCTCGAAAACAGCCCGTCCGCCCCCACGACCATGTCATAGCGTCCCGCCGTGCCGTCGGTGAAGACAACGTCCACGCCGGCCGCGTCCTGTTCCAGTCCGGCAATCGAGGTGCCGGTGCGGACCGAAACGCCCAATTCACGCATGCGCGTCGCCATTATCTCGTGCAGGACAGGTCGCATGATGCCGCCTTCGGCCGGCACGTCAGGCGCATGGAGGCGAGGCGATGTGATCACCTTGAGGACATTGCCCACCGGGTCGCACAGCGTTACCGAGTCATGCATATGACCCCGCTCCATCAGCGCCCTGGCAAGGCCCAGATCGCAGAGCGCACGGGCCGTCAGGGGAGACAGCGTCACCCCGGTTCCCGCAGCGCCCCAGTTCCGCTCGGAATCCACCAGATCCACCTTGACGCCGTGTTCGGCCATGCGGATGGCTACCGCCGGGCCGCCCACGCCACCGCCGACGATGAGAAGGCGATTGAGATGCTTGTTGAGATTACCCGCCACTTGTCCTTCTCCCCGTAGAACGCTGCCTTGTTTGGCCTCGGCTCGACAGTCGTTTCACTGCATGTTTCAGCTGCGCCGCCCCCGCGCCTCACCAGGCTGTCGCCCCACCATCGATGCGAATATCGGCCCCCGTCACATAGCCGGCCTCATCTGAGGCCAGATAAATTGCCAGATGCCCGATGTCCTCGGTTGTGCCCAACCGGCCCACCATCAGCTTGGCGCGGACCTTGGCCATCAAGGGCGTATCGAGATGCTGCGCCGTCTCTTCGGTGACCGTGAAGCCAGGCGCGATCGAATTGGCGCGGATGCCTTTGGGACCGCCTTCCATCGCCAGCTGCCGGGTCATGGCCAGCACCGCCCCCTTGCCGGCCGTATGGGCAATTGCCGGCAGGCCATCGAGCGCCACATGGGCATTGGCCGAAGAAAAATTGACGATAGACGCCTTGCCACTCGCCACCAGCAGCGGCCAGATCGCGCGCGTGACCAGGAAGACCGTATCGATTTCACCCTTGGTCGTGGAGGTCCAGTCGTCCACGCTCAACGAGTCGATCCATCCAAACTTCACGATAGCAGCGGCGTTGACCAGAATATCGACAGCGCCCAATTGAGCCTGCGCCACCCGGGCCAGTCCATCGGCACCAGTCGCTGACGTCAGATCGGCGGCGTGCACATCCATGCCCGAACATTCCGCCGCCAGCCCGTTCAGGGCCGCTGCATCAATATCGCACGCGACCACCCTTGCGCCCTCGGCCGCGAACATCACCGCAATCTGCCGGCCGATACCTCGCCCGGCTCCGGTTACAACCGCGCATTTGCCGCTCAAACGGTCTGCCATACGTCCCCCCGATCAGCTTGGAGCGGCGCCCGGTCACCTTTGCCTTCGAGCGCAATTGAGGCCGGGCCCGGACCCGCTCGCCAACCCCGTCAGTCGTCTTTGGGCGGCGGGCCCGGCGACCACTTGTCCCGGTTTTCGAACAGGAAGAGCTGCGAATGCTCGGGGCTCAGGTCGACATGGCGCGACACCCAGCTGTCGTCATGCAGGTCCATGTCCGCATCATATTCAATGTGGGTCGCCAGCGGCGAATTGAAGTACCAGAACCAGTTCGAACCAAGCTTGTGTCGCCCAGGGCCCCAAAAGCTCTCATAGCCTTTCTTGACCATGCGCGAGCCCGCGAGCATCAGCTCGGTTGGTCCCTGCATATGGAAGGCGATGTGTTCGAGCCCCTGCATGTAGTCTGGCGTCTGGATCAGGAACAGCGTGTGATGGTCCTTGCAGGCACGCGGGCGCAGGAATGGGCCGGCCTGGACAAAGCGATCCGTCTCGACGAATTTGAGGCGTTCAACGTAGAATTTCTCGGCCTTGAGCACATCGGGCACAAAATACACGACGTGGGACAGCATGCGTGGCTTGGCCTCGGCGTCCTGATTGGCCGCAACAATGTTTTCCGCCCGCATCGGCGGAGCACCCGGCGAATTGACCAGCTCTGCCGGCAGGTTCAGCTTGCGCCGTGTCGTGACCCGAAAGCCCAGGACGAAACCCAGGTCGTCCTTGGCCTCGATCGAGCCGTCATCGAAGCGCTTGACCGCACGATCGGTCTCCAGCTCGGCGGCGATGGCATCGACGGCGGCCTGATCGACCGTGCCATAGATGGTCTTGCGCATCAGTGTTGCCGTTGGCAACGGCGCCGGCAGAGACGGGTCATTGCGTGGCAGGATGCGGATGCCGGTGCCGTCCAGGGCCTCGTAAAAGCCGCCGCCGACTTCAGTCAGACCATAGTCGAGCAGAAACGCCCGGCAGGCCTCCATGTCGTCCACACCAAAGACAACCTCATCAGGACCGACAATCTGCATTTTTCGCCTCCCACGAACAACACAGGCCAATCCTAGTAAGCGGGTCACTATTTCCCAAATTGATTGAATCTATCCGTATGATCGTCCAAACCGATAGCTCGACTTGCGGCCCCGCACGACACGCTTGGCCCCCGGAGTCCAAGCGCGCCAAAAGGGTGAACGCACCCGACAGACCTCCCAAAGGCGGCTGACCGTATCAGTTGACCGTCCGCTGTTCGAGAGAACGCATTCCTCTCGGACCCCAACCCCGAATCAGACGGTTCACCGCCGCTTTGGGCTGAGCTATGACCCTGGCCCCAACGGCCTCGGCGTCTGCTTTCGCTTTCTAGAAACCGGAAGCTGCCGGTCCGCTAACGTGTAGAGTTTCGGCTGCCGCTAGGCGCCCTAAAAACGCTTCAGGAAAGCGCCCTTAGCGAGCGGCGCTTGATAGCTGACGTCCAACACGCAATACCCTGGCGGTGTGCCGCTGAAAGCTACGTTGTGGCACAGTACCCAGAGATCGGTATGCCCCGCTTCCTGACCCGAAGCGGACCATTTCGACCGGTGGCGCCCGGGGGCCGGGGCAGTCGATTGACTTCCGCGTTCCCGACGCCACGCCGTCAATCTTTCATCTTGCCAAGACCAGCTCGTTGCCTCCTAGATGGGCATCGGGGAAGCATGGGCGTTTTTTGCACAATCATGGGAAATCAGATGACTGATCAACTGAAGCTTGGACGACGTGCATTCGTGTCGGCGATCGCGCTGGGGGCCGCCGCAATGGCGCTTTCCGGTCCGGTGTTCGCGCAGGATGTGATCAAGGTCGCGGCGATCTGGACCGTGCCGGTCGAGCAGCAATGGGCTAGCCGCCTGCACAATGCGTTGGTCGCGGCGCAGGAGCGCGGCGAGATCGAGTATGTCTATTCCGAGAACACCACCAATACCGACTATGAGCGCGTGATGCGCGAATATGCCGAGCAGGGCGTCAAGCTCATGGTGGGCGAGGCGTTCGGCGTCGAGCAGCCGGCGCGTGCTGTTGCCAGCGAATACCCCGAGATCATGTTCCTGATGGGCTCGTCCTTGCCGCCGGTGGAGCCGAACTTCGCCACCTTTGACAATTTCATCCAGGAGCCAAGCTACCTCACCGGCATGATCGCCGGGGCCAAGACCGAGAGCAACAAGATCGGTATGGTCGGTGGTTATGCCATTCCCGAAGTCAACCGCCTGATGAACGCCTTCATGGCAGGCGCGCTGTCGGTCAATCCCGACGTCAAGTTCTCAGTCAGCTTCATCAACTCCTGGTACGATCCGCCCAAGGCCAAGGAAGCCGCCTTCGCCATGGTCGATGCCGGCGCCGACATTCTCTATGCCGAGCGCTTCGGCGTTTCGGACGCTGCCAAGGAACGCGGCATCCTCGCCATCGGTAATGTGATCGACACCTCGACGGACTATCCGGGTACCATCTTGGCCAGCGCGCTCTGGCATGGCGAGCCGATGATCGACAAAGCGATCGCCGAGGTGAAGGCCGGCAGCTTCACCGCTTCCGACTACGGCATCTATGCCTTCATGGAATATGGCGGCTCCAGCGCCGTCTATGACGAGGCGCTCGCCGGTGCTGAAGCGGTGGCAGCCGCCAAGTCCAAGGAAGCCGAGATCGTCGCCGGCACGTTCAAGGTCGAGATCAACGACGCCGAGCCGTCCTCGACCATGTAGTCTCGCGCCGGGCGCGCGGCGCCCGGCCGTCCATCCGGGGGCGGAATGACCAATTCAGATGGCGTCGTGCTCTCGCTCGAGGGCATCACCAAACGTTTCGGCAAGCTCGCGGCCAATGACGGGCTGGACCTGAGCTTGCGCCGCGGTGAGATCCTGGCGCTGCTGGGCGAGAACGGTGCCGGCAAGACGACGCTGATGAACATCCTCTTCGGCCACTATGTGCAGGATGAGGGCGTGGTGCGGGTGGCCGGAGCCGATGGTGACCTGCGAACCTTGCCGCCGGGATCGCCGGGAGCCGCGCTGGCGGCTGGTATCGGCATGGTGCATCAGCATTTCGCTCTGGCAGAAAACCTCAGCGGCCTCGACAATATCCGGCTCGGAACCGAAGGCCTTTTGGCGCTGGGCGGCAAAGCCAAGGCGCGCCAGAAAGTGCTGCAGATCATTGCCGAGAGCGGGTTGGAGGTTGATCTCGACCGGCGCGTCGCGGCGCTCACCGTCGGCGAGAAGCAGCGGGTGGAAATCCTCAAGGCGCTGTACCGCGACGTGCGCGTGCTGATCCTTGATGAGCCCACGGCGGTGCTGACCCCCCAGGAGTCTGAGGGCCTGTTCACCGTGCTGCGTCGGCTGGCGGGCAACGGCCTGGGTGTGATCTTCATTTCGCACAAGCTGGGCGAGGTGCTGTCGGTGTCCAATCGCATCCTCGTGCTGCGCGGCGGACGCAAGGCGGGCGAACTGGTAACGGCCGATACCGACCGACGCACCATTGCCGACCTTATGGTGGGCAAGGCGGTGGCGGAGGTGAAGCGAACGGCGTCGCATCCCGCAGAGACGCTGCTTGAATTTGACGGCGTGGACCTGCGTCAGGGCTCGGCGAGACAGTCGCTCCGGGATGTGAGTTTCGCATTGCGGGCCGGCGAGATCGTGGGTTTAGCCGGCGTCTCCGGCAACGGGCAAGGCGGCATTGCTGCGCTGATCTCGGGGTTGGCCGTGCCCGATGCAGGCGCCGTTCGCCTCTATGGCGCTGCCATAATCACAGCTGATCCACGCGCGCTGGTTGCGGCTGGCGTGGCTCGAATGCCCGAGGACCGGCAGCACGATGGCGTGGTTGGGACCATGAGCGTGGCCGACAATATTGCCATTGAGGAAGTGCGCGGCGCAGCATTCTCGCGGCTGGGCCTGCTCGATCGCAAGGCCATGCAGGCGCGGGCGACCAGCGCGATCGCCGCTTACGACATCCGCTGCCCGGGGCCGGACGCCGAGGCGCGGCTGCTGTCGGGCGGCAATGTGCAGAAGCTCATCCTGGCGCGGGTGCTGGAGCGCGAGCCGCGCGTTATCCTCGCCAACCAGCCGACGCGCGGCCTCGATGTCGGAGCACAATCCGAAGTGCATCGCCGGATCATCGCGGCGCGCGATCGGGGCGCAGCGGTGCTGGTAATCTCGGAAGACCTCGACGAATTGTTTGCACTGGCCGATCGCTTCCTTGTGGTGCATGCCGGTGAGGTCAGCGATGCCGGTCCGTCCGATCGGCTGGATCGCGGCGCGGTGGGACTGTTGATGGCGGGGCAGGCGGCATGAGCTTTCGTCTCGAGTCCCGCACCGACGCTTCCGTGGCGCTCAAGCTGATGGTCTCGCTTGGCGCCGCGGTGGCCGCCTTACTGCTGGTTGCGATCCCGGTGCTTTTCGCCGGCGGTTCGCCGCTCACCGCCTATAGCCTTATCATCCAGGGCGCCTTCGGTTCGATGTTCGCGTTTTCCGAGACCCTCAATCGGGCCACGCCGCTGATCCTGACGGGTCTGGCCGCCGCTGTCGCCTTCCGCGCCAGGCTGTGGAACATTGGCGCCGAGGGGCAGCTCTATATTGGGGCACTTGCCGCCGTGCTTGTTGGCAGCGGCCTGCTGCAGATGCCGCCGGCGCTGATGATCCCGACTATCATGATTGCCGGCTTCATTGCCGGCGGGCTGATGATGGTCATCCCGACCATTCTCAAGCAGCGGTTTGGCGCCGACGAGGTTGTCATCACCCTGCTGCTCAACTTCGTCGTCATTCTGTTCGTCCAGATGCTGATAGAGGGGCCGCTCAAGGACCCGTTGTCGATGGGCTGGCCGCAATCGGTGCCGCTGCTGGCTGAGGCGAAGCTGGCCAAGCTGGTGCCGCGGTTGCGCATGCATTGGGGGCTGGTGGTCGGGGTGGCGGCGGCAATTCTTCTTTGGGTGCTGGTGCGTAAGACCGTGCTCGGCTTCGAGATCAGAGCAGTCGGCGAAAACCGCGCAGCGGCGCGCTTTGCAGGCATCCCGGTGGATGCGACCATGCTGAAGGTGGCGCTGATTTCGGGCGGCCTGGCTGGTTTGGCCGGCGTCAGTGAGGTTTCCGGCGTGAAGGGCTATCTGTCCTCGGACCTGTCGCCCGGCTTTGGCTATTCCGGCATCGTGGTGGCCATGTTGGCCGGCCTGTCGCCAGTTGGCACGGTGTTCGCTGCGATCTTTGTCGCGGCGGTGTTCGTCGGTGCGGATTCGATGAGCCGGGCCACCGGCATCTCCAACTATCTGGCCGACCTGGTGGTGGCGCTGTCGCTGCTCTGTGTGCTGGTCGGCGGTTTCTTCCTGCGCTTCCGCGTCCGCTATGAGCGCGCTATGACGCCGGTTGCGGGGGAGTAGGCGATGGATGTGCTGCTCGATATTTTCGGCTCCGCCAATTTCTGGGCCGCTGCTGTCCGCATCGCCACGCCGCTGATCTTCGGTGTGCTCGGCGCGCTGATCTGCGAGCGAGCTGGGGTGCTTAACCTGGGGATCGAGGGTATCTTCGTCGCGGGAGCGATGGCTGGGTGGCTGGCGGTCTATCTCGGCGCAGGGCTGTGGGGTGGCGTGCTGGTGGCCATGCTGACCGGTGCGATCTTCGGACTGCTGCATGCCGTGCTGACTGTCATGCTTGGTCTCTCGCAGCACGTGTCCGGCATCGGCATAACGCTGCTTGCCACCAGCCTGAGTTACTTCACGTATCGGACCGCATTGCCGGACGTGACCTCGCCACCGCGTATTGCGCCCTTCCAGCCGATCGCCATTCCAGGACTCTCTGACCTGCCCTTTATCGGACCCGCATTGTTCCAGCAGACGCCGCTGACCATGCTGGCACTGCTACTGGTCGCCCTGATCGCCTTCGTGCTCTATCGAACGCCGCTCGGGCTCGCCATCCGCGCCGTCGGCGACAATCCGGCGGCGGTCGAGGCCCAGGGCCTCTCGGTGCAGGGTCTGCGCATCGGCGCCGTCGTGGTGGGGTCGTCACTAATGTCGCTGGGTGGCGCATTCCTCACCATGTCCGCCTTTGACGCGTTCTTCTTCGGCATGATCAACGGTCGCGGGTGGATCTGCATCGCGCTTGTGGTTTTCGCCTCCTGGCAACCGGGCAAGGCGCTGCTGGGCGCGCTGCTGTTTGGCGCCTTCGATGCCTTCCAGATTCGCTTGCAGGCCGAAATCGGACAGGTGGTGCCGGGGCAGGTTTTCCTGATGCTGCCCTATCTGCTGTCCATTGTGGCACTTGTGCTGGTGGCGCGCCGCGCCGACTATCCGCGGGCGCTGCTGCAACCCTGGTTCAAGGGCCAGCGACACTAGACGAGGTATCCTGTGTTCGACCTGAAGCTCACCAACGCTACCCTTGCTGATGGCCGCACCAGCATGGACATCGGCATGTCTGGCGGTCGCATCACCGCTATCGAGCCCAATTTGGGCGGCGAGGCCGGCGAGACCATCGACGCTGCCGGGCAGCTTGTCTCGCCGCCCTTTGTCGATTGTCATTTCCATATGGATGCGACGCTGTCGCTGGGCCTGCCACGTTACAACGAGAGCGGCCGGCTGCTGGAAGGCATCCAAATCTGGGGAGAGCTCAAGCCGCTGCTGACGCATGAGGCGGTGATCGAGCGGGCGCTTGCCTATTGCGATCTTGCCGTGTCGCAGGGTCTGCTGGCCATTCGCACCCATGTCGATGTCTGCGATGACCGGCTGCTGGGCGTCGAGGCGTTGCTCGAGGTGAAGCGCCGCGTTGCGCCCTATATCGACCTGCAGCTCGTTGCATTTCCACAGGATGGCTACTACCGCTATCCAGGCGCTGTGGACTTGCTGGGCCGGGCGCTGGATATGGGTGTCGACGTGGTTGGCGGCATCCCGCATTTCGAGCGCACAATGGCGGACGGTGCCGCCAGCGTTTCGGCTCTGTGCGAGATCGCCGAGAAACGTGGGCTGCTGGTGGACCTGCACTGCGACGAAACCGATGATCCGCTAAGCCGGCATATCGAAACGTTGACTTATGAGACTCAACGGCTGGGTCTGGGCGGGCGCGTTGCCGGTTCGCATCTCACCTCGATGCATTCGATGGACAACTACTATGTCAGCAAGCTGCTGCCGCTGATGGCGGAAGCCGGGGTGGCGGCCATTGCCAACCCCAATATCAACATCGTTATCCAGGGGCGGCACGACACCTACCCCAAGCGGCGCGGCATGAACCGCTTTCCGGAGATGCTGGGCTACGGCATCACCTCGGCCTTCGGGCAGGATTGCATGATGGATCCCTGGTATTCGCTCGGCCAGGCCGACATGCTGGAGGTCGCCAATATGGGCCTGCATGTCGCCCAGATGACCAGCCGCGAGGCTATGCGGCAGTGTTTTGCCGCGGTCACGACGGGACCGGCTGCCATCCTCAATCTTGACGGTTATGGCGTCCAAGTCGGCTGCAAGGCGGACATGGTGTTGCTGCAGGCGGCCGACCCGATCGAAGCCATCCGGCTCAAGGCGACACGACTGGCTGTCATCAAGGGTGGCAAGGTCATTGCACGGGCGGAACCCCGCCGTTCCCGGCTGAGCCTGCCCGGCAGGCCCGACATTCTCGACCCCAGCCAGGTCGGTCCAAGAACGTAGGTTGCGCAAATTATGGGCAGGCGTTGCCTGCCGCTCAACAATTCGTCTTGTCGCTTGACTCACATCCGACAGCTCTGCACTATCGAACCAACAACAGACGGTTTTGGGCATTTGGGCCCCACTTTGGAACGCGCTTCGCAGTTCTGAGTGGGGCCCTTTTCATTTGTGGATCTGCCGATGGCTCTCGACAACACGGTCCCGGTCGGTGTGCTGTTCTCCGGCAGCGGCCCCTATGCCGCGATTGGTCGGGAAGGGCTGCTGGGTACGCTGACGGCCATCGATGAGATCAATGCCACCGGCCAATACGGCATAAGTCTTGAACCCCATATTCGCGACCCGCGCGGCGCAACCGAGAACTACGCGCCGATGGCTGCCGAGCTGGTCTCCACGTCCGGCGCCCGGCACGTCCTTGGTTGCACCACGTCGTGGAGCCGCAAGGAAGTCATCCCCGTGCTCGAAAAGAGCCAGACCACCCTGTGGTATTCCTGCCCCTATGAGGGCTTCGAGGCCAACGAGCAGGTGGTCTATCTCGGCGCCTGCCCCAACCAGCACGTGCTGCCGCTGCTGCAATTCATCCTGCCGCGGTTTGGCGCCGACGGCTTTCTTGTCGGGTCGAACTACATCTGGGGATGGGAGACCAACCGCATCGCCCGCGACGCCATGGAGGCGGCTGGCGGCACCGTCGCCGGCGAGCGCTACATCCCGCTGGGCGATACTGATATTGGGCGCATCATCGAGGAAATCCGAACCAAGCGACCGGCATTCGTTCTCAATACACTGATCGGGCCGTCGTCCCACGCCTTTCTCGCGGCCTATCATGCGCTGGGGCAGTCCGATCCTTCCTTTGCGCAGGACGTGCGCCCGGTGTTGAGCTGCAACCTTGCCGAAAGCGAGCTGGCAGAGCTCGGTGAGGTCGCCAGCGGCCAATATGCCATCGCGCCATACTTTCAGTCGCTGACGTCATCGGAAAACCTGCGGTTCCTCGCCATCGCACGACGCTTTTCTCCCGATGCCAGGCACATTTCCGCCTTCTTCGCGCAGGCCTATACGGCGGTTCACCTGCTGGCCGCCGGTATAGCCGCGGCAGGCACCGACGACGGGCAGCAGGTTGTGGCGGCGGCGACCGGCAAGGTGTCGATGGCGCCATTCGGCGAGATCGAGATCGATGCGGCGACCAACCATTCGGTACTGACCCCACGCATTGCGCGGGCTACCCCCCATGGCTTCGAGATTGTGGCCGATGGCAGCATGGCCATTCGGCCTGACCCGTATCTGGCGCGGTCCATGCCCATCGTACCGCGCGTCGCGTCCCATCTCAGGGTGGTCAAATGAGCCGGCCCGTTCCCACGCCGAACTTCGACGGCCGACGCGCCCTGATCGTGCATCGGCCGCATGTGCTGGTCGACGCCATCGCCCGGCAGCTGGCGCAGCTGGGCATTCGCCACGAGGTTATCTGGCCCGACCTGCCGGCCGGCTTTGTGGCGGATGCGTCCGACCTGTTGTTCTACGACGCGGATATGGGACACGATGGGCAGTTTCCGTGGGAGGCCGGCCACATACCCATGCCCGCGGTCGCCCTCATCGGTTCGGAGGCGCCCGGCCGCCTGGCTTGGGCAATTCGGATGGGGGCTGATGCGCATCTGCTGAAGCCGGTCGGGAGCGGCGGCGTGTTCTCGGCCCTCGTCATCGCCACCGAGGCTTTTGCGCGGCGCTCAAGCCTGCATCAGGAACTCGACGGTCTGCGATCGCGCCTCGACAGGCGGCAGGTGGTCGCCGAGGCGACGGCCTGTCTGATGCTGCAGGACAACCTATCGGCAGGTGCCGCTTACGCCATCCTGCGGCGCGATGCCATGCTGTCACGTCTTTCGATCGAGGACATGGCCGAGCGCATCGTGTCCCAGCTTCGAGGGGGCCATGTCCGTCATCGCCCCTGACCTTGGCCCAACGGCATTGCCGACCCGGCCGATCCGCGCCCGCTCGGTGCTCGGCCGACTGGTACGCCGTCCGTTGGCGGCGACGGGACTGGTTATCGTCGGGCTGGTGGTGATGTGCGCGCTGTTCGCGCCGTGGCTCACGCCGCACGATCCCAATGAGCAGTTCTTCGACGGCTTGACGCTCGAGGGCGCGCCGCTACCGCCCAATGCCATGTTCTGGTTTGGCACAGATCTGCTCGGGCGAGACCTGCTCAGCCGGCTGATCGTCGGGGCGCAGACGTCGCTGGTGATCGGCGTCGTCGCCAATGGCATTGCCGTTTTCATCGGCGCGCTGGTCGGCATCACCGCCGGCTACTTCCGCGGGATCATCGGCGCGGTGCTGATGCGCTTCACCGATCTGATGATGAGCTTTCCGGCGCTGTTGCTGGCAATCGTGCTGGCCGCGATCTTCCGGCCGAGCCTGTGGATCGTGGCGCTTGTCATTGCCATGGTGAACTGGGTGCAGATCGCGCGGGTGCTTTATACCGAGACGCGCTCACTGGCCGAGCGCGAGTTCATCGAGGCCGAGCGTTCTTTGGGGGCAGGATCGGGGTTGATCCTGTGGCGCCATATCCTGCCGCATCTGGTGTCGACCATCGTAGTCTGGGCGACATTGGGCATTTCCACGACAGTGCTGCTCGAGGCCACACTCAGCTTCCTTGGCATCGGCGTGCGGCCGCCCACGCCGAGCTGGGGTAACATCATCTTCGAAAACCAGACCTATTTCGCCACGGCGCCATGGCTGGTGTTCATTCCCGGTGCGGCCATCCTGCTGCTGTCGCTGGCGTTCAACCTGCTCGGCGACGCACTGCGCGACATTCTCGATCCGACCCAGCAGGGGAGGTCGGCGTGATCGGCTATGTCATCCAGCGTCTGGCGCAGGCGGCGCTGATCCTGCTTGGCATCAGCGTCGTCACCTTCGTGCTGCTCTATCTGCTGCCCGCCGATCCGGTTCGACAGATCGCTGGCCGCAGCGCCACGGCCGAAACTGTGGCGAACATCCGCGCCCAGCTTGGCCTCGATCTGCCCTTGTGGGAGCAGTATTGGCGCTACCTCTCCAACCTGCTGCAGGGCAATCTCGGCCGCTCCTATCTACAAAAGACCGAGGTGGCCGAACTGGTTGGCGCACGGCTGCCGGCCAGCCTGCTGCTGATGGCCGGAGCCATCGCCTGCGAACTGGCGATCGGCCTCACTATGGGCGTGCTCGCCGCGATGCGTCGCGGCAGCTTTCTCGACAATGCGCTGATGGTGGTGTCGTTTGTGGGCGTCTCGGCGCCGCAATTCGTCATCGGCATCCTGCTGCTCTACGTCTTTGCCGTGCAGCTTGGCTGGTTCCCGATCGGCGGCTACGGCACGTTCCAGCACCTGGTGCTGCCGGCCCTTACCCTCGGCCTGCTTGGGGCGGGCTGGTATGCGCGCATGATGCGCTCCTCGATGCTCGACGTGCTGCGCCAGGACTATATCCGTACCGCCCAGTCCAAGGGCCTGCGCGGCCGCATCGTGCTGTTCCGTCATGCCATCCCCAACGCCATCCTGCCCGTCGTCGCCATGATCGGCATCGATATCGGCATGTTCATGAGCGGCATCGTGGTGGTGGAAAGCGTCTTTGGCTGGCCCGGTATCGGCCAGCTTGCCTGGCAGGCCATCCAGCGCGTCGACATTCCCATCATCATGGGCGTCACGCTGGTTTCCGCCTGCGCCATCGTCATCGGCAACCTGATTGCCGACCTCGTCGCCCCCCTCATCGATCCGCGCATCAAGCTGCGCTGACATCAACACAGGAGAGACATCTATGCGCAAACTGCTGTTATCCGGCGTGGCACTCGCGGTCCTCGCGATCGCGTCGCCCGCCTTCGCCCAGGACGAGAAACAGGGCGGCTCGATGATCGTCACCTACAAGGACGATGTGGCGACGCTCGACCCGGCCATCGGCTACGACTGGCAGAACTGGTCGATGATCAAGTCGCTTTTCGACAGCCTCATGGACTACGAGCCGGGCACGTCCACGCTGACGACTGACCTCGCCGAGAGCTACACCATTTCCGATGACGGGCTGACCTATACGTTCAAGCTCCGTCCGGGCGTCAAATTCCACAATGGTCGCGAGATGACCGCCGAGGACGTGAAGTACTCGCTCGACCGCGTCACCAATCCGGCAACGCAGAGCCCGGGCGCCGGCTTCTTTGCGTCCATTGCCGGCTACGACGCTGCCTCCGACGGATCGGCGACCGGCCTGTCTGGCGTCAAGGTTGTCGATCCGCTGACGATCGAAATCACGCTGACGCGGCCGGACGCGACGTTCCTGCATGTCGTGGCGCTCAACTTCTCCTCGATCGTGCCCAAGGAAGCCGTCGACGAATTCGGTGCCGATTTCGGCAAGCATCCGGTTGGCACCGGGGCATATTCGCTGGCGGAATGGACGCTGGGCCAGCGCCTCGTCTTCGCCCGCAATGCCGACTACTGGAAGCCCGGCATCCCCAAGATGGACGAGATCGTCTTCGAGGTCGGGCAGGAGCCGACGGTGGCCCTGCTGCGGTTGCAGAATGGCGAGGTCGATGTGCTCGGCGACGGCATACCGCCGGCGCAGTTCCTCGAGGTCAAGGACAACCCTGACTATGCCGGCATGATCATCGAGGGGGGCCAGTTGCATACCGGCTACATCACCCTCAACGTGACCATCCCTCCGCTGGATAATCCGGACGTGCGCAAGGCCATCAACATGGCCATCAACAAGGATCGCATCGTCCGCATCATCAACAATCGCGCGGTCATCGCCACCCAGCCGCTTCCGCCGTCGATGCCGGGCTATACCGAGGGCTATGCCGGCATTCCCTACGACGTCGAGGGCGCCAAGGCACTGCTGGCCGAGGCGGGGCTGGCCGAGGGGTTCACCACCGAACTCTATGTCTACAACGTCGATCCCAATCCGCGTATCGCCCAGGCGATCCAGCAGGATCTGGCCGCCATCGGGGTAACCGCCGAAATCCTGTCGCTGGCCCAGGCCAACGTCATCGAGGCCGGCGGCGCCGGTACTGCACCGATGGTGTGGTCGGGCGGCATGGCCTGGATCGCCGACTTCCCCGATCCGTCCAACTTCTATGGCCCGATCCTGGGTTGTGCCGGCGCGGGCGACGGCGGCTGGAACTGGTCGAAATATTGCAACGAAGGCCTCGATGCCATGGCCACCGCCGCGGACTCCGTCATCGATCCTGCCAAGGGTGCGGAGCGCTACCAGATGTGGAGCGACGTTTATATGGCTGTGATGGAAGACGCGCCCTGGGTGCCGGTGTTCAACGAACAGCGCTTCACCATGAAATCGGCTCGCCTGGGTGGCCCCGACGCCATCTTCGTCGATCCGGTCCATATCCCCGTCAACTACGATTACGTGTTCGACAAAGATGTGCAGTAACTGCGACTACACCATTCACGGCGCGCATCATCACTTTGGGTGGGATCGTTCGATCCCGCCCGTCGAGCGGGTGGCGCCGGGTTCTACGGTCTATTTCGAATGCCTCGACAGCGGCGCCGGGCACTTCAAGCCCGGCAGCACCGTGGCTGACGTGGGAACGCTCGATTTCTCCAAGGTCAACCCGGTCACCGGCCCCATCCATATCGATGGGGCCGAGCCAGGCGACGCGCTCAAGATCACCTTCGAGGCCTTCGAGCCATCCGGCTTCGGCTGGACGGCCAATATTCCGGGCTTCGGCTTGCTGGCCGACCAGTTCAAGGATCCGGCGCTGACATTGTGGTCTTACGACAAGACCACAATGGCGCCGGCGGCATTCTCGAAAAACGGCAAGGTGCCGCTCAAGCCGTTCTGCGGCGAGATCGGCGTGGCGCCGGCCGAGGCAGGCCGGCACTCGATCGTGCCGCCGCGCCGAGTCGGGGGCAATCTCGATATCCGCGACCTGACGGCCGGCACGGTGCTCTACCTGCCCATCGAGGTGGAAGGCGGCCTGTTCTCGGTTGGCGATACCCACGCCGCCCAGGGCGACGGCGAGGTCTGCGGCACGGCGATCGAGAGCCAGATGAACGTGGCGCTGAAGTTCGAGCTAATCAAAGGCGCGAACCTGCACATGCCGCGTTTCACCACGTCAGGCCCCGTAACCAATCATCTCGATGCCAAGGGGTATGAGGTCACGACCGGCATCGGTCCGGACCTCATGTCTGGCGCGCGCGATGCGGTTTCGGGCATGATCGACCTGCTCGGCAAGCAATATGGCCTCTTCGCCGAGGAGGCCTACATGCTGTGCTCGGTCTGCGGCGATCTGCGCATTTCCGAGATCGTCGACATGCCCAACTGGGTGGTGAGCTTCTACTTCCCCCGGGTGGTCTTTGAGTGACTGAGACCACCGCGCTTCTTGATGTGCGCGACCTTGTCACCGAGGTTGCGACGTCAGCCGGTCCGCGCAGGGTTGTCGATGGCTTGAGCTTCAGGCTCGAGCGCGGCAAGACGCTTTGTATTGCCGGGGAATCGGGTTCCGGCAAGTCGATGACGGCTTTGTCGCTTATGGGGCTGCTGCCAAAGCCCATGGCCCGTGTCGCATCCGGTTCGGCGCTCTTCAAGAACCGTGACCTGTTTGGCCTGCCCGGCGAAGCCATGCGACAGGTTCGCGGTCGCGAGATCGGCATGATCTTTCAGGAGCCGATGACCTCGCTCAATCCCGTCCTGACCATTGGGCGGCAACTGAGCGAGGCCATCACCGCCCATGCTGCATTCTCCACTGCCCAGACAAAGGCGCGCGCCCTGGCGCTGCTCGATCAGGTGCAGATTCCAGAGGCAGCGCGGCGGCTGGGCCAGTATCCGCACGAACTCTCGGGTGGCATGCGCCAGCGGGTCATGATCGCGATCGCGCTGAGCCAGTCGCCGGATATCCTGATTGCGGACGAGCCCACCACCGCGCTGGACGTGACTGTCCAGGCCCAAATTCTTGGCCTCATCCGCCTGCTGCAGCGGGACACCGGCACGGCCGTCATCCTGATCACCCACGATATGGGCGTTGTCGCGGAAATGGCTGACGACGTATTGGTCATGAAAGATGGCAAGCAGGTCGAAGCCGGCCCGGTGCGAACCATCTTTGCCAGCCCAGTCGCGCCCTATACTCGGGCTTTGCTCGATGCCGTTCCCCGGCTCGGCGCCATGGCCGGAACCACAATGCCCAAACGTGCGGAGCCGCCGGTCAAACCGCCCCGCGCCGTGGTGGAGGTCGATGATCTGACCGTGCGCTACGATATCGGGCGCGGCCTGCTGCGGCGGGGCCGGGGTCGCGTCCACGCCGTGGAAGGCATCTCGTTCCGTCTCCATGCCGGCGAGACACTTGCCCTGGTGGGCGAAAGCGGCTGCGGCAAGTCGACGACGGGCAAGGCGCTACTCAACCTGGTGCCGTTCACCGGCGACATCAGGGTCAACGGCCACCACATTGCCGGCCTCAGTCCGGCGCTGATGAAGCCGATCCGCCGCGACATCCAGATGATCTTCCAAGACCCCTATGCATCGCTCGACCCGCGCATGCGCGTGGGTGATCTGGTGGCGGAGCCGCTCAAGATACATGGCCTGGCCAAGGGCGCCGAACTGTCCGACCGGGTCGAGTATCTCTTCGGCCGTGTTGGCCTGCCGGCGGACGCGGCAAGCCGGTACCCGCACGAATTCTCCGGCGGTCAGCGACAGCGCATCTGCATCGCACGCGCCCTGTCGCTGTCACCCAAGATCATTGTCGCCGACGAGAGCGTCTCCGCCCTCGACGTCTCGGTGCAGGCGCAGGTCCTCGATCTGCTGCAGGACATCCAGAACGAGACCGGCATCGCGCTGCTGTTCATCTCGCACGACATGGCCGTGGTCGAGCAGATCAGCCATCGCGTCGCCGTCATGTATCAGGGGCGCTTCGTCGAACTCGGCACGCGGGCGCAGATATTCGAGAATCCGCAGCACAGTTACACGCGGCGCCTGATGGCGGCCGTCCCCGTACCAGACCCAACGCGTATTCGTCCGGCCATCATGCCGTTCGACGGTGAGGTGAAGATCACCGCAAGACCCATGGGCTATGTTCCCGCGCCGGTAGTCTACCACGACGTCGGGGACGGCCATCTAGTCCTGGCCTAACGCGAACCGATATCACATGCCGATCCAAGGCCCCCAATCGTCGAACGGCTGCCGGACGGCAAAGCGCCCCATTCAGACGTTTGATACAGCATCATCGCCTCCTGAAAGCAGCCGTCGTGGTGACGGCACAGAGGTCTCCTTAATGCCAGCTGGTGTCACCTCGCATGACCTACATGCCCAATCTTGGCACCGTCTCAAAGTGTCCCGGTTTCACCGCTTAGAACCCATCGGTTATCAAAGCCGGCGCCTTAGGCCGGCCCTGCAACCTGTTCCCGGTCACCAGGCTGCTGCGGCCCTCCCTCAGATCGGGTAGTGGATCGAGCCGTCCTGCACCGTGATCCAGCGCAGCTCTGTAAATTCCGCGATGCCCGCCTTGCCGCCAAAGCGACCATAGCCAGAGGCCTTGACGCCGCCAAATGGCATCTGCGCCTCGTCATGCACGGTCGGGCCGTTGACGTGGCAGATGCCAGACTCGATGCGGGCCGCTACGCTCATGGCGCGGTTAACGTCCCGACCGAAGACTGCGGCCGAGAGGCCATACTCGGTATCGTTGGCAACGCGTACGGCCTCATCAATGCTGCCGACGCGGATGACCGCGACCACTGGGCCAAAGGACTCGTCGCGATAGAGCTTCATGCCTGGCGTGACGCCATCGACGACTGTTGCCTGCATGATGGTGCCCTCGATGCCGCCACCGGCGACGATGCGTGCACCCTTGGCCACCGCATCCTTGATCAGCCCGTCGATACGCTGGGCGGCACTGAGGTCGACCAGGCATCCGAGTGGCGTATTGCCTTCGCGCGGGTCCCCGGCCTTGAGCGATGACGCCTTGGCCGCCAGTGCGGCGACGAACTGGTCGGCAATCTTGTCGTCGACCACGATGCGCTCGGTCGACATGCAAATCTGGCCCTGATTCATGTAGGCGCCGAAGGCTGCCGCCGCGACAGCCTGTTCGAGGTCGGCATCGTCGAGCACGACCAGTGGTGCCTTCCCGCCCAACTCGAGGAGGGCAGGCTTGAGATTGCGGGCAGAGAGTTCGGCAATGTGGCGGCCGACACGGGTCGAGCCGGTGAAGTTGACACGGCGTATGGCCTTGTGGGCGATCAGGGCCTCGACCAGTTCGGGCGCATCTTGTGGAGCGTTTGAGACGACGTTAAGCACGCCCGGCGGCAGGCCGGCCTCGAACAGGGCGTCGGCGATCAACCGATGCGTGCGCGGGCAGATCTCGCTGGACTTGAAAACGACCGTATTGCCGCAGGCCAATGGAGTGGCGAGGGACCGTACCCCCAGGATGACGGGCGCATTCCACGGCGCGATAGACAGTACGACGCCCGCGGCCTGGCGCACGCCATAGGCGGTTGAGCCAGGGCGATTGGTGGGGATGATCTCGCCGGTGATCTGGGTGGTTAGCGAGGCGGCTTCCCGCAGCATTTCTGCCGCGAGCATGACATTGAAGCCTGCCCAGCCAGCTGTTGAGCCGGTCTCGGCGCCCATGGCGGCGATGAAATCGCCGGTGCGGGCCTGCAGCCGATCTGCCGCGGCCAGCAAGATCTTGCGACGAGCGGCCGGGGCGGTTTTGCTCCAGGCCGGGAAGGCGGCCGCCGCAGCGTCGGCGGCGCGCAGGGCGTCATCTATCGTGGCGGCGGCGGCGCGGGTGGCGAGTTCGCCGGTCATGGGATTGTTGCGCTCGAAAGTGCCGCCGCCGGTGGCTTCGGATTCCTCGTTGTTGATGAGCAGGCCGAGATCGGTCATGGGGAAACTCCATTCGAAAGAGGGATGGGCGCGCTCGCGCCGAGAAAGGCTTTTTGGACCGCCGGGTCGCCCCGCAGAGCATCGGCCGTGCCGGTGCCAGTGATGCGGCCGGCTTCCATGAGGTAGCCGCGATGGGCAATGGCGAGGCTGGCCTTGACGTTCTGCTCTACGACGAGCAGCGCAATACCGGTTGCACGGATGCGTCCCAATGCGGCGAAGAGCTCTAACGTGACGATAGGCGCGAGGCCCAGGCTCGGCTCATCGAGCATCAGCAGGCGCGGGCAACTCATCAGAGCGCGACCAATAGCCAGCATCTGCTGCTCGCCACCCGACATGGTGCGGGCGATCTGCTTCTGCCGCTCGGCGAGGCGCGGAAAGAGGTCGAGCACCAGATCGCGCTGGCGCAATTCATGTGGTCGTGCGTGGCGCGCATAGGCGCCAAGTTCGAGATTCTCCGCAACAGTGAGGTCGCCGAAAATGCCGCGACCTTCGGGAACCAGCGCAATGCCGGCTTCGAGATAAAGATGCGCCGGCCGGCCGACGAGATCGATGCCACCGAGATTTACCCGGGCGCCCGTGGCTGGCCGCACCAATCCGGCAATGGCCTTGAGCAAGCTCGACTTGCCCGCGCCATTGGCGCCGAGCACGACGACGGTTTCGCCATCGGCGACGTCGACCGAGACACTGTCCAGGGCGAGATGCTTGCCGTAATGCAGCGAAATGGGACCGGCGCTAAGCATGGGCTTCCCCCAGATAAGCGCGGATGACTTCGGCGTCGGCCAGCACCTCGGTCGTCGAGCCATCGGCTATCTTGCTGCCGGCATTCATGACAATGCAGCGGCTGCAGAGGGCTCGCACCGCGTCCATGACGTGCTCAACCAGCAGAATGGTGATGCCGCGCTGCCGCAGCGAGGTGATGAGGTCGATACCGGCGCGCAATTCGGTCGGGTTGAGCCCGGCGAGCCATTCGTCCAGCAACAACAGGCTGGGATCGCTCGCCAGAGCTCGGGCCAGCTCCATGCGCTTGAGGTCGATATAGGTGAGGCTATCGGCCGGTTGGGCGGCGCGGCCGGCAAGGCCTACATCGGCGAGGAGAGTGTCGATGCGGGCCTCGGCGGCCTTGCCCCAGACCGGTTGCTTGCGGAAAGCCAGTGCCGCCAACACGTTTTCACCCACGCTGAGCGAGGGCAGTGCGCGCACCAGCTGGAAGGTGCGGGCGACGCCACGATGGGCGATTCGCTCGGGGCCAAGCGAGCTGATGGTGTCGCCGGCGAGAGCTATGGTGCCGTCCGAAACCGACAGATAGCCCGAGATCATGTTGAGGGCCGTCGTCTTCCCTGAGCCGTTGGGCCCGAGCAGGCCGACCGTCTCGCCCTCGAGCAGATCGAATGAGAGCCCGTTGACGGCCGTGAGCCCGCCGAAGCGCTTGGTGACGCCGTGGAGCGAGAGGAGAGTCACTGCTGCACATCCTTGCGGTTTATGCGGGCCCACAAGCTTTCGCCAGCCGCCAGCACGCCATTGGGCAGGACGAAGACGATGGCGATGAACAGCAGGCCCAGGATGATCGAATAGTGGTTGGGGAAATTGGCCGAGAGCCATTCGAACAGCAGGAAGAGCGGGATGGCGCCGAGCAGCGGTCCGAGCAGGCGGTTGGGTCCGCCCAGCAGGGCCATGATGACGACAAGGAAGCTGGTGGTCGGATTGAACACGATGGACGGCTCGATATAGGTCCAGCGTGGCGCCTGGATGGCGCCGGCCAGCGTCATGATCACGCAGGAGATGGAGAATAGCGTCAGCTTGGTGCGGGTAATGCGCACGCCGAGATGGCTGGCCACCACCGGATCGTCGCCGATGACCCGCAGGGCGAGACCGATGCGCGACTGGCGCGCCCAGAAGGCGATGGCAAGCGTCGCGGCCAGCAGCGCCAGCAATTGCCAATAGATATGCTCAGGCCCCAGCGGCAGGAATACGTAGCGGCCCAGGGTGCGGGTAACGTTTACCTCGTAATAGGTCACCAGTTGGCGGACCAGTTCGGTGAGACCGAAGGTGAAGATGACGAAATAGATGCCGGCGAGGCGCAGCGTGGCGAGCCCGACGATCAGGGCCACGACGAGGCCGACAAGGGCCGCGACGACCAGGATCAGGGGATAGGGCATGGTCTCGCCGAGGACGGCGACCGTGTAGGCGCCGAGACCGAAGAAGGCGACCGTAGCAAGGGAGATGTAGCGAGTGGGGCCGGAGAACATCGCCCAGGCTGTGGCAAGCACGCCATAGCCCAGGATGCCGATGCCAAGGCCGAGCGGGTAGGCTCCGGCGAAGCTGGGCACGAAGGCGAAGGCCGCCAGCGCGACAAAGGCAAGGATGAACTTCATCGCGCGGCCTTTCCGAACAGGCCCTGCGGCCGCACCACGAGCACGGCGAGGAAGATGAGATAGGTGGCTGCCAGTGTCAGGCCGGGATCGATGAAGCTGGCGACCAGCGTCTCGACCAATCCCAGGATAAGCCCGGCTGCGAGTGCCCCCATGATGTTGCCGACGCCGCCCATGATGACCACGATCAACGCCTTCATGGTGAAAATCACGCCCATAGTGGCCGAGAAGGTGAGATACATCGAAACCACGACGCCACCCGCGGCCGCTAGCGCGCCGCCGATGGCGAAGGCAAAGCGAGCGACGCTGTCAACATTGATGCCGACCAGCGGCGCCGAGGCCGGATTGGAAGCGACAGCCCGGATGACGGTTCCGAAGCGGGTACGGGTCAGAACGAGCCACAGGCCAAGCCCGAAGGTGATGGCCAGACCGAAAGCGAGCAGGCGATTGGCGGCGATGGTGGTGCCCAGGATATCGACCGGCACGGCCATGTAACTGTAGCTCATGAAGCCGGAGCCGAAGATCACCAGCGCCACGCCCTGGATGACAAAGAGCAGCCCGAATGTGGCAAGGATCGAGTCGCCCTCGAGCCGTCCCCGATCCCGCGAGCGGCGGGCCAGCGGTTGCAACATCACGGCATAGATCAGCCAGCTCAGCGCAAAACCGGCGGGAATGACGATCAGCATGCCGAGCAGGGGATTGATGCCGAGCGCCGTGAACAGCACGAAAGCACCGAAGCTGGCTGATATGATGATGTCGCCATAGGCCAGGTTCATGATGCGTGCGACGCCATATTGCAGCGTCAGGCCCATAGCGACCAGAGCATAGGTGCCCCCGAGGATGAGGCCGGTAAGAATGGCGCTGAAGAGCATGGGCGCTCCGGTCAAGAGGAATTGCAGTTTGGCCCGAAGCCGTGGGCCCTTCACAACCTGTCCCTTTGGGGGAGAGATTGATCGCCTTCGGTCGCGCAACTGCCTTTACGAGGTGAGGTGCTTGTTCAAGGCCCCTCACCCGTCGGCTTTGCCGCTGGCCTCTCCCGAAAGGGAGAGGTGAAAAAGCTACCTAGGCCGCCGGCACCCAGGCTTGCTTCGGCACGACAGGCTCGCGGCTGCCGTCGCGCTCGGTGTGGGCTAGGCCGACGAACTTGCCGTCCTGCCACTGACCAACCGTCCAGAGCGAGCGCAGCTGGTTGTCGACCAATTTCACCTTGCCGATGATGGTATCGAATTCGCCGCTGGAGATTTCGGCGGAGATGGCTTCGCGGTCGATGTCGCCAACGCGCTCGATGGCTTGCTGCAGGATTTCGAGGCTCGCATAGGTGATTGCGCTGGCCCAGCTGTCAGGTGCCTGGCCGTTGAGCGCCGTATGCCGTTCGAAATAGGCGGCAAGCGCTTCACTGTCGGGATCGATGCCGCCAATGCCCATGACGCCATTGTGGTTCGGCCCGGCAATGCCCGGATAGATCGGGAAGGCGGTGCCGACGCCGAGATAGAACACTTTCGGGCTGAAATTGGCGACCACCGACTGCTGGGTCAGCGCAAATGTATCGGGCGGATAGGAGAAGGCAATGAAGGTGTCGACGCCCAGCCCCGCAACCTCGTTGATAACAGGGGCAAAGTCCGAAGTGCCCAACGGATAGGTCTTGTCATAAACCAGCTCGAACCCCGCCTCGGTGAAGGCGGGCGTCGCGGCCTTGGATAGATCGATGCCGAAGCCGTCGGCGACCGACGCAATGGCCACCTTGTTGTTGATGGTGCCGACGTCGCGCTGCTTGACCAGAAGGGCAACTAGGGCTTCGGCATAGTCGTGGCCGCCGCCCAGCATCCAAAAACTGTGCTTCCAGCGCTGCACCAGGTCAGGTGCCATATCCGTTACGGCGGTTCCCGCCAGTTGCGGGTAGCCGAAACGGTCGAAGGTGGGGCCGGAAGCGAGGTTGGCGCCCGTGCCCCAGGTCGGCAGGATCAGGTCGACATTGTCCTGTGTAGCCAGGCGCTCGATAGCGCGTACGGTTTCCTCGGCGGTCGAGCGATCATCATATTCGGTGACTTCAAGCGGCAGGGTGACGCCAAGCTTGCTGAGCGTGACGCCGCCAGCCTTGTTCACGTCATCGACCCACAGCAGGTAGTTGGGCGTCGTCGAGATGCCGGCGCCAGCCGCGTTTGGGCCGGTCTTGGAAATGGCGTAGCCTATACGGATGGCCGTGCGGCCCTGCGCAAGGACCGGTAGGCCCGACAGGGCCGTGGCCAGGGCGCTGACGCCCATGCCCTGCAAGACGGTTCTGCGACTGATAGTGGTCATAGCTTCCTCCTCCTGCCCGACGCTGCGGGCGCTCCCAGATGCGGCTCCGGCTGCGACCTTGTTTGGTCCTTTGCTGTCCGGCTCCGTCCTTGCCTGAACGGTAGAGCGCCACGCGACCCACGAAAATAGACATTAGAGAGAGATAAATGTACTTTACAGGCCCGTTTCAGGGGATTCGGCACCAAAGTGGACCAGCAGATGATCGCCTTGCCGGGCCCCGGGCTGGCGCAGGACGTCGAGGTGGCTGACATAGGCGGATCGCTGTCCGCCGCGGAGTGGGACTTTCCCGCCGCCAAGGCGCGGCTTGGCGCGCACAGCTTCGTGCTCGCTTCGGGTCGCGGCATGGTGCGGCTCGGCAGCACAGTGGCCCCGATCGAGGCGCCTTGCGTTATCTGGCTGCCCAGCGGCGTAACGGGCAGCGTGCAGCTGGAGGCAGGCGCGCGGGGCGTGGCGATGACGGTGTCCGATGCCGCGCTGGGACGCGTCGTTCCAGCCAGTTCGATCGCCGGGCCGCTGCGGCAGGCCATTGATCGGCCGCTGCTGGGCATCCGCATCGACGCGGCAGCTGCGCGGGCGACCATCCGCGACCTTGAGGACATGCGCCGCGAAGCCCTCGAAGAATTGCCCGGCATGCGCGAAGCAATAATGAGCCGGCTATGCCTCGTGTTGATCGCCTTCTGGCGGCTGGGCGGGGTGGCGACGCAGCAACAGGCATCCCCGCGCGTGCTGGTGCAGAGCTTCATACAATTGGTGGAGCTCAATGCCCGCGCGCAGTGGCGGATGGCAGACTATGCAGGTGCCATGGGCATCTCCACCGACCGCCTGAACTCGGCGATACGCCGCGCCACTGGCAAGTCGCCGCTGGAGCTTGTGCATGGCCGGCTCTTGGAGGACGCGGAGAGCCTGTTGGAGCGCTCAGCGCTGCAGGTCAGCGAGATCGCCGATGCGCTCGGCTTTCGAGACGCCGGCTACTTCAACCGCTTCTTCTCTCGGCTCAAGGGCATCTCTCCCGGACGCTACCGGCAGCAGATGCAGCGGCTGCGGGCCGGGCGCGACGGCTCCTATGCGGCTTGGCCGTGATGGTCTCCACACCAGTAAGATGCTCGCAGATCGCATAACGGCGTTTGCGGTCTCTCAAGTGTCTGCTTTCGGCCCGAGGCTGTGTGAGAACTCGCGGCAGGTTCTCGCCTGAGCGGGGTGCATGGATCAGAGGGACCTGTTCATTCCCTTGTCGCCTAGAGGATTGGGCCGACGCCGGCGACCGCGATGGCGCGCTTGATGTTGTCGGCCAGGACCGCCAGGCCGGCTTCGGTGGCGACGTTTTTTGAGCCTGCGCGTTCGGAAGTGGGTTGCGGCGGTCGATTGCTTGGGGGACTCATGTTGCTTCTTGCGGCTGTGGCGGAGTTGCCTGTCCGAACAGGATCGCCAGCAGGCCGATCAGCGCAACAAGAGCGCCCAGCAGCATCCGCAGGTCAAACGTTTCACCCAGCAGCACAACGCCCATGGCGATGCTCATCAGCGGCATCATCAGCCCCAGCGGCGCTACCAGGCTGGCTGGGTAGCGCTGCAGCACGCGGAAATAGGCAGTGTGGGCGACAATGGTAACGATGGCTACCGAAAAGGCAAGGCCGACCCAGAACGGCCAGCCAGCATCGATGCCGCCCTGCCATTGGCCGTGCTCGGCAAACAGTGAGAGGCCCATCAGTGGCGGGAACGAGGCAAGCGCCACCCAGGCCTGCATGCGCAGCGGCCGGATTGGGCCGTAGCGCTTGAGCAAAATGGAACCGAGGGCGAGCGCTGCGGCCGAAACAAAAGCGAAGAGCAGGCCGATGATGGTGGACTGCCCTTCCGGTTCCCACATTACGATGATGACGCCGCAGAAAGCCAGCGCGATGCCGGCCGCCCGCCGCCAGCTGACCCTTTCGTAAAGGATGAGCACCGAGAGGATAGCCGTCAGAGGGATCGAGAGTTGCAGCACGATGGAGACGCTGGCCGTCGAGGCGGCGTTGAGGGCGAGGAACATCAGGCCAAAATGCATCGCGCCCAGCAGCGCGCCGATGATGATTACCGGCAAGGTCGGCCTGGGCAACGGACGCAGCAGCGGCGCCAGGATCAGCGCAACCAGGCCGAAGCGGGCAGCGGCGTAGTAAATCGGGCCAATGTTGAACATCGTAAAGAGCGCACGGCTGACCACCAGGTTGGCAGCCCAGATGAAGCAGACGCCAGCAAAGATGAGAAAGTCGCGCAGGCGCATGGGTGAATTGACCAGATGAAATCAGTTGGCCGGCGCGGTTTCCAGCGTCGGGAAGTGGCAGGCGACGCGCTGGCTTGGGGAAATCTCGCGCAACGCCGGCACCTTGCTCGCACAAAGCGACTGTGCCTTCCAGCAGCGGGTGCTGAAATGGCAGCCGCTGGGCGGGTTGAGCGGGCTGGGAAGATCGCCCGAGAGGACGATGCGGCTGCGCTTGCGCTCGGCGATCGGATCGGGCAGCGGCACGGCGGAAAGTAGCGCCAGCGTATAGGGATGCTGCGGCGCATGGAACAGTTGCCGGGCCGGGGCGATCTCAACGATACGGCCCAGATACATCACCCCGATCAGGTGGGAGATGTGGCGTACCACGCCCAGATCGTGGGCGATGAACAGATAGGCGATGCCGAGCCGCTGTTGCAGTGACTTGAGCAGGTTCAGCACGCCGGCCTGGATGGAGACATCCAACGCCGAGACCGGCTCGTCGAGCACGATGACCTTCGGCTCGAGCGCGATGGCCCGGGCGATGCCGATGCGCTGGCGCTGCCCGCCGGACAGTTCGTGCGGCCAGCGATCGGCGACGTCCTGCGGCAGTTGCACCAGCTCGATCAGTTCGCGCACGCGCTCGGCGACCTGACGCCTCGGGAGGCGGGCGAGACGCAGGGATTCGGCGAGGATGTCGCTGATGCGCATGCGCGGATGGAGCGAGGCCAGCGGGTCCTGAAAGACGATCTGGATGTCGCGGCGCAACTGGCGCATCTCGGCTGGCGAGGCAGCGAGCAGGTCACGTCCGGCAAGCTTGACCTGGCCTTCGGTGGGATCGATGAGCCGCATGATGCAGCGGCCGAGGGTGGACTTGCCGCAGCCGGATTCCCCGACGAGGCCAAAGGTCTCGCCACGATTGATGGCGAAGGACACGCCGGAGACGGCGCGGACGTAGTCGGTCGGCGCGTTGAGGATGCCGCCGCGCACCGGGAAGTCCTTGACGACGCCATCCACTTCCAGAATCGGGCCGTCGAATGGGGTGAGCGCGTTCATGGCATCGCCTCCAGAACCTTGGCTTGCAGCGGCAGCAGCAGGTCGGCGAAATGGCAAGCGCTGAGCGTGGCCTCGGCGGGGCGCAGAGCTGGATCGTCGGTCGCGCAGATGGCCTGGGCGCTCGTGCAGCGCGGGTGAAAGGCGCAGCCAGCGGGACGCGCCCAGATCGAAGGCGGCGTGCCTTCGATGGGCGTGAGGTTTTCGCCATCGTCTTCGATGTTGGGCATGGCACGGAGCAGGCCGCGGGTATAGGGGTGGCGGGTGCGATAGAAGATGTCCTCCACCTGCCCACGCTCGACGATGCGGCCACCATACATCACCGCGATCTCGTCGGCAGAGCCGGCAACGACGCCCAGATCATGGGTAATCAGCACGAGGCCTATGCCGAGATCCTCGCGCAGCTTTTGCAGCAAATCGAGGATCTGCGCCTGCACCGTGACATCCAGCGCTGTGGTCGGTTCGTCGGCGATCAGCAGTTCGGGGCTGTTGGCGATAGCCATGGCGATCATTGCGCGCTGGCGCATGCCGCCGGAAAACTCGTGCGGGTACTGGCTGACGCGGCGCTTCGGCTGGGGGATGGCGACGGAATCGAGCAGGTGTTCGGCGCGTTCGAGGCCCTGCTTCTTGCTGACGGTTACATCGTGCAGCCGCACGGCTTCGGCGATCTGTTCGCCGATGGTGAGCACCGGATTGAAGGCGGTCAGAGGGTCCTGGAAGATGACGCCGATCTGCTTGCCGCGAATGCGGCGGATATCTTCGGGCGCCATGCCGACCAGTTCGCGGCCGCGAAACTTGGCGCTGCCGGTGACCAGCGAGCCACCGGGCAGCAATTGCAACAGTGCCATCATCGAAACGGATTTGCCCGATCCGGATTCACCGACAATGCCAAGAACCTTGCCAGGCTGCAGCGTCAGATCAATGCCGCGCACGGCCTCGGCATAGCCGTTCGTGCCACGGAAGCTGGCGCGCAGGCCGGTGATTTCGAGCAGTGGCGGCTGGGCGAGCTTGGGATCGTGCAGCATGTCAGCGTTCCCGTGTATCGAGGAGATCGCGCAGGCCGTCGCCGAGAAAACTGCAAGCGAGCACGACCGTCAGGATGGCGACGCCCGGCCCGAGTGCAATCCACCAGTTGTAGAACTTGGAAGCGCCCTCCGAGATCATGCTGCCCCATTCTGGGCTGGGCGGCGTGGCGCCGAGGCCGATGAAACTGAGGGAGGCGGCGAGCAGCACGACCTGGCCGAAATCCATGGTGGCGTTGACCAAAGTCGGGGTCCAGCATAGCGGCATGATGTGCTTGGTGAGTATCCGGAATGGCCCAGCCCCGCCGGCGATGGCGGCTTCGACATGCTCCCGCTCGCGCACTTCGAGCACCTGGGCGCGCATGAGCCGGGCATAGATGGGCCACCAGACGATGACCATTGCAATGGCAGCGTTGGTAAGGCCCGGCCCCAGCGCGGCCGAGATGGTCATGGCCAGGAGGATCGGTGGGAACGACACCGTGATATCGACGGCGCGCATGACAAAGCCATCGAGCCAGCCGCCGACATAGCCGGCAATGGCACCGAGGATAGAGCCGATGGCAACGGCCGCCGCCACCACTCCGATGGAGATCGGCACGGAGAAGGTGGCGCCATGCAGCGTGCGCGAGAGCACGTCGCGGGCCAGCGCATCAGTGCCAAGCCAATGCTCAAAGCTCGGCTCCTGCAGCCGCTTGCCAGCCATGGCCAGCGGATTGGACAGACCCCAGAACTGCACAGTGGCGGCGCACACAACCCAGAACAGGATGACTGCCGCGCCGAGGATCGCCGTGGGCGGCAGTTTGCGGAAGAGTTGAACGGCCACAGACCAGCGTGACTGGCGCTTGTGCCGAAGCACCGGCGGTGCGAGCGGGCGGGCGGTGGTGAGGGGATCGAGTTCGGCCAGGTCTGTCATCGACCTATCCTTCCAGCTTTACGCGCGGATTGGCGAAGGCATAGGCGATGTCGGTGAGCAGATTGGCCAGCAGGAACGCGACGGCGCCGACCAGCGTCACCCCGACGATGGCTGGATAGTCGAGCGAACGCGCTGCCGAAACGGCGTAAGAGCCGATGCCGGGCCAGGAGAAAATAGTCTCGGTCAGCACCGCGCCGGTGATGAGATAGGCGAAGGTGAAGCCCAGGATGGTGAGCGCCGGGATCAAGGCGTTGCGCAAGGCATGGTGTATCAGCACCACATTTTCCGGCGCGCCCTTGGCTCGCGCGGTGCGGATATAGTCCATGTTCATCGCTTCGAGGAGGCTCGAGCGGATCAGGCGCGTAACGATGCCGGTGACAGACCAGCCGAGTACGAAAGCGGGCAGGATCAGGTGGCCGAGCGCCTCGAGAAACAGCGGCACGTTGCCCGCCAACAGGCTATCGACAGTGAAGAAGCCAGTGATACCGGGCGGGGGATCGGTGCGGGCATCGAGCCTGCCGGGCCCGGAGACCCAGCCCAGCTTGACCGAGAAGATGAAAAGCAGGATCAGGCCGGACCAGAAGACCGGCACTGAGGAACCGATAAGCGCGAAGATGCGGGCTGCGCTGTCGGTCACGGTGTTCTTGAAGCGGGCGGCGAGCAGGCCCAGGCCGATGCCGGAGGTGCAGCCGAAGATCATGGCCGCCACCACGAGCTCAATCGTGGCCGGCAGGCGCTCGGCAATGTCGGTGCTGACGGGGCGGCGTGTGCCGAAGGAGGTGCCAAGATCGCCCTGGATCAGGTGGCCCATATAGATCAGGTACCGTTCGGGAAGCGAGCGATCGAGGCCCCATTGGGCCTTGACCGTGGCGACCACCTCCGCGTTGGACATCATCCGTTCGGGGATGAGGGCCGAAAGGGGATCGCCCTTGGTGATCTGCGACAACAGGAAGACGACACTGGCTATCCCCAGGAGCAGGAGCGGCATGGCCACCATGCGGCGCAAGAGATAGCCCAGCATCGGTCAGCTTCCTATTTGCGGGTGATCTCGTTGAGCGGCAGGTTGCAGCAAGCGCTGTAGCGGACGCCCGCCAGGTCACTGCCATAGGCCAGCACCAGATTGGGGCTGACCAGCGGGATGATGATCTTGTCCTTGATCATCTCGAGGCCGATCTGGTTGTAAAGCGCGTCGCTGGCCTCGCCGGTAGCAGCCAGGGCCTGGGCGTAGAGATCGGCTTCGGCGGGATTAACCACCGCCTCCGGCGCAGCGCCACCAGCGCGAGCGGCCCACGGCGTGCTCTCGATCATGGCGAAATAGGCGACATACTGGCCGCTGCCATAATAGTCGGGCGCGTAATAGACGGCGGTGACCGGAATGCCGTCGCCGGTCAGTTGGTCGCGCCAGACCGGATAGGTCTGGGGCTGCAGGTTGATGGTGACACCGACAGCCGCGAAATCCTGCTGTACCTTTTGCATCATCAGGTTGAGATCGACGCCGTAGACGTTATCGTTGGGATAGACGGCGTCGAGGGTGAAGCCATCGGGAAAGCCGGCTTCGGCCAGCAGGGCTTTGGCCTTTTCGACATCTTGGCTCGGTTCCGGCAGGCCGGCGGTGCCGGGGAAACCGTTTGGAATGGGCGAGGACTGCTTGAAGCCGTTGCCGCCTACGGTGAATTCAAGCATGCCGTCGTAATCGATGGCCAGGGCCAGCGCCTCGCGCACCGCAGGGGTAAGCTTGCCCTCGGCGGAGGCAGCGCCGGGGCTGAAGGCCACATAGACGAAGTTGAAGGACGGCACGACCTCGGTCGTGACATCGGGCGACGAGATGGAAGCGGCGGTGTCCGGGTCAATCTGCATGGCAATGTCGACTGCGCCTGATTCAAGCGCCTGCGCCTGGCTCACCGCGTCCTGTACCTGGGTGATGACCACTTCGGCAAAGGGCGACTTGGTGCCGTAATAGGCGTCGTTGCGGGCGAAGCGCAGTTCTGTCTCCGGCGTGTAGCCGGCCAGGGTAAACGGGCCGCTGCCGGCGGAATTCTCGAAAAACCAGGTTTCGGACGTATCAGCCGTTGCTGCCGTCTCGTCAGCAATAGCGCCGGCCTCAATGGCGACGTCGGAATTGATAATGGCGGCGTAGGTGGCCGAAATTTTGTTGACAAATTCGGAGTCGGGCGCGGCGACCGTGACCTTGACGGTCTTGGGATCGACTTCCTCGACAGCGGTCATGCCGTCCATCAGGAAGGATGGCGAGCCCTTGAGATTGAGCAGGCGCTGAAAGCTCCACACCACATCCTTGGCCTCGACGGGCGAGCCATCGGCGAAGACGGCCTCGGGCTTGAGGTGGAAGGTGAATTCGGTCGTCTCGGAATTGATATCCCAACTGGCGGCGAGGCTGGGGACCAGCGACTGATTGTCCGGTGCCAGCGTGACCAGCGTCTCGTAAGTGGCGCTGAGATAGATCTGGCAGGTGTCGCAGAAGGCGCGGGCCGGATCGAGCGAGTTGACGTCCATCGAGCGGGCGATGACGAGGGTCTCGCTGTCCTGCGCAAAGGCGGCTGGGGCGAGGGATGCCAGTGCCAAGGCACTGGTAACGACCAGGAGGTGACGGCGGGACATGCGGGCAGTGAGACGCATTTGGGGCATTGCGGGAGGTCCTTGGGTCGGGTGAGAGGTCAACTGGCCATCAGGCGCTTGAGCACGCTGAGCTTGGCCTGGGGTTCGAGCGTCGTCCGGTTCGCCTTGAGGTCGGCAAAGGCTGCTCCGGTCGCCTCGAGAGTTTTGGCCACATCCGCTTCGGTCATCGCCGCATTGATGAACATATTGTGGTAGGGACTGAGATAGGCGCCATTCTTCATGGCAAGCTGGCACCAGCGATAGCCGAAGCGCCAATCTGGATCGTCATCGAACAGGATTTGCGGCATCTGCACCGGACCGGTCTGGCGGATGGAGAAGCCGTATTCCCTGGCCTGCGCGTCGAGCGAAGTGCGCAGCAGCGTGCCGATCTTGACCAGCTGTTCGAGATAATCGGTTTCGCGCACCAGCTTCATTGTGGCGAGCGCGGCCGACATGGGCACGGCCGAGAACCAGAACGAGCCGGTGACGAACATGGATTCGACGGCCTTGCGCACCTTGTTGGATCCGAGCACCGCCGAAATCGGCTGGCCATTGCCGATGACCTTGCCGAAGCAGGCAATGTCGGGATCGACATCGACTGTCTCCCACGAACAGCCACGCGTCAGCCGGAAGCCGGCGCGCACATCGTCGACGATCAACAGCGCGTCGATCTCGTCGCAGAGCTTGCGCACGCCGCGGGCGTATTCGGGATCGACATAGGACTGATCGGCGAAGGTTTCGTGCTTGAACGGGGTAGCGAAAATGCCTGCCACGTCGTCGCCAGCAAACTTGGCGGCCTTGGTCAGGCTATCGAGGTCGTTATATTCGAAATAGACGATGTGGGCACGATCCTCGGGGACGATGCCGGACATGCCCGGTGTGTTCCATGGTGCCGAGCCGTGATAGGAGCCGCGCGCCACGAGGATTTTCTTCCTGCCGCGATACGCCCGCGCCGCGACCATGGCAATGGACGTGGCGTCTCCGCCATTCTTGCAGAACATGGCCCAATCGGCGTGGCGGACCATGGAGACCATGGTCTCAGCCAGCTCCACCATGCCGGGTCCCGGCCCTGTCATCGTATCGCCCAACGCCAGTTGATCGAAGATGGCCGACTGCACTTCCGGGCGGGCATAGCCCATCAAGTTCGGGCCATAGGCGCACATGTAGTCGATGTATTCGTTGCCATCGACGTCCCACAGACGGGTTCCTTCGGCCCTGGCGAAGAACTGCGGGAAGTCGTCGGGCATGATGGCCACCGACTCGTGCCCATACATGCCGTTCGGAATGACCTGAAAGGCCCTCTCCCGCAATTGCTTGTCGCGCGTGTTGCTCCAGACCATGGCCGTCATCCCCGCATTGGCTGCGCCCATAGGCGCCGTGAATTGCCCATGAGGCTAAGGACAGAAAATTCGATTTTCAAGCGGCCATTGATGCGAAACTAGTCACCTGCGCAAAATGCACGACTGTTATGCATTACTGGCACTGGCGCCGCTGTATTTCCCCAGTTTCTGGGCTTTCTGCCGTGCCAAATCGCAACGGCAGCATCTCAAACGGACGTTTGGAACAAAATCGAGAGAGGATTGCAGCGGCCAATAATGATAGAATATTCGATTATCTCTTGACCGTGCCGCTTGCTGCATGCGGGGGTGGCAGCTGCTCGGGGAGGAAGCAGCGGAGATAAGCGATAGCCGCGCGGGAGCTCTCGGCAACATAGGCATCCTCGATGGTGCCATGCTCAGCATAGGATATGGCCCAGATGCCATCCATGATGCCTATCGAAACGGCTAGCCAGAATTCGAGGTTATGCAGGCTGCTGCAATCAAAGCGCTGGCGCAGGTCCTCGGCCCGGCTGACGGCCAAGGCAGCGTTGCCGCGCAAGTCGAGATTGCGCACTTCGACGCTGACGCCTGCGCCCATGAACAGGCGGAGCGCTGCGGGATGGCGGTTGAGATAGCGCGCACCATTGCGCTGACGCATACGGACCAGGTCCTGCCACGCGCTCGGCTCCGGATCGAGCGGTTGGTGAGACAGCTTGGCGAGATCGCGGTGGTAGCGGGCGGCCAGGGCAACCAGAGCCGCGTTGCGATTGGGAAAGAAGTGGTAGACCGAGGGCAAGGGCACTCCCGCCTCCTCGGCGATGGTGGCCAGACTGATGTCGTCGTTACGGGAGTAGGCCAGCAAGTGTTCAGTGGCATCGAGCAGCACCTCCACCCGCTTGACACCACGGGCGCGCAGCGGCCGTCGCGGCACCGAGCGCCGCTCGATTTCCTCGGGACTGACAGTTTTTCTGGGAACCAGCGTTTTTTCCATCAGCGCCACTCTCTCACACTAAACCGAGCATAGCATTTTCGACGACATCGAGGACAGCGCTACCGATGTTTGGTCGTTCGGTTGCCGGGCCGGATTCCAAGGCCTGTTTCGCCGCTGGACTTCGTTTCCGCAGCAGTCGCGGACGGCCCGGAGGCGACAGAAAGCAGGATGCAACTTGCGGCCTTCAGTCGCCGCAGGCTCGGCGTAGCCGTCGCACGCGGCCACTGGATCGCCGGGCAAGGCAGGACTTGATCAGGCTCAGCCGAACATGAGGTGGCGGATTTGGGTGTAGTCGATCAGCGACTGCATGGAGAGGTCCGAGCCATAGCCCGAGTTCTTCATGCCGCCATGGGGCATTTCGCTGGCCATGACGCCATGGGTGTTGATCCATGTGACGCCATATTCGAGGGCGTTGGCAATGGCCATGGCCTGTTCGGTCTGGCGCGACCACACCGAGGATCCCAGCCCGTATTCGGAGGCATTGGCCCAGTCGAGCGCCGTCTGGACGTCGTCGAAGGGGGTGATGCTGAGCACCGGACCGAACACTTCCTTCTGCACGATTTCCGCATCGATCGGCGCCGCGACCAGCGTCGGCGAAAAGAAATAGCCACCGGACTCGTCCGCGCTGCCCTGGATGACGTCGCAGCCTCCGGCGCGCGCCCGCGACACAAAGCCATCGACACGCTCAAGCTGGCGCGCGCTGATGAGCGGGCCGAATTCCACGTCGTCCCGCTCCGGACGGCCATAGACCAGCGAACCGATCATGGCTTGCAGCTTGTCGGTGAGAGCCTGGACCACGTTGCGATGAGCAAAGATGCGGCAGGCCGCGGTGCAGTCCTGCCCGGCATTGTAGAAGCTGGCCTCCCGCAGGGTCTCGACCAGCTTATCCAGATCGGCGTCCTCGCAGACGATCACTGGCGCCTTGCCACCCAGTTCGAGATGGGTCCGCTTGATCATCGGCCCCGCAGCCGCCTGCAAAACCGCCCGTCCTGTCCGCACATCGCCGGTCAGCGAGATCATCCGCACCATATCGTGCGAAATCAGCGCTTGGCCGACGTCCGGTCCGTTGCCGCACACCACATTGACGACACCCGCCGGCAAGACCTCCGCAAAGATCTCGCTGAGCGCGAGCAGGCTGAGCGGCGTCAATTCCGACGGCTTGATCACCACCGCATTGCCTGCGGCGATGGCGGGCGCGATTTTCCAGGCCGCCATCAGCAGCGGATAGTTCCAGGGCGCAATCTGGGCGATGACGCCAATGGGATCGCGGCGGACAAGGCTGGTCCGCGTCGCGGACCGGTAATTCCCCGCGGCCGGCGCCGGCATATTGCGTGCCGCGGTGCCAAAATAGCGGAACACGTCTGCGACATTGGCCAGCTCTCCGCCCTTCACGAAACGCAACGGCTTTCCGGCATTGCGCGATTCGACCTCGGCCAGCGTATCGGCCCGCGCCTCGATGCCCGCGGCAATGGCGAATAGCGCCGCGCTGCGCTCGCGCGGCGTCCGCTGCGACCAGTCCTTGTAGGCGCCATGGGCGGCGCGAACCGCAAGGTCGACCTGCCCGGCACTGGCCGACGCGACCTCGGCCAGGGGGCTGTCCAGGGCCGGCTCATTGGCGGTTTCGGACGGCCCCTCGCCGGCAACGAATTCGCCCTTGATGAACAGACGGGTCTCGAACGCACTCATAGACTGATCTCCGATCCTGGGGCAGGCATGTATTGGGCCCGAGCTGCTTCACCCAAATAGTGCCAGAAGGCCATATCATGCGGTCGGCCCTGGGGACGCCATTCAGGATGCCATTGGACGGCAAACACCGGCGCAGATGTATTGGTGGCCGAAACTGCCTCGATGACACCGTCTGGCCCGATGGCATTGACGACCAGCCCCTCGGCCAGACGATCGACTGCCTGAAAATGCACGCTGTTGACGACAAGCCGGTCGCTTGCCGCGTACCGGTGGAGCGTGCCGTTGGCAGACACTTCGATTTCGTGCCCAAAGGCAAACATCTCCTCAATCGAAACATCGGGCAGCGCGTGATGCGGGCCGGCCAGGCGGCTGTCGCGCAGGTCTCGCAGCGTGCCGCCGAGCGCCACGTTGATCTCCTGCAGTCCCCGGCAGATGCCGAAGACTGGCTTGCCCGCCGTGATCGCCGCGCGAATGAGCGCCTGGCCCAAGCCATCGCGCCCGTCGTCGATCGGCGCCTGGCCGATCAGGTCGGAGCCGTAGTGGCGCGGTGCGATATTGGAATTGCTGCCCGTCAGCATCACGGCATCGAGGCGCGCCACGATATCGGCGACATTGGCCTCGGACTGGTTCGAGGGCACGATCAGCGGGATCGCTTCAGCAAACCGTTCCACGGCCTCAAGATAGCGGTGCTTGACCGCCTGGGCGGGCTCGCCCTCCACCTCGCGGCCACACGCGATGACCCCGACAATCGGCCGATGCTGAAGCATATGCGCACCTGATTTTGAGCATTCTCGCCGCACCCGCCTCCCTTAACGCAGAGGCACCTGCTAAGCTAAGGCTATGACATACCTAAAAGGCGACGGACAGGCATGAGTTCCGCAACGATCGCAAATGAAGACATCGTCTCCTGGCTCGCGAACAACCCGCAGATCGAAGTTCTTCACACCGCCGTCTGCGATTTGAACGGCATCCTGCGCGGCAAACGCATCCCCATCGATCAGGCCCGGCGCATTGCCGACAACGGCATCCGCATGCCGCTTTCCATCGTCGGCGTGGACGTGTGGGGCGAGGATATCGTGGGCAACCCGATGGTCTTTTCCAATGGCGATACCGATGGCATCTGCAGTCCGACCGGACGCGGGGCCCTACCCATCAACTGGACCACGCGCCCCAGCGCCATGATCCCTCTGTGGCTGTTCCAGGACGCGCGGACGCCATTCCTTGGCGACCCGCGTCAGGCGCTGGCGCAGGTGCTGCGGCGCTATGCCGAGCACGGTCTGCAGCCGGTGGTTGCCACCGAGCTCGAATTCTACCTGGTGGATCCCGAAGCCGATTCCGCACAGCCGCCGATTTCGCCCTATACCGGCAAGCGGCTCGATTCCGACGCTATCCTGTCGCTCGACGAGTTGGAGGACTTTGGCGAATTCTTCCGCGACGTCTACCTCCAGTGCCAGCAGCAGAACGTGCCTGCCGATACCGCCGTGGCGGAAAATGGCGTCGGCCAGTTCGAGATCAACCTGTTGCACACCCCTGATGCCCTCAAGGCGGCGGACGACGCCGTGCTGTTCAAGCGGATCGTCAAGGGCGTGGCGCGCAAGCACAAGCTGGTGGCGACCTTCATGGCCAAGCCCTACGGGGCCCGTTCCGGCAATGGCTTCCATGTGCATTTCAGCCTCAATGACCTGTCGGGCAACAACGTGTTCGATGACGGCACCGAAACCGGTTCGGATGTGATGCTGCACGCCGTTGGTGGCCTACTGGCCGGCATGGCAGAATCGACTTTGCTGTTCGCGCCCCACTTCAATTCTTATCGCCGCCTGCGCCCGGACACCCACGCCCCCAGCGCCATTTCATGGGGCTACGAGAACCGCACGACAGCCGTCCGCATTCCCGGCGGCAACCACAAAGCTCGTCGCATCGAGCACCGTGTTTCGGGCGCTGACGCCAACCCCTATCTGGTGCTGGCCGGCATCCTCGGCGCGGCCCTGGTCGGCATCGAGGACAGCAAGAAGCCCCCAAAGCCGTTTGCCGGCCGGGCCTATTCCGAACGCCTGCCCAAGCTGCCGGCAGACTGGGCCTCGGCGGTCAATGCCTTTGAGGATGGCGACATGATCCCGCGCATTTTCGACCAGACTCTGCAGTCGATGTTCGTTGCCTGCAAGCGGCAGGAAATCGCCGGCTTTGCCTCCCAGGTCAGCGATCTCGAATTCAGCGCTTACCTGGAGGCCGTGTGATGGCCCCCGCAAGCTATGCCGGGGACGGAAGCTATCCACCGAGCTATTACGCAGCGTCGCGCAACATCATCCGCAAGCCGGTCACCCTTCAGGGCGACGTTGAGGCCGATATCTGCGTCGTCGGCGCCGGCTATTCTGGCCTGTCCTCTGCCATTCACCTGGCCGAGCATGGCTTCAAGGTTGTCGTCGTCGAAGGCGCTGAGGTCGGGTGGGGCGCCTCGGGGCGCAATGGCGGCCAGGTGGTCAACGGCCTCAATGCCAGCCTCGGCACCATCACCCGCCGCTATGGCGAGCAAACGGCAAAGTTCGTCGGCGGGCTGCTGCAAGAAGGCGCCAGTATCATCTATGACTGGGTCGACCGCTACGCCATCGAGTGCGATCTCAAGCGCGGCAACATCTATGCCGCCTATACGCCCAAGCACATGGAAGAGCTCAAGGCCAAGCAGGCCCTATGGCGCCAACATGGCATGGATGACCACGAACTGCTCGACAAGCAGGCGATCCGCCGACACATCGGCAGCGCGGTCTACGAAGGCGGGATGATCGATCATTCGGGCGGGCACATGCATCCGCTCAATCTAGCTCTGGGCGAGGCGGCCGCGCTCGAGCAGCTGGGCGGGACAATTTTCGAGCACTCGCCGGTGACAAAAGTCGAGCAGAACGCCTCTGGTGCCAGTGTCCAGACCCAAAGCGGCAGGGTCACGGCAAAGGCGGTGTTGGTTTGCGGCAATGCCTATCTCGGCAATGTCGTGCCTGAACTGACGGCGCGGGTCATGCCTGTTTCCACCCAGATGATGGCCACCGAACCGCTCGGCGCCGAGCGGGCCAATGCCTTGCTGCCCACCGGCATGTGCGTGGAAGACGTGCGCTATATTCTCGATTATTTCCGCGTCAGCGCCGATCACCGGCTGATCTTCGGCGGTGGCGTGGTTTATGGCGGCACCGACCCCGCCGATGTCGTCGCCAAGCTACGGCCCAACATGGACAAGGTCTTTCCCCAGCTCACGGATGTTCGCATCGACTATGCCTGGAGCGGCAACTTCGCTCTCTCCTTCTCCCGCGTCCCGCAACTGGGCCGGTTGGGCAGGAATGTCTATTTCGCCCACGGCTATTCCGGTCACGGGATCACCGGGTCGCACCTGTTCGGCCGCATTCTTTCGGAGGCCGTGAGGGGCGACCTGACCCGCTTCGACACTTTCGCCGCGCTCCCCTGGATCCCCTTCCCCGGCGGCCGCATGTTCCGCGCCCAGTATTCCACCCTCGGTTCGTGGTGGTATGAACTCAAAGACCGGCTCGGCATTTGAGTGCGCGCACGGCGCGTTCGCCCGTTCAAGACAGCGGAATGCCGCCAACTCCGCCGGAACCCTCCGCCGGTTGCTCGGGAGTGGCGTTCACAGTCCAACCTGCTCTGCCGGGGGCACAATCGTTGCAAACCCACCACAATTGGCGCTCACAACATTGCGAGCAATTGCTCCTGTTAAGGTTTGCGGAGTATGGCTTTTTGGCGCGGTGCGGCCCCGTCAGCTTCCGTTCAGGATCGGGCGTGTAACCGACAAGCGTTGCCGTGCTGGAGCTCACATGAACAAGATCTTGGTTTGCCTCGTCGCTGCCCTTGCGGGTGTGGGAAGCGCTGTTCCAGCAAGCGCTCAGGACGTGGCGAGTCTCGCCGCAGGGCCGGTCATCATCGCGCCCGCGCAAACCCCACTGGCCCAGACCATCAAGGCTGGCCTTGCCGCAGCCTATTACGGCGCCGCCAAGGATTCTGCGGCCTATAACGAAGCCCAACGGCTCTATTTCTTCTATGGCGCCCGCCATTTCGAGCCGATCTGGCTCGATGAGGCCGCCAATGGCGAGGTCAGCTTCTCAGCGCCCGCCCAGCAGATTCTCAAGCTTTTTGCCGCCGCCGAAAGCGAGGGCCTGCGCCCCAGCGATTACCTGACGCCTGATCTCGACGTAGCCGGCGCCAAGGGCGATCCGCTCAAGATGGCTGCGCTCGAAACCGCTTTTTCCGGCGCCACCCTGCGCTATGCCACCCACATCTATACCGGCCGCATCAAGCCAAGCTCGGTCAGCCAGCTGCTCGATGTCGCGCCCAAGCAACTCGACGATACGGCGCTGCTGGTGCAGCTGGCATCCAGCCCCGATCCGGTGGCCGTGATCGCCGCGCTTGAGCCGACCCATCCCGAATTCCTCGCCCTCAAGGCCGCCCTCGCGACCTTTGACGAGAGCCAGACCGATCGCCCCGCCCAGATCGCCGCGGGACAAACGCTCAAGCCCGGCATGAGCGATCCTCGCGTGCCGGTGCTGCGCACCCGCTTCGAGCTGCCCACCGCCGAAGGCTCCGTCTATGACGATGCGCTGGTCGAAGCCATGAAGGCCTTCCAGACCAGTCTCGATCTCGATGTCGATGGCGTCATGGGGCCGGCAACGCTGGCCGCTCTCAATGGTGGGACGCCGCTGACCAAGGCCGACATTATCGCCAATATGGAACGCTGGCGCTGGATGCCGCGCGACCTGGGCCAGTTCAACGTCTTCGTGAACATTCCCGAGTTCCGCCTCGCCATCAGTCGCGATGGCGTTGAGGAATACACCACCCGCGTTGTCGTCGGCACGGTGAAGAACCAGACGCCCGTCTTCTCGGACAGCATCCGCCACATCGTGGTGAACCCCTATTGGAACGTCCCGAGTTCCATCCTGCGCGGCGAAATCGCCCCCGCCGTGATGCGCAATCCGGGCTATATCGACAGCCACAACTACGACCTGCTCTACAATGGCAGCCCGATCAGCCCGTGGTCAGTCGATTGGAGCCAGGTCAGCCCGTCCAACTTCCCCTTCCGCGTCCGCCAGCGCCCCGGTGCCGGCAATGCGCTGGGCCAGATCAAGTTCCTGTTCCCCAACAAGCACGACGTCTACCTGCACGACACGCCGTCCAAGTCGCTGTTCTCGCGCGATTTCCGTGCCTACAGCCACGGCTGCGTCCGGGTCATGAATCCGATGGAATTCGCCGATGCTCTGATGGCCAATGAGCCCAATATCTCGCGGGCTTCGCTCGAAGCCATGTTTGGCTCGTCCGAGCGCTGGGTGAATCCGGAAAAGCAGATTCCTGTCCATATCGCCTATTTCACCATCCGCGTCGAAGCCGATGGCTCACTGCGCTCCTTCGGCGACGTCTATGGCCACAATGCCAAGTTGATATCGGCGATGGGCCTGGATGCACCGGACGACATCCCCGAAATCGTCGCGGAAGCCGTCCCCGCTGCGGCCAACGCGCTGTCTCCGTAAGCGTGCGACGCCCGCCTGGCGTCCACCGCCCTTAACCCCGCGTTTACAATTTCGCCTTGGTTGTGCCCGTTTTTGCTCGTAATAACGTATGCGTGAGGGGTCCGGTGGGAGCCGGTTGACCGACCGTTAGCGTTAATAACTTCGATCATTTTTTGCGCTAACGTCCGACGACGACTGGCAATAACCGGCAGAGTTTCGCGTGACGGGGACTTCCTATTTGAAACGGCACCATATCGTGCGGCTGCTGATTGCCGCCCTTATGAGCATCACCGTCATCCTGCCACAGGCCGTTACTCCGGCTGCGGCGGCGACTGAACGCGCGCTCTACCTGTATTATACCCATACCGGCGAGACGGCCCGCATCGTCTTCAAGCGCAATGGGCAATACGTTCAGTCCGGCCTCAACGATCTCAATCAGTTCCTGCGCGACTGGCGCCGCAACGAGCCCACCAAGATGGACCCGCGCCTGTTCGACCTCGTCTGGGAGGTCTACCAAGAGGTCGGCGGCAGCCAGCCCATCAATATCGTTTCCGCCTATCGCTCACCCGCCACCAACGCCATGCTGGCCGCCAATTCTTCGGGCGTCGCCGACAACTCCCAGCATATGCGCGGCACGGCGATGGACTTCTTTATCCCCGGCATTCCGTTGGCCAAGCTCCGCGCCACTGCCATGAAAAAGCAGGTCGGTGGCGTCGGCTACTATCCCACGTCCGGCAGCCCCTTCGTCCATCTCGACGTCGGTTCGGTGCGCGCCTGGCCGCGCATGACCCGCGCTCAGCTCAAGGAAATCTTCCCCGACGGCAAGACCATGCACCTGCCCACCGATGGCACGCCGCTGTCGCAGCAGGGCTACCAGGTCGCCTTGGCCGAATGGAAGCAGTGCCATCGCTATCCGTGCAACGGCGATTCCGGCGGCACCCAGGTCGCCGAAGGCGGTAGCGGCCGCACGCTGGTCGACATGCTGTTTGGCGGCAACAACCAGCCCGCCGCCGCAACGGCTGCAGCACCTGCTCCTGTACAGGTCGCCGCCGTCGCACCACAGCCGGCAATGCCGCAAGCGGCGCCGATTCCCGCCATGCGCCCGGCCAATCTCGGTGGCGTTTCCGCCCCCGTCGAGGTGGCAGCGGTCGCGCCGGTTCCCGCTTTGCCCTTTGGCACCGTTGGCAGCGCCCCGCTCGATCCGACCGAATTGACCACAGCTGTCGTGGCCCCGGTCCCCGCGCTCAAGTCGCAGGCCCTGCAAGTGGCCACCGCTGCCGCCCTGCCATCGGGCGATGCTGTCACCGCGCTTGCCGCGCTCACCGCGCCCGTGCCGCAGCCGCGTCTGATCATGACCGAGCCGCCGCAGCCCGATGTGATGACCGCCTATCTCGCGCCCATGCCGCAGGATCCCGAAGCCCAGCGCGCCCTGCAGATGATCATCGATCGTGAAACCACGGCAGCCACGCCGCCGCCGAGCCCGGCCTCGCGTCTGCCCATCCTGCCGTCGCTGACCTCCGCCACCGGCATCCGCACGGCATCGCTGGGTGGTGGCGACGCCGTCACCGGCGCCCTGGCCGGCCTCTTCAACGGCACCTTCGGCGCGCCGCAGCAGAGTGCCCCGGTCGCCGCTGCACTGGCCGATCACATCGCCAACCGCACCGCGCCCGCGACCATGCGTAGCCCTGACCTCATCGCCCCCGATCTTGAGCACATCGCCGAAGTCTTCCTGGCCCCATCAGCGCTGACCTCGGACCATTTTGCGGTGATCTGGGACCACGACGAGGCCGATTTCAGCCCGGCGACTGAGATGGGCGAATACGTCACCGTTATGAGCGTCGGCGACTTCCCCGAGGGCCTGTCGCACAACAAGTTCGTCAGCGCCGCGCCCGTCGCCATCGCCACCAACTGACATCGCCGCATTTGCGGCATCATCGGGCCCTAACAAACCCCTGCCGCCAATAGGCGCAGGGGTTTGCTCATGTTGCAAAGCAAGCGTTCCAAGCCTAAAGAATTGATCAAGGCCATTTGGCAAAGGATCGCCCGCTTGCCCGACAAGCCCTCCACTCCGCTGCTCGACACCGTTCAATCGCCCGCCGACCTGCGCGCCATGCCGCGCGAAAATCTGCGCCAGCTGGCCGATGAATTGCGCGCCGAAATGATTGACGCGGTCTCGGTCACCGGCGGCCATCTGGGCGCCGGCCTTGGCGTCGTCGAGCTGACGGTGGCCCTCCATGCCATCTTCGATACCCCGCACGACCGCATCATCTGGGACGTCGGCCACCAGGCCTATCCGCACAAGATCCTGACCGGCCGTCGCGACCGCATCCGCACGCTGCGCCAGAAGGATGGCCTCAGCGGTTTCACCCGTCGCGCCGAAAGCGAATACGACCCGTTTGGCGCCGGCCATTCCTCCACCTCGATCTCGGCTGGCCTCGGCATGGCCGTCGCCAGCGAACTGCTCGGCAGGCCCCGCAATGTTGTTGCCGTCATCGGTGATGGCGCAATGTCCGCCGGCATGGCCTATGAGGCGATGAACAATGCCGGCGCCATGGATGCCCGGTTGATCGTCGTGCTCAACGACAACGACATGTCGATCGCCCCGCCCACCGGCGCCCTGCGCACCTACTTGGCGCGCCTGGTTTCCGGCCCGGTCTATCGGGGCACCCGCGAAGCGGCCAAGACCGTGGTCAGCAAGCTGCCCAAGATGCTGCACGAGCCGGCCCGCAAGACCGAGGAATTCGCCCGCTCCTTCTTCACCGGCGGCACGCTGTTCGAAGAGCTGGGCTTTTACTATGTCGGCCCCATCGACGGCCACGATCTCGAAAACCTGCTGCCCATCTTCGAGAATGTCCGCGATGCCGCCGAAGGCCCGATTCTGGTCCATCTGGTCACCCAGAAGGGCAAGGGCTATGCCCCGGCCGAAAGCTCGGCCGACAAATATCACGGCGTGTCCAAGTTCAACGTCATCACCGGCGCCCAGTCCAAGGCGCCGTCCAACGCCCCGTCCTATACCAATGTCTTTGCCGAGACGCTGATCCAGGAAGCCAGTGACGACCCGCGCATCGTCGCCGTCACCGCTGCCATGCCAACAGGCACTGGCCTCGACAAGTTCGCCGAAATCCACCCGACCCGCATCTTCGACGTTGGCATTGCCGAACAGCATGCTGTGACCTTTGCCGCCGGCCTCGCCAGCGAAGGCATGCGCCCGTTCTGCGCCATCTATTCGACCTTCCTGCAGCGCGCCTACGACCAGGTCGTACACGACGTGGCCATCCAGCACCTGCCGGTGCGCTTCGCTATCGACCGCGCGGGCTATGTCGGCGCCGACGGCCCCACCCATGCCGGCAATTACGACGCCGCCTATCTCGGCGCCATTCCTGGCATCGTACAGATGGCGGCTGCCGACGAGGCCGAACTCCGGCACATGGTGGCCACCGCGGCCGCCTACGACTACGGCCCCATCGCCTTCCGCTATCCGCGGGGCGACGGCATGGGCGTCGACATGCCCGCCCGCGGCGAAAAACTCGCCATCGGCAAGGGCCGCATCGTCCGCCAGGGGGCAACCATCGCCATCCTGAGCTACGGCACCCGCCTGGGCGAAGTGCTCGCCGCCGCCGACAAGCTTGCCGCCCTGGGCCTCAACCCCACCATCGCCGATGCCCGCTTTTTGAAGCCGCTCGACGAAGAGCTGATCGCCAAGCTGGCGACCACGCATGATGTACTGCTAACCACCGAGGAAGGCTCCATCGGCGGCTTCGGCAGCCACGTCGCCACCTTCCTCGCCAGCAACGGTCTGCTCGACGGCAAACTCCGCTTCCGCCCGCTGATGATCCCCGATCGTTTCGTGGAACATGCCAGCCAGACCGACATGTATGCCGATGCCGGCTTGGACCGGGCTGGCATCGTGGCTACGGCCCTGACCACGCTGGGGTTTGACGAAGCCGCTATGGCTGCGGCATTGGGCAAGATCAACTAGGCGGTAAAGGCCCATTCCCGACACTGCGTTCGCGACTCCACCCCCTCCCAACCTCCCCCATCAAGGGGGAGGTGCCGCCCGGTGGTTGGGCTCGATCTCAGCACGCAAGTGGAGAGAAACCTCCCCCTTGATGGGGGAGGTAGGTGGGGGTGAATGCCGCTTGCCCGAAACGTTCAACTGCCACCGATAGGAGTAGGTCGCCCTACTTCCAGGTAAACGCCCGCGTCACCGCATAGTTGAAGACCGAGCTCATCACCGCGCCGGACAGGCCAGCGATAAACGTCTGGTGATCCCACTGGTAGATCGCATTGGCCACCGAGATATTGGCGATCCCGCCCAGCGCGCAGATGGCGCAGAAGCTCAGGAAGCCCGTGATCAGCCGTGTCCCGCGTAGCTTGCGATCGGCATAAGTCAGATTGTTGTTGAGGACGAAGTTCCAGGCCATGGCCGTCAGGGTCGCCATAATCTGGCTGAGCACGAAGCCCTGGCCCATCGCCGTGAACGCCGCCAGCACCGCCAGATGCACCACCACGCCCGTGCCACCCACCAGCCCAAACAGCAGGAAGCTCGGCGGCAACGCGCCATTGGTCAGCTTGGAGAACCACAGACCCAGATACTGGATCACGATCAGCGGGTTCATCTTGCTCTCACCGGCATGGCGCGGGCGGAACGTGTAAGGCACTTCGGCGATCTTGAGCGGCGCACCCATGCGCGCCGAGGTCACGATCAGGTCGATCAGGACCTTGAAGCCATCACTGGCCAGCTTCGGCGCCGCCTTGAGCGCCGCCTCGCGGCGCATCAGGAAAAACCCGCTCATCGGATCGCTCACCGCCTGTCCGGCAATCATGCCAGCCAGCTTGTTGGCGAAATTGCTGCCCGACAGCCGCGCCGTACTCAGCCCCTCGCCGGCCGAACCCCCATCGGCAAAGCGCGAGCCGACCACGAGGTCGGCACCGTCAAGCGCCCGCTTCAGCATCTCGGGCAGGATCGCCTCGTCATGCTGCAGATCGGCATCGATCACCGCCACATAGGGCGCAGCCGTCACCGCCATGCCCTCGACACACGCCGAGGCCAAGCCACGGCGCCCGAACCGGCGCAGGCAACGCACATTGGCATAGACGCGGGATAGCTCGTTGACGACATCGGCCGTGCCATCGGGGCTGTTGTCGTCGACGACAATCATTTCCCATGGCGTGTCGCCCAGAGCGATCGCGACCTTTTCGTAAAGCAACTCGATATTGTCCCGCTCATTGTAGCTGGGAACGATAACGGCGAGTTGCGGAGGATTGAATGTGGCCTGCTGTTCGACCATTGGGCTGGTTGAAGGTCCGATCGACATGCGCGCTTACCTGTAATGCTCTGCGGGTTGGTTCCCCGCTAACTCTCTAAAAGCATATCCTATCGCCTGGGTTGCCCACAATCGGCCCATAGCTGCCTTGCATTTGGCGCAAGTGTCACCACCCGTCCAATGTGTCACTGAACGCCTGACCACCACAATGGGAGCCGCCGTGCATCAGGCCAGCATCGATCCGCGCCAAGACCGTGCCACCGCCTTCGTCCTGCTCTTGCCACTGGCCTTCGTTTTGCTGGGCACGCTGATCCGCTTCCTCGCCTTCCGCTATGAGTGGCCCGACATGCCGGCCGCGGACTATTTCGATGCGCTCTGCCGCTGGGACTGCAACTGGTACGTCACCATGGCCGAGACCGGCTACGACCGCTTCCCGGTGCCAAGCCGCAGCAATGGCGGCAATTGGCCGTTCTTTCCGTTCTATCCTATGCTGGTCGGCGTCATTTCCAAGCTGGTTCCGCTGCCCACCATCACCACGGCGAGCCTGGTCTCGATCGCCACCGCCTATGCCGCCGTCGTCATCGCCTGGCCGCTGCTGGGCCGCAACAAGCAGGCTTACACGCTCTACGCCGCCTTCATGCTGGCGGGCCCGCTGTCGATCTATTTCACCACTTTCTTCACCGAAGTGATGTTCGTGCTGCTGACCACGCTGGTCTTCCGCTTCCTCAGCCGCTCCAACTATCTCGGTGCCGCCGGTGCCACGGCACTGCTCTCGGCCACGCGCATTGTCGGCGTCTTCGCTTCCATCTCCATCGGCGTGCAGGCCCTGATGGACTGGCGTCGCAATAATGGCTCCTGGCGCGGCGTCGTACCCGGTCTGCTCGGCCAACCGCGTCTGGTCCTTGCCATCTTCATCGCTCCGCTCGGCCTCTTCGTCTACATGGCCTTCCTGCGTTACTGGATGGGCGATGGCCTGGCCTTCAGCCATGTGCAGCGCGCCTGGGGCCGCATGGTGGGCAATCCCGCGACATATCTCTGGCGCGGCCTTAGTACGCCACCCGGCGAAGGCCAGTGGCTGCACAATTCGCAGATCCTTGCTTTGGCTGCCGTCGCCGGCTTCGTGCTGACAGCCATTCTGGCGTGGCGCCGCCAGTGGCCCGCGGTGGTCTTTGCCCTCGCCTGCATCCTCATTCCACTGGCGGCGGGTCTCGCCTCGATGATGCGCTTCATGGCCGGCATGGCGCCGCTCACCATCACCCTGATGACCATCCTCGGCCGCCATCGCCCGATTTTCATGCTGAGCTTGGTCGCCCTGATAGCGGGCGCCTGGTTCACCACTCTCGCCTGGCTGGGAGGCAATATTGCGCTTGTCTGATCGCTCCCCCGCCGCGCTGGGCACCTACGCCCTCGCCGCCCTGCTGGCGCTGTTCGAACTCGCCGTGCTCTGGCAGGCGCTCCATCCGCAGGTCTCGGCGGATTACCGCGCCTATTACATCGACCGCACCACCACCTGCCTGCCGCAGATCGTCACCGGGCAGTACACCCTCGGCACCGAACTCGATTTCCGCGCCGGGGGCGACGAGACCCGCGAACTGCTGCCCTGCGGCTGGACCGGTCCCGCCGGCGACGGCCTGCACTCGGTCGGCACCTCCTCGCGCCTGCGCTTCGCCATTGCCACCCCGCAGGACCTGACGCTGACGCTCGAATTGTCCGGCACGACTCTCGACGGTCCACCCCAGCAGCGCGTGGTGATCTCGTCCGGAGATACGCAGATCGGCGAAGTTTCGGTCACACCCGACAAGACCGAACGCTTCACGCTGGCCGTTCCCGCTTCCGCCATCGTCGACGGCTACCTCGACCTGCTGCTGTCCTACCCCGACGCCATCAATCCCGGCCGCATCGCCGACACCTACTGGCGCTCGGTCAAGCTGACAGCCGCAAGTCTGGGCCCGCAATAGGACCAAACTTTACCAATCCCCTTAACGGCGTAGCTACCGACCTGCGGTAGTCTGCGCCGCAGAGGTACCCATGGCCATTTCAGCACTGTCCAGCAGCATTTCCGGCATGCACCGGGCGTCCGACCGCTTTGAAGCCAGCGCGAACCGCGTCGCCCGCTACGGCACGGGTCTCGCCGATGTCGATCTGGGCACCGAAATGGTCAATGTCATGCAGTCCAAGCACGACTTCGCCGCCAATGCCAAGGTCGCCAAGGCCATCGGCGACATGCAGAAGTCGGCCATAGATATCCTGGCCTAATCAGCCATCGCCTTGGCATAGGCGATCAATTCCGGCCGGTATTCGAAATGCATGGTGTCATAGTGATACCAGCGCCCGCCCCAGATAAACCCCTCGGCCTCGAACAGCGCGACCACCGCCAGCGGAATGCGGTTCTTGAACGGAATGGGATCGGCATCCACCCCGGCCCAGCGCCAGTAGTCCGAGAAGTCGACATTGATGTCGAAGGCCGCGCCGAACGAATGCACGCTCAGCTGGCTCGTGCCGGCAATCACCCGCCAGTTGAACCCGCCGCCCGGATTGCGCCCATAGTCTACCAGTTCGCCCGTCATGCCCGCGGCAACTGCAGCCAGCCGCTGGTCTATATCAAGCAGCGTCGTCACCCGTGCCGAGCCGCCGAGCCACGGCACACTGACGACATGATCGTCCACCGCGCCTGCACTCGCGCCATAAATGGCCTTGAAGAAATTCTCATTGCGAATGCGCCCAGGATCGAAGTCCCTGTCCGGGGTCAGCGCGCCCGCTGCAGCCAGCGGATAGACATAGTGGAACATGTCCTCCACGTCAGGCGATGCGATCAGTTCCTCGGCACCGCGCGCCTTGCCATCGTCCCAAACGATCCGCGTGCCATCGGGAAACACCACGTCGTTGCCATCGAACACGAAGAGATCGGGATAGCCCGCTACGAGCGCCGCCCGCTTGGCAGCATCGTCGGCGGTGGCGGGAATGGCCAGCAAAAGCAGTGCCAAAGGACAAATAGCCAGACGCATTCGTTACCCCCTCAGTCGTCGATCACGCCAAGCCCCTAGACATAGTTGGTGGGCAAGCCCGTCGAGAGCTTCACAGTCTCCATCGAGATATAGGCCGACATGTCGAACAGCTCGATCCGGCCGACCAGCTGACGATAGATGACATCATAGTGCTCCACATTGGGCAGCACGAGCTTGATGATATAGTCGAAATTCCCGGTCAGCCGATGCACCTCGACAATCTCCGGTATGGTGCTCACCGCCGCGTGGAACTGCTCCAGCCACCCCGCCTCATGCCGCCCCGTCCGCACGATAACAAACACCGTCGTCGGCAAACCAAGCTTCTTGCGGTCGAGCAGGGCAACGCTGCGCGCGATATATCCCTCCTCGCGTAGCCGCGCGATCCGCCGCGAACAGGCTGATGCCGACAGTGCCACCGCGTCGGCAATCGCGCTCACCGCCATTTCAGCATCAGCTTGCAGCAGTTCCAGGATACGGCGGTCACGATCATCCAGCATGACCCAATCGTGCACGATCCGACGCTACTGCGCAATCCACCAGCTTCAATCTCTACAATTGCGCCTCGCACGTGCAGAACGGCAAACCGTCGATGGCAACATCGCATCCTGTTTGCACAAGACATCCAGCATGCTGGCAGCAAGGATGGAGCAAACACCATGAAGACTATCGGCCTGATCGGCGGCATGAGCTGGGAATCCACGGCAGTCTATTACCGCCTCATCAACGAGGCAGTGCGTCGCCAACGCGGCGGCCTGCACTCCGCCGAAATCGCCATGCGCTCGCTCGATTTCGCCCGTGTCGTCGATCTGCAGAAGGACGGTCGCTGGAACGATGCAGCCACCCTGTTAGGCGAGGCGGGTGCCGGGCTCGCCCGCTCCGGCGCCGCCTGTGTGCTGATCTGCACCAATACCATGCATCTCGTCGCCGCCCCCGTCGCGGCCATGAGCGGCGTCGCCCTCATTGATATCATTGACGAAACCGCGCTCGCCCTGCGCGCCGACGGCCGCCGCCGCCCCCTGCTGCTGGCCACCCGCTATACGATGGAGCACGGCTTTTACGCCGAGCGCATGGCGCAACACGGCATCGACATTGTCGTTCCCGATGCGCACCACCGCACAATCGTCCACGACATCATCTTCGACGAACTCTGTCAGGGTCAGGTCCGCGCCACCTCCCGCGACCGCTACCTGGCCATTATCGACGCGGCGCGCGTCGAGGGCATCGACTCCGTCATTCTCGGTTGCACCGAAATCTCCCTCCTGATCGACCCAGCCACCCTCCCGCTCCCAGGCTATGACTCCACCGCCATCCACGCCGACGCAGCCGTGCGCTTCGCCATGGCCGAAACCCTGGACCGGGCCGCCTGAAATGTGCCGCTTCCTCGCCTATGCCGGGGAGCCGGCCTTCCTCGATACGCTGCTGATCGAGCCGGCTTCGTCGCTCGTCAGCCAGTCTCTCGCCGCGCGCGAGGCCAAGACGGTGGTCAATGGCGATGGCTGCGGCATCGGCTGGTACGGCACAAGACCGGAGCCTGGCATCTATCGTGGCACCCTGCCGGCCTGGTCCGATGCCAATCTGGCTTCGCTGTGCCACCAGCTTGAGACACCCATGTTCCTCGCCCATGTCCGCTCGGCGACCTCGGGCGAGGTATCCATGGCCAATTGCCACCCCTTCGCCAGCGGCCGCCACCTGTTCATGCATAATGGTCAGATCGGCGGCTACGATCGCATCCGCCGTCCGATCGAAGCCATGATCCCGGACGACCAGTATGCCCGCCGCCGCGGCAATGGCGACAGCGAAGCCATCTTCCTGGCTGCTGTGGGACACGGCCTGGCCAGCGACCCGGTTGCCGCCATTGCCAGCACGCTCTCGGCCTGCCTCGCCACCATGCGCGCCAGCCAGATCGAGGCCGCCTTGCGATTCACCGCCATTCTGGCCGATGGCCAGACGCTGCACGCCTTTCGCTGGGCCAGCGACGACCGCGCCCCCTCGCTCTATTGGCGCGAACTCGAGGCGGGCATTGCTATTGCGTCCGAACCCTTTGGCGATGCCGGCGACACTTGGAAAACAGTTCCGCCCGGCAGCGTCATGACGACGACCGGGCGGGACAATGTATCGATCGGCGAATTTGCGGTCGCTGGATAGCGAACTCAGTCTTCCGGCGGCGCCGCGACCATGCCCAGGGCAGCCATATACAGTTCGAGGATTGCTTCCTGCTCGGCGCGCTCATTGGCATCCTGCTTGCGGATGGCCACGATCTTGCGCAGAATCTTGGTGTCGAAGCCGTTGCCCTTGGCCTCGGCGTAGATTTCCTTGATGTCAGCGGCGATGGCCGCCTTTTCTTCTTCCATGCGCTCGATGCGCTCGATGAACGCCCGGAGCTGGTCCTGGGCAACGCTGTCTTCAGCCATGGGTTCGTCCTCTTCAGATCAAGCGCTGCTTGAACCGTACTCCGTCCCCCGGTTCAACCCCTTTGTGATCCAATCCACATGTCGCCATTCCGGCATACCCGCAATTCCGTCAAATCGGGGCATTAGCCATTGACCAATGCGTCACCATGGGCTCAAAGAAGGCACGTTTTCCCGATGATTTCCGGCACGCTTTTGCACACCATCCGTCTCGGCACGACCCTGATCGGCGCGATGTTCGCAAACCTGGCGTTTTTCGCAACGCCGGCTCACGCCGATTTGCGCATCTGCAACGAGACCACCAATCTGGTTTCGGTCGCCATGGGCTACCGCGCCGAACGCGGCTGGATGAGCGAAGGCTGGTGGCAGGCGCCTCCCGGCGATTGCCGCGTGCTCTACCAGGGCGATCTCGAGCGTCGCTTCTATTACATATTCGCAGCCGATGATGTCGCGGGCGGTGCCTGGGATGGAGCGGTGTTCATGTGTACGCGCGACGAGACCTTCACCATATTCGGGGTTGAGGATTGCCTCGCCCGCGGCTATGAGCGCACCGGCTTCTTCGAAATCGATACACAAAACCGCACGGACTGGACGCTGCAGCTCACCGAGAACGCCAACGGCCCGGCCGTGGTGGGCCCTGATGGCGAAGACCTCGAAGACCCCACTTTCCTTGTCGATCCTGCCGATGTGGACGCACCCCAGGACGACATAACGACGCAAGAAACGGATACGCAATGAAACGCATGCGACGCGCGAAGATCCTCGCCACCCTCGGGCCCGCAAGCCACGATGAAAAGATGATCGAGGAACTGGCCAAGGCCGGTGCCGACGTCTTCCGCATCAATATGAGCCACGCAAGCCACGAGGTCCTGCATCAGACCGTGGCGCGCATTCGCGCTGTCGAGAAAAAGCTCAATCATCCGCTCGGCATCCTGGTCGACCTGCAGGGTCCCAAGCTGCGCGTCTGGAAATTCGCCGAAGGTTCGGTCAACCTCGTTGCCGGGCAGAAATTCACGCTCGATAGCGACAAGAACGACACCGGCAACAGCGAACGCGTGTACCTGCCCCATCCCGAGATCATCGAAAGCGTTTCGGTCGGCGATCGCCTGTTGCTCGACGATGGCAAGCTGGCCCTCAAGGCCACCAAGGTCGGCGGCGGCATGATCGAGACTGAAGTGATCTATGGCGGCAAGCTCAGCGACAAGAAGGGCGTCTCCTTGCCCGATACGCTGCTGCCCACTGGCGCGCTGACCGAGAAGGATCACGCCGATCTGCTCGAAGGCCTCAAGGCCGAGGCCGACTGGATCGCGCTCAGCTTCGTGCAGCGCCCCGAAGACCTGATCGATGTCCGCAAGATCGTCCAGGGTCGCGCCGGCGTCATGGCCAAGATCGAAAAACCGCAGGCCATCGATCGGCTCGAAGAAATCGTCAAGCTCAGCGACGCCATTATGGTGGCACGCGGCGATCTGGGCGTCGAACTGCCACTCGAAACCGTGCCGGGTCTGCAGAAGCGCATGATCCGCATGTGCCGCCGCTACGGCAAGCCAGTGGTCGTTGCCACCCAGATGCTGGAATCGATGATCACCTCGCCGGTCCCGACCCGCGCCGAAGTCTCGGACGTGTCGATCGCCGTGTTCGAAGGCGCCGATGCCATCATGCTCTCGGCCGAATCCGCCTCGGGTCAGTATCCGATCGAAGCGGTTGCGACCATGAACAAGGTTGCCGTGGCCGTCGAAGGCGACGCCAACTATCGCGGCATCATCCGCGCTGCCCAGACCGAGCCGGAAGCCACCGCTGCCGACGCCATCTCGGCCGCCACGCGCCAGGTCGCCGAAACCCTCGACCTGGCCGCCATCGTCACCTACACGGCCTCCGGGTCGACCGGCATTCGTGCCGCCCGCGAGCGGCCCAGCAAGCCCATCATCGTCCTCTCGCCCAATATGCGCACCATCCGCCGCATGTCGGTGGTCTGGGGCGTCCATTGCGTGCAGACCGAGGATGCCGTGTCGCTCGAAGACATGGTCGATCGCGCCTGCGTCATCGCCTATCAGGAGGGCTTTGCCCGCCCCGGCGACCGCATCGCCATCACCGCAGGTATCCCGCTGGGCACGCCCGGCGCCACCAACATGCTGCGCATCGCCTTCGTCCGCCAGGACGGCGCTGGTTCGAGCTGATCGGGCGCAAATCCGACAATGCGAAGGCCCGCGCAAGCGGGCCTTTTTTGTTCGAGCTTTCCGAAATGGTCGACGCTCGCCTAGCAGCCAACTCGTCTTGCACGGCGGCTAACGTCACCACATAGTCTGGGTCTAGCCGACCCCGAGCACATGGTGAGACATGAGCAGCAGCATCGACTTCCCATACTACCGCGGCGTCCCGGTGGACATCGCGCCCCTCGGCTGGCTCGCCATCGTGGCGTCGGTGGCAATTGGTTTCCTGCTGCTGACGATGCTGCCCTTCTCCACCTTTCCGCTCAACCTGGTGCCGGCAATCCTGTTCACGGGCGTGCCCCTGCTCACCCTGGTCGTCGTCTCAGGCGGCAATCACACAGCCCTGTTCGGTCGCATCGGCATCAAGCAGCTTGCCCTTGCCGCTGGCTTTGGCATTCTCACTCTGGCAGTTTCCTTATCCATCGGCCTCATCCTGATGCGGGTCACGTCGATGACGGCAAATCCGACAGCGGCGGCGCTGGCCAATGTGGGTCCGGCCGATATCGCCATCTTCCTGCTGCGCACGGCCATCCAGCTGCTTGGCGAAGAGCTGATGACCATCCTGCCACTGCTCGCCGTGCTATGGCTCTGCGTGCGCAAATTCGGCCTATCGCGGCGTGTGGGGCTGGTCATCGCGGTGATCGTATCCACCGCCTGGTTCGCGGCGGTCCACCTGCCGACCTATAACTGGAACCTGATCCAGTGCTTCGGTGTCATCGGCTCGGCCCGCCTGATGCTGACCGCCGCGTTCCTGCTGACACGCAACATCTGGGTCTCGACCGGCGCCCACATCCTCAATGACTGGATCGAGTTCCTGCTCCCGACCCTGCTCGCCATCGGTCACACACCGATCGAAGCGGGAGCATAGGCGACGATTAGCGGCTTTCTAGAGGTCGATATCCTGCCGCGATCTGCGCGCCTCAAGCAGGCTCTTGAGCGACAGGAAGTCGGTCATGATCCATTCGACGGCCGACGAAAACTGCGCATCGTCCATGCCCTCGCGCCGGAAAAAGGTGAAGATCAACTCCGCCCCGTCGCCATTGGGCACCACGCGCATCGGTGTATAGAGAATTTCGCCGTCGGGCACGAAGACCGCATGGTCGAGCACGCCATAATTGTTGGGCGGGCTGAAACGGAAATGCCGGAAGCCGAACGGCGTCTCGCCCTGCCAATCGCCATTGTCGAGCGGCCGGAAGCTACCAGGCTCCACCGCCGCCCAGTTCGCAAAATTGGCCGGCCTGCCGACATAGGCATAGACATCGTCGAACGGGCATTCGATCGAGATGGTGATGGTGTGAGACCGTCGCATGGCCATTTCCTCGCGCCCAACTTCGGCACAAAAGCAACAAAGCCCGCTTTCGCGGGCCTTGCAATGCATCTTCTGAGAGAAGTCGCTTAGCCCTGGCGGGCTTTGAAGCGCTTGTCCACCTTGTTGATGATGTAGACCCGGCCGCGACGGCGGACGAGCTTGTTCGCGCGGTGGCGAGTCATCAGCGCCTTCAGCGAGTTACGGACTTTCATCGGTCTATCCTCAAGTCAAATAAAAGGGGCGCCTGCGCGCCCGGAAACTTGGGCGCATACATAGGGAAATTGCTCTGCCCTGTCAACGCGCCAGAACGCCGGTTTTCATCCGTTAACCGCTGTTGGCAAAGCCGGCATTTCGAGCAACGGATTAACTGGGCGTAGGCAAAGCCAAGCTATTGTGGCCACTACGAAATAGATGGGTCTGCGGTGTCACCTATGGCCATAGAGGCAATCAGCAAGCGCGGCGTCCTCATTGCCGATCAGTCCCAGCACATGGCGGCTTTGGTCGCCGTGATGCTGCGCAGCATCGGTCGCAAGGATATCAAAGAGGTCTATGACGCCACCAGCGCCATGACCCAGCTCAAGCGCCGCGCCTTCGACGTCATCATCGTCGCCGACGATCTCGAAGGCATGGATGGCGTCGCCTTTACCAAGAAACTCCGCGCCGCCATGGACTGCCAGAACCGCCTCGTGCCTGTCATCATGATGAGCGCCGCCCCTGATGCCAAGCGCATCGCCGAAGCCCGCGACGCCGGCGTCACCGAATTCCTGCGCAAACCCTTTGCTGCCAACCATCTGCAATCGCGCTTAGCCAACATTGAAGCCAACCCGCGCGGTTTCATCGAGGCCCGCGAATATGTCGGCCCCGACCGTCGCCGCAAGACCGTCGACGTCGGCAAGAACGATCGTCGCGAGGGCAGCATTCCCAAGGCCAGCCCTTCGATCTGACGAGCCTGGTCCATCGCACCCGCAACGGCCCTTGCTTCATCTGCGCCCTGGTGGCCGGCGACCCCGGCTATGCGCATCACATCGTGACCGAAGACGATGACGCCATTGTTTTCATGAGCAAATATCCGACGCAGCCGGGCTACTGCCTGGTCGCGCCCAAAGCACATGTGGAAGATTTGGCCAACGGCCTGTCGTCAGCCGCCTACCTGGACCTGCAGGCAAAGATCCACCGTCTCTCCCGCGCCCTCAAGGAGGTCTTCGACGCCGAGCGCATCTATGTGCTCTCGCTCGGCAGCCAACAGGGCAACAGCCATCTGCACTGGCATGTCGTACCCCTCCCCAAAGGCGTGCCCTACGAGCAGCAGCAATATCATGCGCTGATGGCCGAGCATGGCGTGCTGGAATTCACCGATACCGAAATGGCGGACATGGCGGCGCGTATTCGTGAGGCGAGCTGAAGCGCCGCCTGTAGCGCGGTTATCTAAGTCCGGAGCGCAAGAGCGCCCGGGGGCACGGCGATGGGCGGCCTTTAGACCAAGAACTTGTCGACATAGAACGGACCAAAGGCCGCCCATCACGATCCGCTCTTCTGCAGGGTATGGTTCAGGCGGTACCAGTATTGCAGGCCCGGCTGCCGTATTTCCCCCCACTGGACAGGCGCCCCCATCCCACGGTCTCCCCACCCGGCCCTGCGTCGGGGCCGCGTGATGGCGGGGATGGCTGCAGTATGGGGGAAGGAATTGGGGCGGGGATAAGATGGATAAGGCAAGGGGTTAGAACGTATTGCCCCACCCTTCCCAGCCTCCGCGAGTGGAGAGCTGCCGCATATGGACATTCGGTGGTCTGCGATGGTGTAGTCGACACCCTCCCCCTCTGTGGGGAGGGATCAAGGGTGGGGGGCGGTCCCAATATCGGGGCTCCCGTCACCCCCTCCCACCCTCCCCTATCAAGGGGGAGGTGCCGTTCGGTGCCGTGGCGAGAGCGTGCCAGACTCCAGCTGCGATGGCCCTGCGTCACAGGGTGACTGAAGGCACCGCCTTGCCCATCACACGCGCGACGCGGTCTTCCTACGCCGCTGCCTTGCGCAGCTTCCGCCGCAGCTCGCGCCGCTCCATTTCCACCTTCGGATCGGGCACCGGAACCGAGGCGATCAGCTTCTTGGTGTAGTCGTGCTGGGGATTCATCACCACCTGCTCGGCATCGCCGATTTCCACCACCTCGCCGAAATACAGCACCATAACCCGCTGGGCGATGTGCCGGACCACGGCGATGTCGTGCGAGATGAACAGCAGCGAGATGCCCAGTTCCTTCTGCAAATCCATCAGCAGGTTGATCACCTGCGCGCGGATCGACACGTCGAGCGCGGATACCGCCTCGTCGCAGACGATCATCTTTGGCCTGGTGATCAGCGCCCGGGCGATGCCGATACGCTGGCACTGGCCGCCCGAGAATTCGTGCGGATACTTGTTGATCATGTCAGCCGTCAGGCCGACCTTTTCCATCATCTCAATAACCCGGGCCGCACGCTCGACCTTGCCGATTTCCGGATAGTGGATCTGCAGCGGCTCGGCGATGATCGAGCCACAGGTCATGCGCGGATTGAGCGAGGCCAGCGGGTCCTGGAATACCATCTGCACATCCTTGCGCAGGGCCACCAGTTCCTTGACGCTCATCTTCTGGATGTCCTTGCCCATCCAGATCGACTCGCCCGACGTGGCGGGTAGCATCTTGATCACGGCGCGCGACAAGGTCGACTTGCCGCAGCCGCTCTCGCCCACAATGCCCAGCGTCTCGCCCTGATAGAGGTCAAACGAGACATTCTTGACCGCGCGCAGGATCTTGCGGCCACCGAACAGGCCACCGGCGGGAATAGAAAATTCCACCGAGAGGTCCCGCACCTTCAGGATGGGTTCGCGCTCGCGCGACGTGAGGTTTTCGCCCTCGCTCATGCCTGTCGCTCCCCGACCATGAATTCATAGGAAACCGTGGACAGTCGATCCACCTTCTTGTCGAGCCTGGGGATCGCCGCCATCAGACCCTTGGTATAGGGGTGCTCCGGATTGGCGAACAAATCCGCCGTCTTGCGATATTCCATCACCTTGCCACCAAACATCACCAGCGTGTCCTCGCAGGTGCCGGCCACGATGCCCAGATCATGGGTAATCAGGATGATCGAGGTGCCGAAATCCTCCTGCAGGTCGACCAGCAGGTCCATGATTTCGGCTTGAACAGTCACGTCGAGCGCTGTGGTCGGCTCGTCGGCGATCAGCAGTTCCGGCTGGCACAGCAGCGACATGGCGATCATCACGCGCTGCCGCATGCCGCCCGAGAATTCATGCGGATACATATGCACGCGGTTCCTGGCATCCGGGATGCGGACGGCATCGAGGAACCGCACGCTCTCGGCCAGGGCTGCGCTGTGGCTCATGCCGCGATGCTTCTCCAGCACCTCGGTCATCTGCCGCGAGATGCGCAGGTAGGGGTTGAGCGAGGTCATCGGGTCCTGGAAGATGATCCCGATGCGTTCGGCGCGGTACTTGTTGATCTCACGGGTCGGCAGGTTGAGGATTTCCTTGCCGTCGAACATGACCGAGCCCGACGCCTTGCCGTTGCGCGGCAGGAGGCCCAGCAGCGCGAAGGCGCCCTGCGTCTTGCCCGAACCGCTCTCGCCCACGATGGCGAGGGTGCGGCCCTTTTCGAGCGTGTAACTCAGGTCGCGCACGGCATGCACCGTGCCATCCTGAGTCGCAAAGTCGACCTTCAGATTCTTGACTTCAAGCAATGCCATGGCGTTCCTACCGATCCTTGGGGTCGAGCGCATCGCGCAGGCCGTCACCGATATAGGTGAGGCAGAGCAGCAGGCTCACCAGCACCACGGCGGGGCCGATCAGCATCCAGGGCAGCGTCTCCGCCACCGGCGATCCGAACGAGATGAGCGTGCCGAGCGATGTCTGCGGCTCCTGCACACCCAGGCCAAGGTAGGAGAGGAAGCTCTCCGTCAGGATGATTTCGGGAACGGTCAGCGTGGCATAGATCACCACCGGACCGGTAAGGTTGGGCACGATATGCCGGAAGATGATCGCCCAGGACGACGCCCCGCTGGCGCGCGCCGCCTCGACGAATTCACGTTCTTTGATCGAGAGCGTCTGGCCGCGCACGATACGCGCCATGGTCAGCCATTCCAGGCACCCGATGCCGACAAACAGCAGCACCGGATTGCGCCCGAAGATCACCACCAGGATGATGACGAACAGGATGTAGGGCAGCGCATACATGATATCGACGAAGCGCATCATGATGGCGTCGACCTTACCGCCGAAATAGCCGGCAATCGCCCCATAGACCACGCCGATGAACACCGAGACCATCGTGGCGACACCGGCCACGATCAGGCTCATCTGGGTGCCCTGCATGATGCGGGCCAGCATGTCGCGACCGTTCTGGTCGGTGCCGGCAAAGTGGCCAGCCTCGAAATTGGGCGGCTTCCGGATGCCGCTCCAGTCGATCTTGTCATAGGTCCAGGGCAGGAAATACGGCCCGACGAACGCGAAGAGCACGATCAGGATCACAACGCCGATCGAGACAACCGCCGCCGAATTCCGCGCCAGCCGCCAGATGGCGTCCTGCGTCAGCGAGCGGCCCTTGGGGGCGTCGAGGGTTTCGAGTTTGCGCGCATACTCGGTGAGTATCGCGTCCTTGCCAGTCAAACCAGCCATCAGCTGTACCTCACCTTGGGGTCGAGCCATGCATAGATGATGTCGACCAGCAGGTTCACCGCCAGGATGATGAACATGTAGAGAATGGTTGTCCCCAGCACGAGGCCGTAGTCACGGTTGAGGGCGGCGCTGATGAAGTACTTGCCGATACCGGGCAAGGCAAAGACCTGTTCCACCACCAGCGAACCGGTCAGCAGATAGGAGAGGCCCGGTCCAAGATAGGACACAACGGGCAGCAAAGCCGGCTTGATCGCATGGCGCGCCAGGATCAGCCGCTGGCCCAGACCCTTGGCCCGGGCGGTGCGGATATAGTTGGTGCCGAGCACCTCGATCATCGAGCCGCGCATCAGCCGGGCCGTGCGCCCCGCATGCGGCAGCACGAGAACCGTCACCGGCAGCACCAGGTGGGCGAGCGACCCGCTCTGCCAGCCGCCGGCCGGGAACCAGTCGAGATAAACGCCGAACACCAGTTGCAGGATGGCGGCCATCAGGAAATTGGGGACCACGAGCCCGACCATGACCAGCATCACCAGGACATAGTCCGGCAGCTTGTTCTGGTTGACCGCAGAGATTGCGCCGGCCACCAGACCAACAATCGTACCGATGACGAAAGCGGTAAGGCCCAGCATCAGCGTGAAGGGCAGACCGATCCACAGCATCTCGGCAACGGTGAAATCATTATAGACCATCGACGGTCCGAAGTCGCCCTGCAGCAGCCGGCCCACATAGATGAAATACTGCTGGATCAGCGGCAGATCGAGATTGTAGTGGGCGCGCAGGTTGGCCAGCGTCACCGGCGGCAATGCCCGTTCACCGTCGAACGGACCGCCCGGTGCCAGGCGGAGAATGAAGAAGCAGGCTGTAACGGCAATCAGTGCGATCGGAATAGCCGACAGCACGCGCCGCGTTACATATCCAAACATTGTCGGACCTTTCACATCCACCGCGTCGCTGCGTCCCGCGCCGGCCGGTGGATAAAACAATAGCGGCGCCGCCCTCCCAAAGGGGCGACGCCGCCGGTTCTATGGGCTTACTCGGACTTGGCCAGCCAACGGGTGCGGTGAATGTCCGCAGCGTTGCTCACGAAGCCGGTAACCTTGGGCGAAACCACGTTCTGGGCGATGTACCAGTAGATCGGGATCGCAGCGGTCGCGTCCATGGCGATCTTCTCGGCATCGCCGAGCATCTTGGCGCGGGCGGCCAGGTCCTGCTCGGTGGTTGCCTGATCTACCAGGGCCTCGAACTCGTCACTGGAATAGCGGCCGTAGTTGTTGCCCCAGTTCATCGTGCCATCCTGTTCGATGGGCTGGCGCAGCAGGTCAAGCGTGTTGGACGGATCCGAATAGTCCAAAAGCCAGCCGGCACGGCCAACTTCGAAGTCGCCGGCACGCAGGCTGTCGTAGTGCACGGCAGTTTCCGAGTTGAACAGCTCGGCCTTGACGCCGATCTGTTCCCACATCGAGGTGATCGCCACGGCGATGCGCTGGTGGTTGTCGTTGGTGTTGTACTTGAGCTGCAGCGTCAGCGGTGTCTCGGCGGTATAACCCAGGCCTTCCATGATCGCCTTGGCCTCGGCAACGCGCTCTTCATAGGAGAGGCCGATCCACTCGGGCTGATAGGGCTCGACGCCTTCATAGTTGGCAGTGCCCGGCGGGACCCAGCCATAAGCCGGCACTTCACCGGTGCCCAGCACGTCAGGACCGATCACGTCGCGGTTGATGGCCATCGACAGGGCCTTGCGCACGTCGGCATTCTCAAACGGGGGCTTTTCCTGATTGATGACATAGTAATAGACGCCCAGGAACGGAGCGAAATAGTCCTGGCCCGGCAGGTTGGTCTTGATCCACTCGGCTTGGTCGGACGGAATGTCGGTCAGAATGTCGTATTCACCGGCGCGATAACGCGACAGGGCGGCGGCCAGGTCGTCCTGCACGAAGTAATTCACTTCGTCGATCTGGACATTGGCGGCATCCCAATAGGTCTCGGACTTGACCGACTTGATGTAGCTGCCCGGCACCCACTCGGTGGGGGTGTAGGGGCCGTTGCCAACGATGTTCTCGATCTTGGTCCAGTCGTCGCCGACGGCGTCGATCACATGCTTTGGCACGGGATAGGCGGTGTAGTGCGTCAGGGCCTGGAGGAAGAACGGGGTCGGGCCTTCGAGGGTGATTTCGACGGTCTTGTCGTCGATGGCCTTGACGCCCAGCTCGTTGAAATCGGTCACGGTGCCTTCGGCAATTTCCGAACCATTCTTGATCGGGAACTGGAGATACGCATAGTCCGAAGCGGTCGCCGGGTTGAACAGGCGCTGGAAGGCAAACACGAAATCGCCTGCGGTCACCGGAGTGCCGTCAGACCACTGGATGCCATCGCGCAGCTTGAACGTATAGACCAGACCATCATCAGAAACGGTGTAGCTCTCGGCCTGGCCCGGAATGGCATTGGCGTCGGCATCTTCGGCCATCAGGCCTTCGATATAGTCACCGATAATGCGGTTTTCCCAGTCGCCCGAAGCCTGATGCGGATCGATCGAGCCGGGCTCGGAGCCGTTCATCATGTTGAGCGTCACGGCGGAAGCCGCCGAGCTCATCAGCAGCGCAATGGCGCCGGCCGTCGTTACGGCCTTGAGGGTTTGAGTGATTTTCATGCTCGTCCCATCTCCTTGTGGAAGTCCTGAAATCGTCTTTGTCCTGCGGTCGCAATGCCGCAGCGTTCAATGGTCTGTGGCCGGGAGTTTTTACCCCCCGGTCAAGATTGCTGGACGGTATTCCGATATTCCGTCCACTGACAAGCAAAACATTGACCTAAGCGTCAAGCCTGGCCGAATTATTAACACACTGTGCACGGGCGGTTGGCAGCAACCGCTTTGCGCGGCGTTCACGATTGGGGGAATGGCGTGCTACGGGCGCGGTGAGGGATATTCCTGCCGGGCATGAAGGACCGAAACGATCCTCACGTGATCCGTCACTCGGTAGACAATAATATAGTTGGGACTCACGACAAGCTCTCTCGTCCCGAGCACCCGTCCGCTGCGGAACAGGTATGGATGCTCAGCAAGCGGCAGGACCACTGCCTCCAACCGCAGCCTGATGTCCCGCGCGGCCACAGGATCAAAGTCAGCGATGTAGGCGACGATAGCCTGAACTTCGCCTTGAGCCTCAGGCGACCATATGATCTCCATCGCTTCAGGCGGTCTTCTTCCGCGCTTCGGCCGCAGCGATGATGGCATCGAGTTCTGCCATCACTTGGTCATGGGGAATGCCGGGACGTGGATCAGCGAGGGACTTCTCCACTTTCGCCCGGAACCAGCGATCGTAGCTTTCAGCCTGTTCCTGCGTATCGAATTCCGAAATGATCGGATCGAGCTTCTTGGCCATTGCGACCTCCTGCTCCTTAGCTTGGCACGAAGCGCTGCGCTGTCAACTACCGAGCAACCCGGCCTGCCGCGCGAAATAGATCGCTACGGCCAGCGCAACCAGCACCACGAACGGCACCCAGCCCGGCACCGGGCCGCGCGGCTTCTTCACCGGCGGCTCGGGCTTCTTCTCGATCGGGCGGAATTTGACGACGTTATCGCTCATGCCGCACTTTCTACCAGAGCCGTGACGCCTTGCCCACCAGCCGTGCACACTGAAATCAGCGCCCGCTTGCCGGGTTCGGTCGATAGCAGTTTAGCGGTGAGCCCCAGAATGCGCGCCCCGGTCGCGGCAAAGGGGTGCCCGTAAGCCAGGCTCGAACCCTTGACGTTGATCTTGGCAGGATCGATCGCCCCCAGCGGCGTGTCGCGACCCAGCACATCGCGGCAATAATCGGCATCCGTCCACGCCTTGAGCGTCGACAGCACCTGCGCAGCGAAAGCCTCATGCAGCTCGAAATAGTCGATCTGGTCGAAGGTCAGCCCCGCACGCGCCAGCATCTCGCTCACCGCAATGGTCGGCGCCATCAGCAGCCCCTCGCCATGGGCAAAATCATTGCCCGCGACCCGTCCCATGGTGAGATAAGCCAGCACCGGCAGCCCGCGCGCCTTGGCCCAGTCCTCGCTCGCCAGCAATACCGATGAGGCCCCATCGGTCAACGGCGTCGAATTGCCGGCGGTCAGCGTGCCATTGCCGGAATTCTTGTCGAAAGCCGGCTTCAGCGTCGCCATCTTTTCGAGATTGGCATCGGCCCGCACATTATTGTCGCGCACCAGCCCGGCGCATTGCACCAGCAGGTCATCGTGGAACCCCTCGTCATAGGCCTTGGCCGCATTCTTGTGGCTCGCCACCGCCAGCGCATCCTGTGCCTCGCGGGTGATGCCCCATTCGCGGGCCATCAGCTCGCAATGCTGGCCCATCGACATGCCGGTCCGCGGCTCGTTGACCGAGGGCGCCACTGGCGTCAGCTCGCCAAACGAAAATCCCTTGAACGCACCAAACTTCTCCTTGGCGCTCCGCGCCTTGCTGAGATCGATCATGCGATGCTGGAACTTGTTGCCGAACACGATCGGGCTGTCGCTCACCGTGTCCGACCCGGCCGCAATACCGCTGTCGATCTCGCCGCTGGCGATCTTGGCCCCCAGCGTCAGCGCGGCTTGGAGACTCGTGCCGCAGGCGATCTGCATCGTCGTCCCTGGCGTCCGCGGGGACAATCCGGCATCAAGGCTGGCCTCGCGCGCAATGTTGAAATCGCGCGAATGCCCGATGACGGCCCCCGCCATCACCTCGTCGATCTTCTCTCCCTTGAGCCCATACTTGTCGGCCAGCCCACTGAGCACGGTGCCCAGCATGGAGAGATTGGTCTCTTCCACATAGGCCGTATTGCCACGCGCAAACGGGATGCGCGCCGAACCGACGATCGCGACTTTCCTGATTTCAGCCATGTTATGCTTTCCCGTCTTTTCGTGCGCGCATCGGGCCGCCGAGGAACGGCGCAAAGCCCGTTCCCATGATCACGCCAATATCGGCAAGGTCGGCATTGGCGACCACGCCTTCGGCCACCACCACCTCGGTCATATCGACCAGCGGCTTGACCAGTTCACGACCCAAGGCCGCCAGATCAGCATGCGCGGGCGTCTCGCCCTTCTGCGCCTTGCCATCCACCCATTTGTAGAAGCCCTCGCCGGTTTTGCGACCGAGCTTGCCTTCGCTGACCAGCGTCGCGAACTTGCTCTCGATCGGCACGGCATGCCCCAGTTCCGTCGCCACCGACTTGCCGACATCGAGCCCAACCGTATCCATCAACTCGATCGGCCCCATCGGCATGCCGAAAGCCACAGCCGCCGCGTCGAGCAATTCCTTGCTTTCGCCGGCTTCCACCCGCTGCACCGCACCCAGCATGTAGGGCATCAGCACGCGGTTCACGAGGAACCCCGGCGCCGACTTCACCACGACGGGCGACTTGCCGATGGCCAGCGCAAACGCCGCGCCCTTGCCGATTTCGGCGTCGGTATTGAACGTCGAGCGGATCACCTCCACCAACGGCAGCTGTGCCACCGGATTGAAGAAATGCAGCCCGATCAGCCGCGCCGGATCCTTGAGCGCCTCGGCAATGCGCTCCAGCTCGATCGAGGACGTATTGGTCGCCATGATCGCGCCCGGCTTGAGCTTGCCCTCGAGCCCGCTGAAGATCGACTGCTTGACCTCAAGCTTCTCCACCACCGCCTCGATGATCACATCGGCACGCGACACGCCCTTGCCCTTGGGATCGGCCTCGAGCCGCAGCACCGCGGCATCGACCTCGTGCTTCTTCTTCAGCCGCTTCTTGAACAGCTTCTTGCCGCGGTCGAGCGCCGGCTTGATGCGCTCCATGTCGATATCCTGCAGCGTCACGCTCATGCCGCGCAGAGCGCACCAGGCGGCAATGTCACCGCCCATCACACCGGCGCCGATCACATGCACCCGAGCGAACTTGACGCCCTTGGCACCCTGCTTCTTGAGCGCTTCAGAGGCAAAGAACACCCGCCGCAGATTGGTCGCCGTATCGCTCCCCATCAGCGGCACGAAGGCATCGATCTCGCCGCGGATCATCGCCTGCCAGTCATTGCCATGCTTTTCAAACAGGTCGATCAGCGCGAATGGCGCGGGATAATGCTCCTTGCGCGCCTTCTTCTTGGCCTCGTCGCGCATCTTGTTGGCGACATATTCGCGCAACAGCCCGACGGCCATCACCTTCTTGGTCCAGCCCGCTTCGCCTGCCTTGCGCTTCTGCATCACCGCCTTGCGCGCTTCCCAGCGCAGCATGTCGCGATGGCGCACCAGCTTGTCGACCAGGTTCAGGCCGCGTGCGGCGCCAGCCTTGAGCATCCGCCCGGTGAGCATGATCTGCATGGCATCGACCGGTCCCGCCTGCCGGATCGACCGACCCGTACCGCCAAAACCCGGGAAAATCCCCAGCCCGACCTCGGGGAAACCGATGCGCGTCTTGTCGTCATTAACCGCGACGCGATAATGGCAGGCCAAAGCCAGCTCGAGGCCGCCGCCCAGACAGAAGCCGTGGATGCCTGCAACAACAGGGATATTCAGCGCTTCAATCCGCGCAAAAATCGCATGCGTTCGCTTAAGCGCCTCCGGCAGCACCGAAAAATCGCTCATCGCATCGAACTCGCTGACATCGGCACCGGCGATAAAGCCGCTATCCTTGCCCGACAGCAGGATCACCCCCGCCAGCTCGTCGCTCTGCCCCAGTTCCTCGAACCGCGTCACCAGCGTTTCGAGCTCCATGATCGCCTCGCGGCTTAGCGTGTTGACCGGCGCACCGGGCGTATTGATCGTAAGCCAGCCCAGATTTTCCACATCGCGGTGAAAGCTCCAATGCTTGGTTTCAGGCATCTGCGGCTGGATCATATTTGCTCCTCTAGCCACGCCCTCGTGGTTCGAGGGTCGCTGCGCTCCCGCCTCACCATGAGGGCTACTGGGAACGCCATTTCAAAGTAGCCCTCATGGTGAGGTGCGAGCTCTTCGCGAGCCTCGAACCACGAGGGCGTGGCACCTATTCCGCCGCCACCTTCTGAGCCCGCTCACCCGCCAGCTCATCCGCCGCGAAATCATTCACCGCCACCACGCGATCGGTCGCCTCATCGGCGGCCCGCATGATCCCGGCCTCGTTCCCACTCAGCACGCCGGCCGCCACCGCATCGTCGATCGCATCGCGATCCAGCCGGCGTTCGATCACGCCCTTGCGCGCCGCCTTGACGAACTTGGCCTCGATCTCCTCGGCCTCGGTCACCTTGAGCAGCGCATCCTCAAGCACGCCGGTGATGTCGTTCGGGTCCATCGACACATAGGCGCCCGTGGTCAGCCGGTCGCGGAATGCACCGGGCCGCAGCACCGCCCGCACGAAGCGATAGTTCACGCGATCCGAAGCCCGCTTGGCATGCCGCCCCAGCGGGAAGCACAGGAAGCGCATGGCCCAGGCAAACATCGGGTTCGGGAAGTTGGCGAACACTTCGCCCAGGCTCTTCTCGATGGAGGCGATCAGGTCTTCCATGATCGCATCGACCAGCGGCTTGTCCTCGGCGATCTGGCCCTCGTCCTCGAAGCGGCGCAACGTCGCCGACATCAGATAGAGGTCGCCCAAGATATCGGCCATGCGGCCACTTATCTTCTGCTTGCGCTTGAGCTGGCCGCCCAGGAACACCGTGGTCCAATCGGCCACCAGCGCGAAATCCTGCGAATAGCGATGCAGCTTCCGATACCATCCGGCCATCGGCCCCTGGTTTGGCGTCGAGGCAAAGGCCCCATTCGACATGCCATGCAGGAAGCTCGCCGCGATATTGCGGAGCATGAACTTGGTATGCCCGCCAAACGCAACGTCGAACTGGTCCAGCCCCTGCTTACGGTCCTTGTTCTGCGCCGCCTCGATTTCCTTGTAGAGGAACGGATGCGCCCGCAGCACGCCCTGGGCAAAAGTCATCAGCGTGCGTGTCAGGATGTTGGCGCCCTCCACCGTGATGGCCACCGGCAGCGCCATATAGGCGCCGAACAGATAGTTGCTCGGCCCGTCCTGGATGGCGCGGCCACCATGGATATCGAAAGCATCGTCCATGCTCTCGCGCATCGCTTCGGTGGTGCGATACTTCAGCAGCGCCGAAATCACCGCCGGCCGCTGACCCTCATCCACCATCGACGCCGTCAGCCGGCGCGATGCCTCATAGGTATAGGCGCGCTTGACCATTTCGCCGAGCGGCTCCGCCACACCTTCCATGATCCCAACCGGAATGCCGAACTGCCGCCGCACCCGCGCATAAGCAGAGGTGGTGCGGAGCGTCTGCTTGATCGAGATCGAGCCGATGGCCGGCAGCGAGATGGCGCGCCCGGTCGACAGGCACTCCATCAGCATGCGCCAGCCCTGCCCGGCATAGTCCGTGCCGCCGATCAGGAACTCCATCGGAATGAACACGTCCCTGCCGCGCACCGGCCCGTTCATGAAGGCCTGCCGCGCAGGATAGTGCCGGCGGCCGATATCGACGCCCGGATGGTCATGCGGCACCAAAGCCAGCGTGATGCCGATCTCCTTGCCGCGGCCAAGATGATTATCCGGATCCTGCAGGATGAAGGCCAGGCCCACCAGCGTGGCGATTGGCGCCAACGTGATGTAGCGCTTGTCGAAGCTGAGCTTTACGCCCAGCACTTCCTTGCCCTGATACAGGCCCTTGGTGACCGTGCCATAGTCGCGCATGCCACCGGCGTCCGAACCCGAATGCACACCGGTCAGCGCAAAGCACGGCACTTCCAGCCCCTTGGCCAGGCGCCCGAGATATTTCTCTTTCTGCTCATGCGTGCCGTATTTTTCCAGCAGCTCGCCCGGCCCGAGCGAGTTGGGCACCATCACCGTGATGCCCGCCGCCACCGAGCGACTGGCGATCTTGGAAACGATCATCGACTGTGCCTGCGCGCCAAAACCCAGCCCGCCATGCTCCTTGGCGATCAGCATGCCCAGGAAGCCCTTGTCCTTAAGATACTGCCAAAGCGCGGGCGACAGATCGGCGCGATTGTTGCGGATGTCCCAGTCATCGATCATCGAGCAGGCAACTTCGGTCTCGTTGTCGAGAAATGCCTGCTCTTCCGCTGTCAGCGTCAGCGGCCGGATCGCATTGAGCTTGGCCCAATCAGGACGGCCCGAAAACAGCTCCGCATCCCACCCGACCGTACCGGCATCAAGCGCTTCCTGCTCGGTGCGGCTCACGCGCGGCAGGATGGATTTGACGGCGCCATAGATGGGCGTGACCAGTACCGGCTTGCGGATCGCTTCGACACTTAGCGCCAGCATGATGACGCCAATGATCAGCAACACCCAGCTGCCGCCGCCTAGCCCATAGCTGACCCCGGTACCCGGGAAATCGACCCCGGACAGTAGCCCGATCATCACAACCGCCACGCCCCATTGCCACAGCGGACTTTCCCGCAGGGCCAGAACGGCGAAGATGACGAGGCTGATCGCGATAAGCGCAAGAGTCACGGCGTGCCCTCCATGGCGTCGCTCACGCCAGCTCGGGCGGAGCAACTCATCCCAGAACGTCAGACCGGTGGCCGAATCGTTCGGCTTGGTCGTTGGGCCTGCCGCGCCGGGATCATAGCGCGATGGCCTGATATTGTTGAGGTCAGTTTAGCAAGCTTTACGTATACGTCAACCAAACGCCGTTTACGTATAGGTGATGTGGCGCTTCCCTGCCCTGTACGTCAACGCCCGACCCCTCCCAAAGTTCGGACAGTTGTTTGACGCTAACGTAAAGCCGTGAAATATTCGTCACACAAAGGGCGACAAGCCCATGCGCCGAAAATCGGCACACCGGAGGAAACGCCATGGATACGACGATCGATACCGCCGCCCCCTCGCGCCCCTGGATAGCCAGCTACCCTGATGGTATCGCCTGGGATGTCGCCATCGACACCCGCCCGGTTCATGAGCAGGTGCTGGCGGCTTGTGCGAAAAACCCGTCCGCCCCGGCGCTCGATTTCCTCGGCTCCACCACCAGTTTTGGTGACCTGGCCAAGAAGATCATCGCCTTTGCCGGCGCATTGCAGCGCCAGTTCGGCGTCACCAAGGGCACGCGCGTCATGCTGATGCTGCCCAATACGCCCTTCTACCCCATCGCCTATTACGGCGTGCTGCGAGCTGGCGGCACGGTGGTCAATTGCAATCCGCTCTATACCGTCGTGGAACTGAGCCAGATCGCCGCCAACGCCGATGCCGACGTGATGGTCACGCTCGATCTCAAGCTGATCTTCGAAAAGGCCGAAGCCCTGGTCGATGCCGGTCACATCAAGTCGGTCGTGGTCTGCCACTTCCCCGACGCGCTGCCGCTGGTCAAGAAGGTTCTTTACTCCATCGTCAAGCGCAAGGACCTGTCCAAAACACTCGCGTCCCGCATTGCCGACCGCATCACCCATTTCGACCAGATGCTCTCCCGCCACGAGACGCCCGACGCTGTCGTCATCGACGCGACGAAGGATATCGCGGTCCAGCAATATACTGGCGGCACCACCGGCATTCCGCGCGGCGCCATGCTGACCCACGCCAATATCGCTGCCAACATGTCCCAGATCGACAAATGGGGCGATGGCCTGTTCTATTCGCGCTCCAAGGTCGTGGCGGTACTGCCCTTCTTCCATATCTTCGCGATGACCGTCTGCATGAACGTGCCGCTGTGCAACGGCACCCAGGTCATCATGCTGCCGCGCTTCGACCTCAAGGACCTGTTGGCTTTGCTGGTCCGCACCCGCGCCAATGTCCTGCCTGCCGTTCCGACCCTGCTGACCGCTATCGCCCGCGCCGACAGCGCCACCCGCGATAATCTGAGCAGCATCGAAGTCGCCATCTCTGGTGGCGCCGCCCTCAGCGACGAAATCCGCAACGAGTTCAAAAAGAAGTCCGACGCCCTGTTGGCCGAGGGCTACGGGCTCACCGAAGCCTCCCCTGTCGTCTGCTGCGCCGCCCTGCGCAAGGCATCCAAGCCCATGTCCATCGGCATGCCCCTGCCCGGCACCGATATCCGCTTCGTCGATGCCGATAGCGGCAAGGTGGTCGGAACGGGCGAAAATGGCGAGTTGCAGGTCAAGGGGCCCCAGGTCATGACCGGCTATTACAACGACGAAGAAGCAACCCGCACCGCCTTCCAGGACGGCTGGCTGCGCACCGGCGACGTCGGTCACATGGATGAAGACGGCTATGTCTTCCTCGTCGACCGCATCAAGGACCTGATCATCTGCTCAGGCTTCAAGATTTATCCGCGCATCATCGAAGAGGCCCTGATGACCCATCCTGCCATCGATGAAACCAACGTCATCGGCGTGCCCGACAGCTATCGCGGCGAGGCCCCGGTCGCCTTCGTCAAGCTCAAGACCGGCCAGACAGCGACCGAAGCCGATCTCAAGACTTTCCTTGCCGACCACATCAGCAAGATCGAAATGCCCCGCGACATCGTCTTCAAGGATGCCCTGCCCAAGACCCTGATCGGCAAGCTCAGCAAGAAAGAGCTCCGGGTGGAATATGCAGAAATGAAGGCCAAGAAGTGAACCGCCCCGAGCCCGAAAACCGCGATCTCTTCGCCATTGCCGACCTGGCCAAGGAATTCGGCATCTCGACCCGCGCTATCCGCTTCTACGAAGCCAAGGGCCTGCTCGCCCCCGAACGCGTCGGCGCCACCCGCATCTTCCGCCGCCGCGACCGCGCAAGGCTGATCCTCATCCTCCGCGGCAAACGTCTCGGTTTTTCGTTGCGCGACATCTCCGATTATTTGAGCCTCTACGACGCCAACCGGTCCCAGCAAGTCAACCTGCTGACTGCCAAGGTGGACGAACGCCTGGCCTCATTGGAGCGTCAGCGCGATGATCTGGAAACGACCATTTCGGAACTGCGGGAGATCCGGAAGCTGGCTGGAGAGCGGATGGCGAAGGCGGGGTAGCCGCATTGTGCCACGCCCTCCGTGGTTCGAGGCGCTGAAGAAGCGCACCTCACCATGAGGGCTGCTCCTGATGCAGTGTTCCATTAGCCCTCATGGTGAGGTGCGAGCACTTCGCGAGCCTCGAACCACGAGGGCGTGGCACAATCTACTTCCCACCCCGCGGCTTCACATTCTTCGTCATCAGATCCGGCTTCTTCGGCTTCACCCAGCCCTTGGGCGGCTGCCGCACCGGCACCTGCGTGCCCAGCCCCATCGCCCCTGGCGGCGGTTGGCCGACCGTCACCGTATCCGCATCGCCTGGCGCCACCGGCGCCTCGCCCTTGAGCCGCGCAATCTCGTTGCGAAGGCGGGTCGCCAGTTCGAAATCCATCGCCTCGGCCGCCACCTGCATCTGCTTGGTCAGCGCCACCAAGCGCTCATGGTTGGATCGCGATGACATCCTAAGTCGCTCCCACAAACACCATCATATCCTCCAGCGTCCCCGCCTCGGCGGCCGGCTTGTCCCAGCGGATTCGGCTGATCCGCGGAAACCGCAGGGCCACGCCCGACTTGTGTCGTGTGCTCTCCTGCGCCGAGTCGAACGCCACCTCGAACACCAGTTCCTTCTTCACCTCGCGCACCGGCCCGAACGCCTGCAGCGTATTGGCCCTGATCCACTTGTCGAGCAGCTTCAGCTCTTCATCGGTAAAGCCGAAATAGGCCTTACCGATGGGCACGATCTCATTCCCCTTCCACACGCCAAACGTGTAGTCGGAATAGAACGAACTCCGCTTTCCGTGCCCGCGCTGCGCATACATCAGCACCGCATCCACCACATTGGGATCGCGTTTCCACTTGAACCAATACCCTTTGGGCCGCCCCGGCACATAGGGCGACGATCGCAGCTTAATCATCACCCCCTCATGGCCGTGTTCATCGGCGCCTTGCCGCCGCTGCAGCGCCAGATCGTCCCAATCCGCAAACGGCAGCACCTCCGAAAGGTCCAGCCGCGTCTGCGGATTGGCCGCAAACCAGGCCTCCAGCCGCTTGCGCCGTTCGGTCCATTCCAGGGTTCTGATGTCGTCGCGTCCATCGAACAACATGTCATAGACCCGGATGAAGGCCGGCGACTCCTTGAGGTGCTTGGCCGACGCCACCTTCTTGTTCAGCCGCTGCTGCAGCTCGTTGAAGCTCCCCGGCTCGAAATCCTTACCGACCAGTAGCTCGCCATCCAGCACCGCCCGGCCGTGAACATTCTCGACAATGTCAGGAAAGGCCGCCGCGATGTCGTCGCCGGTGCGCGAAAACAGCGACACCGTCCCCCCGCCCAGCACCAGTTGCACCCGTATCCCGTCCCATTTCCACTCTGCCGCAAAATCCCCAGGTTCAAGCTTGGCCAGGTCCTTCTCCTCGTCGATCGGATTGGACAGCATCAGCGGATGAAACCGCGCCGACTGATCGATATCAGGCCGCGGCGCCTTGCCATCGAGCCAGGCAAACAGGTCCGCATAGGGCACCTTGAGCCCGTGCCACACCTCCTCGATCTCCTGCACGTCGACGCCACTCATCTCACTGAGCGCCGTCTTGGCCAACCGCGCCGAAACACCAATCCGCAACGCCCCCGTCGCCAGCTTCACCAGCGCCCAGCGCTCATTGATCCCGGCTTGCGTCAGCATGGCGGCGATCAGCTTCGGTAAATCCGACTTGCTCGTCGTATTGAACAGCTCGATCAGCTCGGTCAGACCGGGCAGATCGCCCTCAGCTCCATGATGCGGCCAGATCAGCGCAATGGTCTCGCCCAGGTCTCCGACATAGTCATAGCTCATGGCGAACAGCGTCGGATCGACTTCGCGAAGCACGGTGTCCTTGAGCAGAGCCGGCTTCACATTGCGAAACGTCAGCGCTCCGGTCAGCACTGCCAGCGCATAGCCCCTGTCCGGGTCCGGCACCTCGCGAAAGTACTGTGTCAGCGCCGTGAGCTTCCGCGTCCGCGACGGCGTCAGTGCCAAGAGTTCGAGCAATTGGGCAAAGCGCTTCATTCCTCAGCGCCCTCCCCGCCATCGTCCTCAAAGCCCTGGATATTGAGTGGCTCGGCCTGCAGTCCCTGCTGACGGCACCAATAGACCAGCGCATCCTCGCGCCCATGCGTCACCCACACGGTTTTGGCGCCAGTCTCGCGGATCGTCTGCTGCAGCTCGCCCCAGTCGCAATGGTCCGAAATCACCAGTGGCAATTCAACCAGTGCCTGTCTTGCGCGTTGCTTCACGCTCATCCAGCCCGACGCCTGGCACGTAACCGGATCGGGAAACCGCCGACTCCACCGATCGCGGATCGCCGCCGGCGGCGCGATCACGATCTGCCCGGCCATGGCGGCCTTGGGCATCCCTGTCGCCGGGGCCAGCGTCCCCAGCGTCACGCCCAGTTCCTCATAAAGCTCGCACAGCCGGATCATCGCGCCATGCAGATAGATCGGCTGGTCCCACCCCGCATCGCGCAGCAGACCGATGACCCGCTGCGCCTTGCCCAGCGCATAACATCCCACCATGTGGCAGCGCTGAGGCTGGTCCGCGACCGACTTGAGTAGCCGCGCAATCTCAACCCTGGGATGGGGATGCTGAAACACCGGCAGCCCGAACGTCGCCTCGGTGACCAGCAGGTCGCACTCGACCAGTTCATAAGGCTGCGACGTCCGGTCCGGCAGTCGTTTGTAGTCGCCCGTCACCACAACCCGCTGCCCGGCCTGTTCCACCAGCACCTGCGCCGATCCCAGCACATGCCCCGCCGGCACCAGCGTAATCGTCACATCGTCGATCTGCAGCGGCACGCCAAAATCCAGCGGCTCGAACTTGCCCGCGCAATCCTCGCCATAGCGGGTCTTCATGATGGCGATCGTATCCGGCGTCGCCAGCACCGCCCCATGGCCCGACCGCGCATGATCGGCATGCCCATGCGTAATGATCGCCCGCTCCCGCGGCACGCTCGGATCGATATAGGCGTCGATAGCGCGGATATGCAGGTTACGATCGAGTATCTGGGGTGCCATGGGACTCCCTAACGTGTGCAGGCAGGGGCTGGTTCACGCCACCATAACTGTTTCGGCGTCAGGCGATGTCAGCAGGCCCCAATGTCGTACCACCCACCGGTCGTCACCCTCGGGCTTGACCCGAGGGCTCTGTACCTTTCGCACTCTCAGCAAGTGAAGACCCCTCGGGTCAAGCCCGAGGGTGACGTGCGGCGGTTAGGCCACGCCAGCGAGCGCAATTCGCTCACATAACCTTCGTCACCTCAAGCAACCCAGGCCGCTTGTCATTTGCCGCCGAAATCGCCGTCTCACCACCCAGCACAACCACATGCCCGTGCTTTGCGATCGCCTCCACCGCCTCAGCCATGCGCCGGAAATCGGCGACCGTGGTCCCCAAAATCTCATCCCGCCGCTGCTGCCGGATCGCGTCCGTCGTCCCGGTCAGCTGCCGCCACATCGACGAATAGCCCTTGGCATCGGGGAATTCATACCCGTCGACATCGCCGATCACCCCGATGATCGACCGCGTCAGGTCGTTCTCGCCGATACCGGCATTAAGCGCCTTGCTCGCCCCGTCATACGCATCGAGCGTCTTCAGCAGGTTCGGATCGCGATAGCTGAGGAAGCTGAAGTTCCCGCTCGTCAGGTCAAACCGGCTCGAGCCGCCATAGGCCCCGCCCTGCACCCGCACCTTGTCCCAAAGATAGGTGGTGTTGAGGAACTTCAGCACCACCGATGATGCGCCGGTCAGTTCAAACCCAAGCGCCCGCAGGTTAGCGCCCTTGCCCACATAGTTGACCTGCGCCGGAATGATCAGCCCCTCCGACCTGGGCGCAAAATCCACGCTCCAGTCGGCAAAGCCATGCATCGCGTCCGGAATGCGGCCAAGGAAGCTGGCCACCTCGCCCCGCGCCCGATCCCACAGCGTTGCATCGGCCGTCACGTTGACGAGCATCCGCCCGCGATTGAACAGCGTATCGCGAATGCGCACCAGCGCGGCCTCGACCGAATCCCAGTCGCTATCCACGCGCTTCACCAGGTCGCGAATGAACTGCAGATAGCTCACCCCGCCCAGCTGCTCGGCAATCCAGCTCGCCTCGGTCAGCCCGGACTTGAGCCGCGTATCGACGATCGCATTGCCCGATGGTACCAGCCGCGCCTCGAACCCAGCCTTTTCCTCAAGCGCCATCTGCTTGAACCGCTCGCGATTATCCAGCCGCGCATCAAGCAGCACATCGCCCATGATGGCGAGCATCTCCTCGATTTTATCAGGCACCGCCTTGCCCGACAGGAAGAACCAGGCGGCGCTGCCGTCGCTGCCCTGCCGCGACGACAGCCCGCGATGCTGCGCAATGCCGCCCGTCGAGCGCCCGATGCGCTGCGTCAGGGAAACAAAGTCTTCCTTGCTCGTACCAGTCTGCAGCAGCGCCCGCCCGAACAGCGGCAGATAGGGCAGCAGCTCCTTGTCGAGCACATGCAGGTCAAAACCAAGGTCGAGATAGACGATCCCCAGCGTCGGCAGGTCATGGGTGAACAGCCGCACATCGCCCAATGTGCCAATATCGATCGGAATAGTGCGACTTTCGCGCGGCAGGTCACCCAGCGTAAGCGTCGGAATCTTGGCCAGCAGCGCCGGATCGTCGACGGTTTCCTGCAGCGCCTTGAGCTTCTCGGTCTCGGAAACCGTCGTCTCCAGCGCCTTTTCGTCCAGCCTGGCGCGAACGCCTGCCAGGATGTCGACTTCCTTGGCCACCTCGCGCGCGCCCTGCTCGGGGTCAGCGCTCAATGTCACGGTGGTGCGATGCATGTTGTCGAGGAAAAGCCGGCGGATTTCGCTCTCGAAATGCCCCTTGCCCGCCTTCTCCTTCAGCGCGGTCAGCGCTCCCTCAAAGGCCAGCGGCGCCAGCGGATCGCCGCCATGCAGCCACGTCCCCAGCGCGTTGAACATATAGACCATGCCGCGCGGATAGGACCCGGTATTGTTCTCGCGCAGCGAAAACTCGAACGTATTGGCCGCAGCTTCCAACTGATCGGCCGCAAAACCTCTCTCGGCGATCTCGCCCAGCGTCGTCAGGATTAGCGCCTCGACCCTTTCGCCATCGGCAGGATCGATCCCCTTCATGCCAAAGCTTGCCATAGGCTGCCGCAGGCCGCCGCCAATGCCGCCCCCGGTCATGCCCTCGCCGAGCCCGGACTCCGTCAGCGCCTTGCGCAAGGGCGCAGCCGGATTGCCGGCCAGCAGATAGCTCAGCATGCCATGGCTCAGCGCCTCGGTACGATCTGCCGGTGGATCGATCATCCAGTTGACCGAAAACATGCCATCGCGCGCCTTGCCCTCGTCCTTGGTTCCGGCATAGGTCGCCACGATCTGCCGCGGCGCATTGAAGCGTGGCTGCAGCTTCACCTCCGCGTCGACAGGCGCCCGCTCGAACTGCGAAAAATATTCGTCGAGGATCGCCAGCCGCTGCGCCGCATTATCATCACCCGAGAAAAACGCCCGCGTGTTGGACGGGTGGTAGAATGTCTGGTGAAACCGCTTGAACTGCGCATAGGTCAGATCAGGGATCGCCTTGGGATCCCCGCCCGAGCTGATGCCATAGGTTGTATCGGGATAAAGCGAGCGCTGCGAAATATCCCGCATGACAGCATCGGGCGATTGGAACACGCCCTTCATCTCGTTGAACACCACGCCCTTATAGACCAGCGGGCTCGCCGTATCCTCAAGCTCGTAGTGCCACCCTTCCTGCCGGAACGTATCCTCTGATATCAGCGGAAAAAACACCGCGTCGAGATACACATCGACGAGGTTGTAGAAATCCTTGAGGTTCTGGCTCGCCACCGGATAGGCGGTCTTGTCCGGAAAGGTCATGGCGTTGAGGAAGGTGTTGAGCGATCCCTTGATCAGCTCCACGAACGGCTTCTTGACCGGATATTTCCGGCTCCCGCACAGCACCGAATGCTCGAGGATATGCGCGATCCCCGTCGAATCCTCCGGCGGCGTCTTGAAGGTAATGCCGAACACCTTGTTCTCGTCGTCATTGACGAGACTGAGCACCTCGGCGCCGGTTTTCTTGTGCCGGAACAGCTGCGCCTGCGAATTGACCTCCGCAATATGCTCGTCGCGGACCAGTTCGAATGCAGGATGGGACATGGGAGATACTCAAGGAGGGGTCTTGTTGTTTGGGAACAACGTAGGGGCGTGACAAGCGATCCGCTAGGGGCGTCGCGTGTCGTTGACAGTGTACACTTTTCGTGTACACTTTGATCCCGGAAGGCTGTGTGTGGGGGCGCATGGACTACGAGTGGGACGAGGCGAAGCGACTTTCAAATATTGAGAAGCACAAGGTTGATATACTGGAAGCCTTGCTGATTTTCGAGAACTGGGTGCTGACGGAGCCAGATTCTCGGTTCGACTATGGCGAGGTACGTTTCAAGTCGACGGGCATGGTAGATGGCAACTGCTATGTGCTCATTCACGCAGAGCGTGATGGACGAACCAGATTGATTTCCGCCTGGCAAGGAGGCCGACGTGACCGAAGAAAATATCAAGCGGGCTACGTTGGCCGAGATACGAGCCATGAAGGATAGAGGCGAACTTTATCACAACCCCGATGCTCCCGAAGGCCCTGACCTGCCCGACAGCTTTTGGAAGAATGCGGTGTGGGTCGATCCTCAGGGAAAGACCTCCGTTCACCTCAAGCTTGATCCGGAGGTTTTCTTCTTTTTCAAGCAACAGGGCAAAGGTCACATTACCCGTATGCAGGATGTGCTGAAGGCCTATGTAAAAGCTCAGCGGGAACGCGAGGCGTCATCACCGGAAGACGACAGAGCTCCGGGTCGGGCAGCATCTCGCTAGGCACCTATCGGACGCTCACATAGTCAGCTTGTGGGCCGGTTGTTACACTCCGCCCCGTATCGCCGGCTTCACCTCGCGCTCGTACCACTCCCCCAACTGTCCCATCAGCGCCGGAAACAGGCTCTTCTGCTCACTTGCCGCAACATTGTCGGCCAGTTGCGCCGGCTTGCTGACTCCTGCGATCACGGTGCTCACCTGCGGATGATCCAAAATCCACCGCAGCGCAAACTGACTCATCGGCAGTGCTTCCGGCGCCAGCCCGCGCAGTTCGGCCACCAGTTCCACGCCGCGCTCGAATGGCAGTCCCGAGAATGTCTCGCCAACCGAGAAGGCTTTGCCATCGGCATTGTAGTTGCGGTGGTCGGTCGCTTCGAACCGCGTATCCTTGTCATACTTGCCGCTCAGCAAGCCGCTCGCCAGCGGCAACCGCACGATAATGCCGACATCCTGCGCCGCAGCCTTGGGCAGCAGATCCTTCGCCGCATCCTGGCGGAACAGGTTGAAGATGATCTGCAGCGTCGCGCAGCCCGGCTGCTCGAGGCAGATCAACCCTTCCTCGATCGTCTCGACGCTGGCGCCCCAATGCCGCACCAGTCCTTCGGCCTTGAGCTCGTCCATCCAGCCGAACACCCGGCCATCGCGCAAAACTGCCGTCGGCACGCAATGTAGCTGCGCCAGATCGAGCGTCTCGACCCCCAGCCGCTGCGCCGAACCCACAAGGCTCGCCTTGATGCCATCCTTGGAATAGTTGTCGGGAAACAACCCGCTGCCGCGCCCCAGCTTGGTCGCCACATGCACGCCAAGGCTCTTGCCATGCGCGCCAATCCGGCTCTCGCTCAGCCCGCCACCATAGACGTCGGCCGTGTCCCAGAATGTCACGCCGGCAGTGTTGGCCGCATCGAGAATAGCTGTCGCCGTCTCGTCCCCCACCGGCCCGAAATCGCCACCCAGCTGCCAGCAACCCAGCCCGATTTCCGAAACCTCAAACCCCGTCTTGCCCAACCGCCGCGTTTTCATGCCACTCTCCTGTGGTTCACTCGCCAGAAACGGCAATCGCCCGCGCGCAGTTGCAGCACGGGCGCTATGCGGTCCCTCACGAGGGTCGCTACTCAAAAAAATCCGGGTGATCGCTGATGGTCTGCCCCAGCAGCACCTCGGCCCGGGCCAGATGCGCCCGCATGGCGGCCTCGGCGCCCGGCACGTCACCCGCCGCCACCGCCGCCGCGATGATCTTGTGCTCGCCGATGGCCACTCGCGACGAGGATACGCCCAGCGTCAGATAGCGGACCCGGTCGAGTTGCATCTTGTGGTCATCGATCAGCTGCCACGCATACTCGACGCCCGCCAGCCGAGCCAGGGTGCGGTGGAACAGTTCGTCAAGCGTATGAAAGCCGCGATGATCGTCGGCCGACGAGGCCACTTCCTGCTCGGCGATCAGCGCCTTCAGCACTTCAGCCGCATCGCCGGGTCTGGCCGCGACGCGCCGGATGATCTCCACCTCGATGCTTTCGCGGATGAACCGGCTTTGCCGCACGCCATCGGGCGAGATCTTCTTGACCACGGTGGCCCGCTTGGGCCGGATCAGCAGCAGCCCCTGCTGAGCCAGGCGGATGAAGGCTTCGCGCACCGGTTGCCGTGACACGCCATAGCGCCCGGCAATGTCGCTTTCCGAGATCACGTCGCCGGGCTTGAGCGCCATGCTGACGATCTCGTCGCGCAACGCGCCAACCACGCGCAGCGCCATGGTCTCCTCGGTCACTTCGAGCACGCTGCCTGCCATTTCTCTGATTCCCCTCCCCGACCATGATCCGGATATGCGGCAAAGCGCTCGCCCCGAATGCCAGCCGTCCACAAGATTCTAGGGCCTGCCTCCCCGCATTTCATCAAAAGAACTAGTGCGCCCCTACAATCTTGTATGGTAGATGCATCGACAACGCCACCCCAGGGTGAACCTCGGGTGCATATTCGGATCGAGACGGAGACATCGAATGGCCAAGACCTACGCGCTTGTCGGAACGGGCGGTCGCGCCCGCATGTTCTACCAGGCCATTCTGGGGCCGCATCGCGAGCATTCCCGCCTCGTTGCCCTGTGTGACACCAACCAGGTCCGCATGGACTACACCAATAGCGTGATCGCAGGTGAACTGGGCGGCCAGGCGGTGCCCACCTATAAGGCCGCCGATTTCGGCAAGATGCTCACCGACACCCGGCCAGACACGGTCATCGTCACCTCGGTCGATCGCACGCACCACAAATACATCATTGCCGCCCTTGAGGCCGGATGCGACGTCATCACCGAAAAGCCGATGACCACCGATCCCGAGAAGTGTCAGGCAATCCTCGATGCGGTCGAGCGCACCGGCAAGCAGGTCCGTGTCACCTTCAACTACCGCTATGCCCCTCATAATGCCGCCCTGCGCGAGCTGATTGCCGAAGGCGCCATCGGCAAACCCACTTCGGTGCATTTCGAATGGCTGCTCGATACCCGCCACGGCGCCGACTATTTCCGCCGCTGGCACCGCGACAAGCGCAATAGCGGCGGCCTCATGGTCCACAAGTCGACCCACCATTTCGACCTGGTCAACTTTTGGCTCGGCAGCCAGCCCGACACGGTGTTTGCGATGGGCGACCTCAAATTCTACGGTCGCGCCAATGCCGAGGAACGTGGCGTCGTCACGCCCTATACCCGCACTACGGGCGTGGAAGCGGCCAAGGACGACAAATTCGCCATCGATCTCACCGCCAACCCGGTTCAGAAGGGCCTCTACTGGGATGCTGAAAAGGAAGACGGCTACCTGCGCGACCAGAACGTCTTCGGCGACGGCATCTCCATCGAAGACACCATGAATGTCATGGTGCGCTACCGCAACAAGGCGGTGATGACCTATTCGCTCTATGCCTACGCGCCATGGGAAGGCTTCAACGTCGCCATCAACGGCACCGGCGGACGCCTCGAACTCACCGTCCACGAGACCAGCTACATCAATGCCGGCGGCACGTCAGATGAAGAAGGCTCTGCCAAGGGCGTTCACCTCTATCATTTCCCGCTGCATGGCGAGGCCCGGCAAATCCCCATCCAGCATGCTGCCGGCGGCCATGGCGGTGGCGACAACATCATGCTCGACGAAATCTTCGGTAGCGCCACGCCGCGTCCGGGCTACGGAGCCAACCACCGCGACGGCGCCCTGTCGATCCTGACCGGCATCGCCGCCAACCAGTCCTTCGCCACCGGCCTGCCAGTCGATGTCCGCACCCTGGTTCGCCTCTGAGCTAGTAGAATATCTTTGGCGGAAAACTGTGATCTGCCAAAGACTTTCCATCAGATCGATCAATTTGTATAATAAATGGGCACGGGAGGGTGCCCATTGGCCGAGGAAGACGATCTCGCAAGACTGCAAGACCTTGTCTACGAGGCCGCCATCATCCCTGAGCGCTGGCCGGATGCGCTCCAGGCCGTCACCGATTTCAGCGAGACGGCTGGCATTGGCCTCTTGAGCATGAACGAACGCGGCATCCGCATCGTCGCTAGTCCTGTGCTGCACGATATCGGCCACCGGGTGGTCAACGAAGGCTGGATGAACAAGAGCGGGCGCGCCAATGGCGTGATCAGCAAGGGCCTGGTCGGCCTCCCGCGCTTCGTCAACGAGGACGATTACTTCGACGAAGGCGATCTGGAGAAGGACCCGATCGTCACCGAGCTGTTTCGGCCGGCAGGGTTCGGTTGGGCCGCCGGCTTCCTGCTGCAACTGCCGCATCAGGACACCATTCTCTTCAATGTCGAACAATACCAAGAGCGGGGGCCTATTCGCGGCGAGTCGCTGCGCCGGCTGGACGCGCTCTATGCGCCGTTGGCCCGCGCCGCTACCCTGGCCGCCCGCAGCAGCCTCGATCGGGTCCGCACCTCCATTGAAACGCTGACCGCCATCGGCCTCCCGGCGGCCGCCCTTGCGCCAACCGGCCGCGTTGTCCTGGCCAACCATCTGTTCGACGCCGCCGGCCATATCTGGACCACCAGGCTTGGCGACCGCATCGGCCTGCGTGACGCCGTCGCCGACCGCCAGTTGACCCAGGCGCTCACCGGCGATGGCGTGCTGTCCATCCCCATCCGGCAGAGCCTGGGCGGCGACGTCATTGGCGTCATCCAGACCGTCCCGATCCGCCGCGAGGCCAACGATATTTTCGGCCGTGCCTCCTGCATCGTCATCCTCAGCGAAATGAAGGGTGGCGAGGCCGATGCCAGCCTGGTCCAGTCCCTGTTCGATCTCACCCCGGCAGAACTGGCCGTCGCCCGCGGTATCGCCGCCGGCCAGACCGTATCGGGCATCGCCGCCGCCAATGGCCGCAGCGTCCACACCGTCCGCGGCCAGCTCAAATCCATCATGAGCAAGACCGGCAGCACCCGCCAGGCCGAACTGGTCCTGCTGATGCACCAGCTCAGCCGCATTTCCCGCTGACCGAAGCCTTCTGCGCAAGACCTGTGGGGTCTGTGTCCAGGACTGTCCCGAATCGGCGGCATGCCGTGCTAACAGTTCACCGGCAGTTTTGCCGCGTGCGTGCCTCCCGATCCAATGGGATGTGTCAGCCCGATCCGGAGCGTGAATGAAGGTAGCAATCGACATGGGCATGAGCGGCGGCACGACGCCCGCCACGCTCGACCTTGAGGAATTGCTGGCCACCCGTCTCCTCGTCCAGGGCAATTCCGGCTCCGGCAAGTCGCACCTGCTGCGCCGCCTGCTCGAACAGTCCGCCCCCTGGGTGCAGCAATGCATCATCGATCCCGAGGGCGATTTCACAACGCTGTCAGAGCGTTACGGCCATACCGTCGTTGACGCCACCCGCACTGAAGCCGAACTTACGCGCATCGCCGCCCGCGTCCGCCAGCATCGCGTCTCGGTCGTGCTCAACCTCGAAGGCCTCGACGTCGAGCAGCAGATGCGCGCCGCCGCCGCCTTTCTCGGCGGCATGTTCGATGCCGAGCGCGACCACTGGTACCCCGTCCTCGTCGTCGTCGACGAAGCCCAGCTTTTCGCCCCAGCCGTAGCCGGCGAAGTCTCCGACGAAGCACGCAAATTGTCGCTCGGCGCCATGACCAACCTGATGTGTCGTGGCCGCAAGCGCGGCCTGGCTGGCGTTATCGCCACCCAGCGCCTCGCCAAACTGGCCAAGAACGTCGCCGCCGAAGCGTCCAATTTCCTGATGGGCCGCACCTTTCTCGATATCGACATGGCCCGCGCCGCCGACCTCCTGGGCATGGAAAAGCGCCAGGCCGAGCAGTTCCGCGACCTCGCCCGCGGCCACTTCGTCGCCCTCGGCCCCGCCATTTCCCGTAGGCCTTTGCCGGTCACCATCGGCCATGTCGAAACCTCGGCGCGCTCTACCAGCCCCAAGCTGACGCCGCTGCCGGAAGCCCCCCTGGATGCCGCCGACCTGATCTTCACCGCCTCGGCGGAAGAGCAGACCCGGCCCGTCATCCGCCGCCCCGCGCCACCGCCGCCGCCCTCGACCAACGAGCTGCTGGCCCAGCTCTCGCGCGCCCGTCCGCCAGCCGAGGAAGCGCCGCAGAGCCTCTTCCCCGAAATCGACGAAGCCGAGCGCGACGCCCAGATATCAGCCATCATGGCCGAACTGCTCGGCGACCCCGATGCCAGCTTCCGCACCGTTGCCGTGCTCTATCAGGATTTCCTGGTCCGCTGCCGCATCCGCCGCGTCCCCGGCGAACCGCCGGCTCTGCCCGCCTTCAAGCGCCGCCTCGCCGTCGCCCGCGTCGCCCCCGATGTCGAAACGGCCAAGTCCGATGCCTGGCAACAGGCGCTGACCATGTCCGAGGCGCTGACCGACGACGTGCAGGGCGTCTTCCTGGTGCTCGCCCAGGCCGCCGTCACCGGTGCCCCCTGCCCCTCCGACGCAACCCTCGCCCGCCTCTACGGCACCCACTCCGCCAGCCGCGCCCGGCGCCTCCTCACCTGGTTCGAGGAACGCGGCCTGCTGGTCGTCCGCCTCGACTTCCGCAACAACCGCGTTGTGGCCTTTCCGGATTTGGGGGCTGAGACCGCTCCGGGCGATCCAAACGGCCCGGATGCCTTGATGGACGAACGCGGCGCGGCCGAGTAGGCCACAAAACAAACACCCCCGGGCCGAGCCCGAGGGTGATGATTTGTGGTCGCGACGAGGGGGAGGAGAGCCTCAATCCTCTTCCACAAACACCTCTTTGCGCTTTTTACGAATGCTCGGCAGCACCGCGACGATCACCGCCAACAGCGCCAGCCCCAGCAAGGTCGCTGAGATCGGCCGCGTCACGAAGATCGTCGCATCGCCGCGCGAGATGATCATCGCCCGGCGCAGGTGCTCTTCCAGCAACGGCCCCAGCACGAAGCCCAGCAGCAACGGCGCCGGCTCGCAGCCGAAGCGGATCAGCACATAGCCAACCACCCCGAAGAACGCGATCGCATAGACGTCGTAGATGTTCTGGTTGATCGAGAAGCAGCCGATGCAGGCGAACAACACAATGGCCGGGAACAGCGCCCGATAGGGAATGCTCAGCATCTTCACCCACAGCCCGATCAGCGGCAGGTTGAGCAGGACCAGCAGGATATTGCCGATCCACATCGAGGCGATGATGCCCCAGAACAGAGCCGGCTGATCGTTGATCACGTTCGGTCCGGGCGTGATGCCCTGGAGGATGAACGCCCCCACCATCAGCGCCATGACGGGATGGGCTGGAATGCCCAGCGTCAGCAGCGGAATGAACGAGGTTTGCGCCGCGGCATTGTTGGCCGATTCCGGCCCCGCCACGCCTTCGATGGCGCCATGGCCGAACTCTTCCGGATGCTTGGAGAGCCGCTTCTCGGCCGAGTAGGACGCGAAGGAGGAGAGGATATGCCCCCCGCCCGGCAGCACGCCGAGCAGCGAGCCAAGCGCCGTGCCGCGCAGCACCGGACCGATGATGCGCTTGAAATCATCCTTGGTGAGCCAGAGGTTCTTGACGGCTTTCACCATCACGTCCCGGCCCTTCTCGTTCTCGAGATTGCGCAGGATTTCGGCCACGCCGAACACCCCCACCGCCACCGAGACGAAGTTGAGCCCCGAATAGAGCTCGCGAATACCGAAGGTGAAGCGCGGCTGGCCGGTATAGATATCCTGCCCCACCATGCCCAGCAGCAGCCCCAGCACAATCATGCCCAGCGCCTTGAGGATCGAACCATGTGCGAGGGCAATCGAGACCAGGAGACCCAGCACGATCAGCGCGAAATATTCCGGCGCCCCGAAATTGAGCGCCGCTCGCGCCAGCGGTGGCGCAAAGAAGGCCAGCAGCAGTGTCGCCACGGTGCCGGCGAAGAACGACCCCAGGGCCGCCGTCGCCAAGGCGGGACCGGCGCGCCCATTCTTGGCCATCTGGTAGCCATCGATGGCTGTCACCGCCGACGAGCTTTCGCCCGGCAGGTTGATCAGGATGGCCGTGGTCGAACCGCCATACTGCGCGCCGTAATAGATGCCGGCAAGCATGATCAGTGCCCCGGCCGGCGACAGCGAGAAGGTGATCGGCAACAGCATGGCGATGGTCGCCGTCGGCCCGATGCCCGGCAACACGCCCACCAGCGTGCCCAACAGCACGCCGATAAAGCAGTAGAGAATATTCATCGGGTCGAGCGCGACCGAAAAACCCAGGCCCAGCGAAGCAATGATGTCCATCATGCGCTCCTATCGCCGAACCAGGAGATGACCGTGCGATCGAGCCCCTGCAGCGGGCCAGTCCACGGACCAAACCACTCCACGCTCATGCCAAGGCCGATAACGAAGATGACCGTGCACATCACAGTCAGCGTCACGGCCAGCATCAGCGAAAACAACAGCGAATTGAGCCGACTCGACAAAGCCGCAGCGAAGCTCGAAATCAGCACCACCGGCACGAAACCCAAGCCGCGGATCGTCGCAGCAAAGAAGATGATGACGCCCACGATCAGCGCCATGCCGCGCCACGGCGGACTGAATTCCTGCCCAGCATCGGGCTTCTTCCAGCCGCTGGCCGCTACGCCCAGCCCGAGTGCCGCCAACACCGAACCGAGGAACAGCGGCATAAAGCCCGGCCCCATCCGGAACGCCGTCCCCACCTCATAGTTCAGCGCTTCCAGCGCAAAGTAAGCCCCCGCCGCGACAAAGATGCCGCCCGACACGAGGTCCTTGGTCGAAAAATTCGAAACCGCCACCACGTCCTCCCCGTTTTTGTTTTGTGACGTTAGCGCGAGCGCCTCAGTCGACACCCTCCCCCTCGCGGGGAGGGTAGTGCAGCTAGGCCGAAGGCCGTAGCGGAACTAGGGTGGGGGATGGTAGCCCTGATATCGTGGCTCCCGACACCCCACCCACCCTCCCCCGTCAAGGGGGAGGAGCCGCGCTGTGGATGCGGCGCGATCTACGCAACGCACCGGACAAGCTTCCCTCCCCCTTGTGGGGAGGGAGTGAGGGTGGGGGTTGTCCCACCCTCCGCATCATCAGTCCGCGTAAACGCCCGCAGCTTCGATCACTGCACGCCACAGTTCGATCTGGCTGGCCAGCGTCTGTGCCAGCGCATCCGGGGTCGCCTCGGCGGCCGTCACGGGATAGGTGCCCAGTTCGGCAAAGCGGCTGACCACGGTCTCGTTGACCAGCGCCGCCTGGAGCGCAGTTTCAAGCCGGGTGATGATCGCCGCATCGGTGCCAGCAGGCGCGTAGAGCCCGTGCCACACGCCGATTTCGAGGTTCAGGCCACCCTCTGCCGTCGTCGGCAGATCGGGCAGGTTGGCCAGGCGCTGCGACGACGTCACGCCATAGGCCTTCACTTCGCCGGCCTGGATCTGGCTGGTCGTATTGGTGGTCTGGTCGCAGATCATGTCGATCTGGCCGCCGATGATATCGGTCATGGCCGGGCCGGAACCCTGGTATGGCACCGTGGTCATCTGCGTATCGACAGCTTCCATGAACAGCATGCCGCACAGCTGGCTGGCCGAACCGATGCCGGCATGGGCATAGGTCACGTTCTCGCCATTGGCCTTCACATAGGTGATCAGCTCTTCAAGCGTATTGGGCTCGAAATCCTTCTTGGCCACCAGCGTCATCGGCACCGAGGTGATCAGGCCAATCGGCGCGAAATCGGTGGTCGGATCATAGGGCAGGCTGCGATAGAGCGTGGGCGCGGTCGACATGCCGATATGATGCAGCAGCAGCGTATAGCCATCATTGGCCGCGGTCGCGACCTGGCCGGCACCCAGCGTACCGCCGGCACCGCCGACATTCTGCACCACGACCTGCTGGCCGAGATCCTGGCTCATCACCTCGGCAACGAGGCGCGCCACGGTATCGGTCGGGCCGCCGGCCGCGAAGGGCACCACGACGGTGATCGGCTTGGTCGGATAATCCTGCGCAAAGGCCGAACCGGCAAACGCCAGGCCGGCAAGCAGAGCGCCGGTCACGAGGGTAAGTGCAGTCTTCTTCATTGGTTGTCCTCCCGGAATGTTCGGACGCTGACTCCCCGTCGCGTCCTGCCGACTGCATTGCAAACGCCGTGCCAAGCTGAAAATGCAAGGCAGATATGCAGATACGAAGGTCTGTGATAGCACGGCGAGCAAGAACTTGCCGATCGATCGGGCAGGTTTCGGCAATTTCTTGCCCAAGGAGCACATTTGGTCAGTCGCTATGGCTTTCGAGACCTGCTGCATCGCCGCCAGCTCATCGTGGCTGGCGTGGCGCTGGCGCTCGTCCTCGCCATCGGCTGGGCCGCCTTTGAACTGGCGCTGGCCAGTGCCATCACCAGCGCCGGTCAACAAGCTGACCGCCGCCTCGCCCTCTTCGACCGCACGCTCGAAGCCATCATCGAACGCTTCCACTACCTGCCCTCCAGCATGGCCCTGGCCGCCGAAACCCACGCCGTTCTGGCCGACCCTGATAATCCCGATGTCAGGGAGGCCGCCAACGGCTTCCTCTCAAAGCTCAATGACACTGCAGGGGCCGGCGAACTCTTCATCATGGCATCGGATGGGGCCGTCGTCGCCGCCTCCAACTGGTGGGCCTATGACAGCTTCGTCGGCGAAAACCTCGGCTACCGCCCCTATTTCGAGGAGGCGATGGCTGACGGCGACGCCAAGTTCTATGCCGTCGGCACCGTCACTGGCGTTGCCGGCTACTTCCTCACCCGCCGCGTCGATGGTCCCGATGGGCCCCTTGGCGTCGCGGTCACCAAGATCAACCTCGGCGAAATCGAAGCCAATTGGTGGCGCTCGGGCGAGCTGATCGGCATTGTCGACCTCAACAACGTCACCATCCTCTCCACCCGGCCCGACTGGCGCTATCGCCCGCTTGTGGTAGTCGACCCGGCAGACGCCAGCCGCATCGCCGAACAACGCCGCTACGGCGAAACGGGCATGGGCAACACCCCCGTCGCCGCCGATATCTGGCCCTCGCGCGGCACACAGTTCGCCTACATATCCGGCGAAGACCCCGAAGCCTCCGGCCTCTTCATCCTCGACGAACTGCGCCTGCCCACCCATCAGTGGCGGCTGGTCTCTTTCACCCCCACCGGCCCGCTGTTCCGCGACGCCTGGACCGCTGCCGCGGCCGCTGCACTCGGCGCCGCAGCGCTGCTGCTGATCATCGCGCTGCTGATCCAGCGCCGCCGCATCGTTGCCCAGCGCCTTGCTGACCACGAGCGGCTGGAACAGCGCGTCGCCGAGCGTACCGAGGATCTGCACATCACCAACGAGGCCCTGCGCGAGGAGATTGCCGACCGCATCCGCGCCGAGAAAGCCGAGCGCGAGGCGCAATACGGTCTCGTCCAGAGCGCCAAGATGGCCAGCCTCGGCCAGGCGCTGGCCGGCGTGGCGCACGAGGTCAGCCAGCCCGTCGCCGCCCTCACCACCCACATTGCCAGCGCCAAGCTGATCGCTGCCCGCAGCAATGACGCCGACATAGCGGGCATTCTGGGCACCATGGACAAGGTTGTCGACCGCCTCGCCGCCCTTACTGGCCACCTGAAAACCTTCGCCCGCAAGGAGACCCGCGTCGAGGCGCAGGCCGACCTCAACACGGTCATCGCCAATGCCCTCGACCTGGTCGACCACAAGCTCAAGGCATTCGGCATCGACGTCGAATACCGCCGCCATCGCAGCAAGCTGGCCGTGATGGGCAATCCCATCCACCTCGAACAGGTGTTGATCAACCTCATTGCCAACGCCGCCGACGCCATGGAACACGCGCCGATCCGTGTGCTCTCCATCGGCCTCAGCAAGCACGAACGCAGCGTCGAAGTCTCTGTCGCCGACACCGGGTCCGGCATTGCCGCCGATGACCTGCCGAACCTGTTCGACCCCTTCTACTCCACCAAGGAAGCCGGCCGCGGCCTGGGGCTTGGGCTGTCCATCTCCTACGGCCTGGTCCGCGACATCGGTGGTGCCATCACGGTGGAGAGTCGCCCGGGGAAGGGGAGCGCGTTCACGGTGCGACTGCCCCTCGCCGCCCAGCCTGCCTCGACCAAAGAGTATTCCACATGACCCAGACCGTCCTCATCGTCGACGACGAAGAAATGGTGCGCACCGCGCTCGAACAGTGGCTGCGCCTCTCCGGCTTTCTCACCCATGTTGCGACCGACGCCAGCCAGGCACTCGCCATGCTCGACGACGTCAGGCCCGATGTTGTCCTTACTGACGTCCGCATGCCCGGCCTGTCCGGCCTCGATCTGCTGCGTACCGTGCGCGAGCGCGCCCTCAACGCCGAGGTCATCCTCATCACCGGTCATGGCGATGTGCCCATGGCCGTCGAAGCCATGCGATCGGGCGCCTTCGATTTCCTGCAAAAGCCTTATGTCCCCGACCAGCTAGTCAAGACCCTGCGCCGCGCCGCCGAACAGGCCGGCCTCAAGCGCGAAGTCGCCGACCTGCGTCGCAAGCTCGACGGCGGCGAGACCGAACTCTCCACCCGCCTGGTTGGCTCGTCGCGCACCATGGAAGACCTGCGCAGCGCCGTGCGCGAACTGGCCTCCATCCCCACCGACGTCATCATTTTCGGCGAAACCGGAACCGGCAAGGAAGTCGTCGCCCGCTGCCTGCACGATTTCTCGCCGCGATCAAAGGGGCCCTTCGTCGCCGTCAACTGTGCCGCCATTCCGGCCGAGCTGATCGAATCCGAACTCTTTGGCCACGAGGCCGGCGCCTTCACCTCGGCCCGCGACAAGCGCATCGGCAAGTTCGAATTTGCCAATGGCGGCACGCTGCTGCTCGATGAGATCGAGTCCATGCCCCTGCTGGCCCAGGCCAAGGTGCTGCGCGTCATCCAGGAGCGCATGGTCGAGCGCGTCGGCTCCAACAAGCAGATTCCGCTCGACGTGCGCATCGTCGCCGCGTCCAAAGCCGACCTGGCCGCCGAAAGTGAAGCCGGCCGCTTCCGCGCCGACCTCTACTATCGCCTCAACATGGCGACCATCCACCTTGCCCCGCTACGCGACCGTGGCGACGATTGCGTGCTGCTGTTCCACCACTTCCTCAGCCAGGCCGCCCAGCGCTTCAACAAGCCCGCGCCGCAACTCCACCCCGCCGACATCAACGCCCTGATGATCCATCCCTGGCCGGGCAATGTCCGCGAACTCAAAGCCGCCGCCGACCGCTTTGCACTGGGGCTGGATGCCACCGGTCGTTCGCTTGATACGATCCTCGGCCCCAAGACCAAGCCGGTGTCGTCCTCAGCCAGCCTGGCCGACCGGCTGGCCGCCTACGAGCGCCATGTGATCGAGGCAGAACTGGCAAGGCACGGCGATTCCATCGCAGCCGTTGTCGACGCATTGCAGGTGCCAAGACGCACATTGAGCGAGAAAATGGCCCGGTTGGGGGTTCGGCGCTGAACTCTCAGCCCACCAACTCTACCTTGAACGAATACCGCCCCGTCGCTCCGGGCCCCAGCACCTCGGCATACGGCCGCTCGGCCAGCTCGTCACTGCCACCGACCTTGGCCGCCGTTCCCCGCCACGGCTCAAGGCACACAAACTCCGCACCCGGTTTAGACCACAGCGCAAAGTTCGGCAGGTTCTCCCATGAGAACCGGATCGCCTTCTCGCCCGCTGCATAACTCAGCCCGGCACCCGCACCCTCGGGAAACAGCATCGCATCGGCATCGAACAGCTCTGGCTTGAGCGTCAGCACACCCTGCTTGAAGGGCGAGGGCAGTGCATGCGGCGCGACCAGACCGCCCGACAGACGGATCAGCTCGGGCTGCCCACCATTGTCCAGCGTCACCGTGTGATCCACCCCTTCGCATCCCGGCAGCGGCCAGACGAATGCCGGATGAAAGCCGATGCCGAACGGCATCGGCCGGTGGTCCGCATTGGTCACCTCCGCCGTTACCGTCACCGCCCGCCCATCGACCCGATGCTCCAGCACCAGCCCGAAATCGAACGGATAGACCGACCGGCTCGCATGGCCCGATCGCAGCTCGAACCGGCAGAAATCCGCCCCGCTCTCCGCCAGCGCAAATTCGCTGCGCCGCGCAAAACCATGCTGCCCCATTGGGTAGCGCACGCCATCCACGCTGATGTGATCGCCCGGCGCCTTGCCCACCATCGGAAACAGCACAGGCGACCGGCCGCCCCAGAATGCCGGATCGCCATCCCATAGCCAGCTCTGTCCATCGCTGGTCACGATCGACTGCATTTCCGATCCCATGGGCGAGACGTCGACAGTGAGGTGTTCGTTGCCGATGCGGGTCAGTTGCATACGCTGGCTCTCCTGATAACGACACTCTTGCCCTACCCTCGCTGATCCGCCATGAACCGGCAATGCCTGCGCCCCTGCCACCGCTACCAATTGATGACGCGCTGCCCGCCTTGCGGTCTGCGCTCGACGCGAGGCCGTACGCCGTGCTCGTCGCGCCACCCGGCGCCGGCAAGACCACCCGCGTGCCCCTGGCGCTGCTCGATGCCCCCTGGCGTGATGACGGCTGCATCATCATGCTCGAACCCCGCCGCCTCGCCGCCCGTGCTGCCGCCAGCCAGATGGCGCACTTGCTCGGCGAAGATGTCGGTCAGACCGTCGGCTATCGCGTACGCATGGATTCGCGCATCAGCGCCAGAACCCGCATCGAGATCGTCACCGAGGGTGTCTACACCCGCATGCTGCTCGACGATCCCGAACTCACTGATATCGCCGCCGTGCTGTTCGACGAATTCCACGAGCGCAGCCTCGACGGCGATCTGGGCCTTGCCCTCACCCTCGACGCATCCGCTCTGCGACCGGATCTCCGCGTCCTTGTCATGTCCGCCACCATCGACGGCGCCCGAGTCGCCCACCTGCTGGGCGATGCCCCGGTCATCGAGAGCCTTGGACGCGCCTTCCCCGTCGATACCATCCATCGCGAGCCCGACCCGCTCAAGCGCCTCGAGGACCAAGTGACATCGGCCGTCCTCGAAGCCCTGCGCGAGCACGACGGCTCCGCCCTGGTCTTTCTGCCGGGCCAGGGCGAGATCACCCGCGTCGCCGAGCGTCTGTCCGGCCGCGTCCCGGCCGACACCGATATCGCGCCGCTCTACGGCCAACTCACGCCAGTTGAGCAGGACCGCGCCATCCGCCCCGCCGAACCCGGCCGCCGCAAGGTCGTCCTGGCCACCTCGATCGCCGAAACCTCGCTCACCATCGACGGCGTCCGCATCGTCATCGACGCTGGCTTCCGCCGCGTTCCCGTCTACGAGCCCGGCACCGGCCTCACCACGCTGCAAACCCGCCGTGTTTCCCGCGCCGGCGCCGATCAGCGTCGCGGCCGCGCCGGCCGCACCAGTCCCGGCGTCGCCATCCGCCTATGGAACCAGGGCCAGACATCGGCGCTCGACCCCTTCGACACACCCGAAATCCTTGGTGCCGACCTCGCCAACCTCGTGCTCGATCTCGCCAGTTGGGGCGTCACCGATCCCGCTGCGCTGCCTTTCCTCGATCCGCCACCGGCCCCAGCCTGGTCGGAGGCTATCGCCCTGCTGCAGCGCCTCGACGCCATCGACTCCGCCGGCCATCTCACGCTTGATGGCAAGGCCCTAGCCCGCTTGCCGCTGCATCCGCGCCTCGCCCACATGGTCGTCGCCGCGGCGGCGGAAGACGATGCTCTGACGGCCGCCGAACTCGCCGTTCTCATCGGCGAACGCGGCCTGGGCGGCGACGGCACCGACCTCGCGCACCGCCTCGACCGTTTCCGCCGCGACCATTCCAGACGCGCCGAAGACGCCCGCGCTTTGGCCCGTCGATGGGCCAAGCTGGCCGGCGGCGGTACCGGCGGCAACCTGCCCATCGGCCACCACCTCGCCCGTGCCTATCCCGATCGCATCGCCCAGGCCGCCGGACCGCGTGGAAAATTCCGCCTCGCCAATGGCCGCCAGGCCAGCCTCGACGAAACCGACGCGCTGGCGTCGCAACCCTTCCTCGTGGTGTCAGACAGCACTGGCGCTGCCGCTACCGCCCGCATCCGTGGTGCCGCCGCGCTTGATCGCGCCGATCTCGAAGCCTTGTTTGCCGACCGCATCGTCAGTGAAACCCTCCTCGCCTTCGACGAGCCCTCGGCCAGCGTCCGCGCCCGCCGCATCCGTCGCCTCGATGCTCTGCGCCTCGCCGATGAGCCGGTGACCGTGGAAGACGCAGCGGACGCGGCCCATCTGCTGGCGCAAGCTGCGGCCCGCCGTGGCATCGACCTCCTGCCCTGGAGCCGCGAACAGAAAGCCTGGCGCGCCCGCGCCAATTTCCTGCGCACCACCCTGGGCGATGACTGGCCCGACCTCACCACCGAGGCGCTCGTCCCCTCGGTGGCCGACTGGCTCGCTCCAGCCCTGTTTGGTCTGACCAAGCTGTCCGAAATTTCAGGCGAACACCTGCGCACGGCGCTCGACATGCTGCTGCCCTATCAGCGCCGCCAGGATATCGAGGCCGTGCTGCCCAGCCATTTCACCGCGCCAACAGGCAATGCCGTCCCCATCGACTATTCTGCCGAAGGCGGACCCGCCATCGAAATCCGCGTGCAGGAACTGTTCGGCCTGACCCGCCACCCGACCATCGCCCATGGCCGCATCCGCCTGCTGCTGGTGCTGCTCTCCCCCGCCCATCGCCCCATCCAGACCACCCGCGATCTCGTCGGCTTCTGGAACGGTTCCTGGGCCGATGTCGCCAAGGACCTCAAGGGCCGCTACCCCCGCCACCCCTGGCCGGACGAACCGGCGAAAGCAGCGCCGACGGCGAGAGCGAAGCCGCGGGGGACGTAGTGCAATGCCCTCGTGGTTCGAGGGTCGCTGCGCTCCCGCCTCACCATGAAGAGGCTACTCTAGGCTCCGTGTTCCAGCAGCCCTCATGGTGAGGTGCGAGTTCTTCACGAGCCTCGAACCACGAGGGCGTGGCACGATGGTCTAGACTAACGCTCAACAAAAAGGCCCCGGATCGCTCCGGGGCCTCCATCATTTCCTGCCGCCTACGCAGCGGGCGAAAAATTCAGCGCCACGCCATTGATGCAGTAGCGCAGTCCCGTCGGCGGCGGACCGTCAGGGAACACATGCCCCAGATGGCTGCCACACGTTGCGCAATGCACCTCGGTCCGCACCATGCCGTAGCTCTTGTCCGTGGTCGTCTCAGTCGAGCCGGGCACTGGATCGTTGAAGCTCGGCCAGCCGGTACCGCTCTCGAATTTCAGCTTGGATTCAAACAGCGGCTGATCGCAGCCAGCGCAGGAAAACGTCCCGGCCCGCTTCTCATAGAGCAGCGCACACGATCCCGGGCGTTCCGTGCCGTGGTTGCGCATCACCTGATACTGCTCGGGCGTCAGCCTGGCGCGCCATTCGGCATCGGTATGGGTAATTTTGAATGCATGGGTGTCCATGTTGTCACTCCTTTGTCGCACTTCTATTCGCATGGAATATAGGATGAGTTACACCCCGCCCATAGCGCCCGCTGCATCACTTCGCGCTGTTGCCTGCCAAAGGCCATTGCCATGACCATCGTCACCTCCATCGAGCAACTCGAAGCGCTTTACAGCCCTGCCCCAGTCGCCGCCTCCACCGTCAAGGTGGCCCACCGCATGACGCCGCAATATCGCCGCCTCATCGAAGCCAGCCCCTTCGCCGCGCTGGCCACGGTCGGCCCCGAGGGCATCGACTGCTCCCCACGCGGCGACCAAGCCGGCTTTGTCCGCATCCACGACGACACGACGCTGATGATGCCCGACCGGCGGGGCAATAATCGCATCGATTCGCTGCGCAACATCGTGCGCGATCCACGCGTCGCCTTCCTGTTCCTGTTGCCCGGCAGCGGCACCACCATCCGCGCCAATGGCCGCGCCCATCTCAGCATCGATCCGGACCTGCTGGCCAGTTTCGAAGTCGAGGGCAAGGCGCCGCGATCGGTCATCGTCATGCAGATCGACGAGCTCTATTTCCAGTGCGCCCGCGCCATCGTCCGCTCCGAACTCTGGAATCCCGAGCGTCACCCCGATCCGAAATCCCTGCCCACGCCCGGCGAAATCCTGGCCAGCATGACCGAAAACCAGGTCGGTGGCGAAGCCTATGACAAGGCCTGGCCGGAGCGCGCCAAACAGACCATGTGGTGACATCTGCCAATCGGCATTGTCACCGGTTGGTCATTTCGCTCCATTACGGGTGCGTGTGTTCGTGAGGCGGAAATGACCCTGAAATTCGTCGTGATGAGTGATCTGCATCTGGTGCCGCCGGGCAAGGCATCGATGACGCTCGATACAGGCGCGCGGCTGGAACAGGCGGTGGACGCCGTGATTGCGCGGTACGGCGACGCCGATTTCTGCATTCTGAACGGCGACCTGGCCGATCATGGCCAGCCGGCCGCCTATGAACGGCTCACGACCATCATCGCCCGCCTGCCCATCCCGGTGCATATGACGCTGGGCAATCACGACCATCGCCCCGCCTTCCTTGATATCTTCGGGGCCGATTATGCCAACGCCACCACCGGCAAGGTCGACAAGGTCATCGATGCCAAAGGTTACCGTATCATCGTGCTCGATTCCTCTGAACCTGGCCGCGCCGATGGCGTGCTCGAACAGGTCCAGATCGATTGGCTGCGCGCCCGCCTCGCCGAAGCCGCAGACCGGCCAGTCGTGGTCGTGCTGCACCACAATGCCAACGCGCTCCACATCCGTTCCGATGTCATCCGCCTGCTTGAGCCCGATGCGCTGATCGCGGCGCTCAAGACGCACAAGGATATCCGCCAGGTGATTGCCGGCCACGTCCACATTACCTCGACCGCGAGCTGGCACGGTCTGCCCTTCACCACCCTGGCCGGTGGGCACTATTCGGCCAGCTTCAACGTCGACCAACCCGATGTGCCCGTCCGCCGCATCGATGGTCCTGGCCAGATGGCCGTGGTCGTCGGCACGCCCGACCGCACTACGGTTCTGTTCGACGACTTTATCGATGGCAACAAGACCATCGCCATTGTCGGCGGACCAATGGTGCGGAAATAGGAAGTCTCCATATGACCCTGAAATTTGTCGTGATGAGCGACCTGCATGTGATGCCGCAAGGCAAGCTGTCGATGACGCTCGATACCGGCGCCCGTCTCGAACAGGCCGTCGATGCCGTCATTGCCCGCTATAGCGGCGTCGATTTCTGCGTGCTGGCGGGCGACCTGGCCGATCTCGGCGAGCCTGCTGCCTACGAGCGGCTCCAGGCAATCATCGCTCGCCTGCCCATTCCGGTGCATATCACCCTGGGCAACCACGACGATCGCCCATCCTTCCTCGAAGTCTTCGGCACCGGCTCCATTGCCGAGACCGGCAAGGTCGACAAGGTCATCGACAGCAAGGGCCACCGCATCATCCTGCTCGATTCGTCCGAACCGGGTCGCGTCGATGGCGTGCTGACGCCGACGCAGGTCGACTGGCTCAAGGCCCGTCTTGCCGAGGCAATGGACCGGCCGGTCATCGTCATCCTCCACCACAATGCCAATGCGCTGCATATCGAATCCGACGACATCCGCATCATCGATGCCGATCCTTTCGTCGCCACCCTCAAGACCCATCCCTACATCCGCCAGGTCATTGCTGGCCATGTCCATCTGACTTCGACGGCCACCTGGCGCGGCCTGCCCTTCACCACCCTGGCAGGCGGCCACTATTCCTGCACAGTCGACCAACCCCACATCCCCATGCGCCGCCTCACCGGCCCCGGCCAGATGGCCTTCGTCATCAGCGACGACGACGGCACCACCGTGCTGTTCGACGACTTCATCGACGGCAACGCCGAGATTTTCTAGATTGAGCGCCCGATTTCACAGTCGGGCTTTTCTCGTCAGGCCGAGTCGAAAACGGTGGTCGGCGAGAACCGGAGCGGATCGTACTCAACGTACGTGAGCACCGGAAGCGCAGACGATTGCCGTTTGCAGGCCGGCATCACGAGAAAGGGAATGGTGGGAGTAACAAGGATTGAACTTGTGACCCTTCGCGTGTGAAGCGAATGCTCTCCCGCTGAGCTATACTCCCATCGCCAGAGGCGAAAAGTAGAGAGATGGTGGGCGTAACAAGGATCGAACTTGTGACCCCCTCGATGTCAACGAGGTGCTCTCCCGCTGAGCTATACGCCCATCTCTCCGGGATGGAAGAACCGCTAGGTCCGTCCAGTGGCGCGGATAGACCATAAAACTTGACCGGGGGTCAAGGGGTCATCAGCGCTTTGTGGATAGTGATATGCGTCAGGCAGCCAGCAGCCGCTCGACCTCATTGACGAGGTCCTTGAGATGAAACGGCTTGCTCAGCACCGACGCATCCTTGGGCGCGTCGCTGTCGGGGTTCAGCGCCACGGCAGCAAAGCCGGTGATGAACATGACCTTGAGGTCCGGATCGAGTTCGGTGGCGCGGCGCGCCAGTTCGATCCCGTCCATCTCGGGCATGACGATATCGCTCAGCAGCAGCGAGAAGGGCTCCTCGCGCAGGCGCTCATAGGCCGAAAGCCCATTGTCGAACGACACCACTTCATAGCCGGCATTCTTGAGCGCGCGCGTCAGGAACTGGCGCATGTCGTTATCGTCTTCCGCGAGCAGAATTCGCTTCATGGTGTCTCCGGCCGTCCTGGCGTGTGAGTCGCACTGTAGCCTGTGATGTTTAAGGCAAGTTTGCGCTCCTGCAAACGCCGGGTAATTCCTCCCAACAAAATTGCGACAATCTGGACAAGCTGCTTGCAAAGGACGACACTGATTGCACAAATCACTGCGATGCCGCCAACAGGCGTCGATTTGGGGAGGCAGCGTGCGGTCCGACTATTGGGATCAGCCGGCATTCGAGACTATCCGGCCCCGCCGGCTGGTGGCGCCGGTCGTGTTCAACTCCGCCCATTCCGGCCGTGTCTATCCCGAGCGCTTTCTGGCCATGACCCGGCTCGACCATCTTTCCGTCCGACAGTCCGAGGACGCCTGGGTCGACGAACTCTTCGCCCGCGCCCCCCATCTGGGCGCCCCCATGCTGCGCGCGCATTTCCCCCGCGCCTATCTCGACGTCAACCGGGAGCCCTGGGAACTCGACCCGACCATGTTCGTCGAGCCGCTCTCCGATCGGTTCAACACCACCTCGCCGCGCGTTGCCGCTGGCCTCGGCACGCTCGCCCGCGTCGTTGCCGAAAACAAGCCGATCTATCGCGACCGCCTCACGCTCGACGATGCCCGCATGCGCATCGAGGGCATCTACCACCCCTATCATGCCGCCCTGCAGAAGCTGCTCGGCGAGGCCATGGCCGCTTATGGCGTGGCCCTGCTGATCGACTGCCACTCGATGCCCCGCATCAGTCGCACGGGCGACAAGGCGGCGCCCGATATCGTGCTCGGCGACCGCTACGGCACCACCTGCGCGCCGGGCCTCGTCGATCTGGTCGAAACCATTTTCGTCTCCGCCGGCCTGCGCGTCGCCCGCAACCGCCCCTATGCCGGAGGCTTTGCCACACGCAGCTACGGCCGCCCGCAGCATGGCGTCCATGCCCTCCAGATCGAGATCAGCCGCCACCTCTACATGAACGAGGTGACCCTGGCCAAACACGAGGGCTTCGACGCGGTCCGATCCGTCATCGACCGCCTGATCTTCGCCCTGATCGGCCTGGACCTCGTCTCGCTGGCCAGCAATCTGCCCAGTGCATCGGAAAAAGCTGCGGCGGAGTAGTCAACCGCCCATCGTTTCAGTAGACGTCATGGTAAGCCTGTCGAACCACGAGGTCGTGGCAAGGTGTTGGCCCTTCATGCGACCGCCCCATGACCCTCGATCTCGCCAAAATCGAAGCCACCCTGCTTGCCGCCGCCGATGCTGCGGCCACGCGCACCCTGCCGCTGTTCCGCACCACACTCGACATCGACAACAAGTATCAGGTCGGCTTCGACCCGGTGACCGAGGCCGATCGCAGCGCCGAGACCGCCATCCGCGCCGTCATATCCGAGGCCTTCCCCGACCACGCCATCATCGGCGAGGAATGGGGCTCGGAAGGCGACAGCGAATACACCTGGATCATCGACCCCGTCGATGGCACCCGCGCCTTCATCTCCGGCGCCCCGGTCTGGGGCACGCTGATCGGCTTCGCCCAAAACGGCGTCGCCATCGCCGGCCTGATGAGCCAGCCCTTCATCGGCGAGACCTTCATCGCCGTCCCCGGCCGCTCGACCTATCAGCGTGGCGGCGTCACCACCGCCAACCGCACCAGCGGACAGACCGAATTGGCGCCGTCAAAGGTGTTCACCACCACGCCAAACCTGTTTCACGGCGAGCATTGGGGAAAGTGGCAAGCCGTCGAAGCCGCCACCCGCCTGCAACGCTTCGGCATGGACTGCTACGGCTATGCCCTGCTCGCGGCAGGCCAGGCCGATCTCGTCATCGAACCGCGCCTGCAGACCTACGACATCGCCGCCCTTGTTCCCATCATCCGTGAAGCCGGCGGCGCCATCGCCTGCTGGGACGGCAGCGAACCGACTGCCGGGGGCAATGTGGTCGCTGCGGCAACGCCGGAACTGCTGAAGAAGGCGCTGGAGTTGATCGCCACCGCGTGAGGTGTCACGCCCGTAAATCCTTGGTCGAATCCAGCACCACATAGGTGGTGAGGGCATGCACCGTGGGCAGCGTCCCCAGCACGTCGGTATGGAAGTTCTTGTAAGCGCCAATATCGGCCACTTCAACCCGCAGGATATATTCGATTGTGCCGGTGACGTTGTGGCACTCGCGCACCTGCGACGCCTGCGCTACGGCGCGCTCAAAGGCCCGCTGCGCCGCCTGGGAATGGTCCGAAAGCCCCACCGCGATATAGGCAATGAAGCCGACGCCGAGCGCCGTCCGGTTAGTGACAGCGCGATAACCGGTTATCACGCCGGACTTCTCCATCTCCTGCACCCGGCGTAGGCAAGCCGATGGCGACAACCCCACCTTGGTCGCCAGTGCCAGATTGGTGATCCGTCCATCGCGCTCAAGTTCGGACAATATTTCGTGGTCTTTTGCGTCCATTTCGGTCAGACATTGCTCCAATCTCGCCAAATTCCCGAACATTGATGGCACATTGCGCCATACATGCGCAATCATTGCACCATGACATACGAAGTTCTCACCGCATTGGCAGTCTTTGCCCTCGTCTCATCGATCACGCCCGGGCCAAACAATCTCATGCTCATGGCATCGGGCGTCAATTTCGGGGCCTTGCGCACAGTTCCACACGCACTGGGCGTCTGCATCGGTTTCACGCTCATGGTGGGTCTGGTGGGGGTCGGGCTGATGGGGGTGTTTGACGCCATTCCCAATAGCCATCAGGTGCTCAAGGTCGTCAGCGCCCTCTACCTGCTCTACCTGGCCTATAAGCTGGCCACCACCGACACGCTGGGCGAACGCGCTGTCGATAGCCGACCGATGACCTTCTTTCAGGCCGCCCTGTTCCAGTGGGTCAACCCCAAGGCCTGGACCATGGCGCTGACGGCCATGACCGTCTATGCTGGCGGAGGTTCACTGCAGACTGTGCTGCTGGTCACGCTGGTCTTCGGCGTGGTCAACGCCCCCTCGATCAGCGTCTGGGTGCTGGCAGGTGACCGCCTTGGCCTTTTGCTGTCCACGTCCGGCCGCCTACGCGCCTTCAACATCGTGATGGCGGCGCTTCTGGTCGCTTCCCTTTATCCCGTGCTGATGCAGTAAAGGCTTGCGTTCACGCTCAGGCGCTCTGCTCGGTAATAAACGCGTCAAACGCCGCAAACACCTGCCCGCGGATCACGTCCGTTTCCATGAACAGCTCATGCCGCGCCCCGGCGATCACCACATGCCGCCCTGTCCGCATGCGCAGGCCCAACTGCTCGATCGCCGCGGTCGACACCACCTCGTCCCGCGCGGCCGCCAACATCAGCAGCGGAATGCGGATCTGCCCCGGAAAACTATCGCGCCCCGCTTCCGCCATGGCCCCCATCGCCGACGCCGCCCAGCGCACCGTCGGCGCGCCGATCTCAAGGTCGGGGCGCGCCTTGATCACATCCACCGCGCGCAGATAGCGGATCAAATCCCCGGTCAGCGGATTGCCCGGAAATGTCGCCTCCGAAGCCGGCTTGTCCGCCGCCCGGCTCACCGGCATGCGGCCAAGCCCGAGAAAGCTCAGCGTCTCGCACACCTTGGCCATGCCGCCCATCGACAGCGGCTGTCGATCCAACGCCACCATCGGCGCCGACAGGAAGATCCGGTCGAACATCAGCCGATCATTGATCCCGGCATAAAGCGAGGCCAGACCGCCCATAGAATGTCCGACCAGATAGAATGGCGGCGGGCATTCGGGCAGCAGGATTTCGCCGTGAAAGCTCTTGAGGTCGGTCCAGTAATCTTCGAAGCGGTCGACATAGCCCAGCTTGCGATTGCCGATCAGCCGGTCCGACCCGCCCTGCCCGCGCCAGTCAAACGTCGCCACCGCAAAGCCGCGCCTGCGGAAATCGGCGATGGTCTCGAAATACTTCTCGATGAATTCGGTCCGCCCCTGCACAAGACAGATCGTCCCCCGATGTGCGCCCTCCGACTTGGGCCAGAGCGCATAGCGCAACTGCACATTGTCCGAGGTCCTGAAGAACCCCACCCGAGCCCCCTCCGGAATCGGATTGGACGCAATATTGACCAGGCTTGGTCCGTTCGGGTCGACTTTGTTCATCGGCAACTCGTTCATTGGCACGATTTCTGTACCGAGATTCGCGGCGCCGCCGAGTCGAAAATGGCTGGCTTTGAGAACCGGAGCGGAGCGTACATCAGTACGTGAGCACCGGAAGCGCAAAAGCAAGCCATTTGCAGGCCGGCGGCGCCACGAAGTTCGGTGCAGAAAAGGAAAACCGGCATCTCTTGCGAGACACCGGTTTCCATTTGGGCGGTCCATGCGGGGGGCGGGTGATGGACCGCTTTGGGTGTGTACCGAGGTCTCCCTCAGCACATGACCCACTTCTAGCCCCACCCCGCTGAACTCAACCGGACCAGCACGTTCATATTCGGTTCATCTTTGGGCACGCCTTCCAGGCCGGATCACCAGTCGACCACCCTCCCCCTTGTGGGGAGGGCAAGCAAAGCTTGGCGCGCAGCGCCTAGCGGCGCTCGGGAGGGGGTGCGGGAACCCCGATATCGTGGCCAAACCAACCCCCACCCTTGATCCCTCCCCACAAGGGGGAGGGTGTCGACTGAAACGTCAGCCAACCACCCCTTGAACCCCGAAAATCCCCTCCCATATTTCAATCGTTCGCCGGACTTTCCGGGAACCCCGACCTCGAAATACACCGCTCGCCTATTGCTGGGAGCGTCGTCCGAGACCACCGGGACATCCACGTTGCTTTACGGAGAATGTGACTATGCAGACCATCGATTTTTCCCCCTTCTATCGCTCCACCGTCGGCTTTGACCGCGTCTTCAACCGCCTCGACAATCTGGTCGGGCAGGAAGCCAAGACCTATCCTCCCTACAATATCGAGCGCATCGGCGAAGACGCCTTCCGTATCTCGATTGCCGTAGCCGGTTTCGCCAATGGCGATATCGCCATCGAGACCAAGGAGAACAGCCTGGTCGTCAAGGGCGCCAAGGCTGCCGAGGCCGACAAGGCCCGTGAATTCCTCCATCGCGGCATTGCCGAGCGCGCTTTCGAGCTCCGCTTCCAGCTGGCCGACTATGTCGAGGTCCACGGCGCCACGCTCGAAAACGGCCTGCTGCACCTGGAACTGAAGCGCGAACTGCCCGAAAGCAAGAAGCCGCGCTCCATCCAGATCAACGGCAGCCATCCCTCGATTGAGGATAACTCTGTCAACTAGCCGCGCAGTCTTCTGCTTCGGCAGGCCGATCACCTCCCGGTGACGATAGAGGCGCAGCCCGCAAGGGGTGCGCCTTTTTGTGTTGTGGGCGTTGGTCGCAGCGACCGGCGGGTCAGGTGAAGTCAATGCCGACAGTTGCAACGGCGGCCGTCGCCCATCGTAAAGTTTTGCCTTCGCCGAAAGCAGACGTGGCGCGTTCTCCTTTGATTATGTCGTTTGGGGCGTATCAATTTCGAGATGACGAGCTAACAGGGCTGCAACCAGAGCGACAATCGCTGAGGCCATCATAACCATTAGCAGGCCAGGCCGAGCATTCTCTGCCGTCAAAACGGCACCTGCGATCGCTGCCATAATGGACGCGCCTGCAACGGTGATCGCGCCGGCGAGACCGGCGGCGCTTCCCGTCAGCGTTGCGCGAACCGAAATTGCCGCAGCGGTGGCACTGGGCTGCGTAAGTCCGTTCGATACCCCGACGAAAAGGCATGGCCCGAACAATGCCACCACATGATCGACGCCGGTAAAGTACAGGACGATGCCGAACAAGAGCCCCGCGCAAGCCACAATCCTCCCTGCAATCAGCAGGGTGGCCTCCGGGAGATTGCCGGCGAGCCGCCCGGCCAGAAAACTGCCGAGCACGAAGCCGCCTGTAATCGAGCCCATGTAGAGACCCAGAACTGCTGGCGATAGATTGAAGGCTGAAGCGGCCAGCGGGGCGCCAGCCAGGAAGGCATAGAAGGCACCGACCGAGAAGGCCATGCACAGGCAATAGGCCAGGAAGCGTTTTGAGCCGAGCAGTTCGGGATAGGCCTTGTACTGCTCCAGCATCGTCATGGATCGCGACGTCTTCGTCTCGCGCAGGTCGGTCCAACACAATGCGAGGACCGCGATTCCAAAAAGCGCCAGAACGTAGAAGCTGGCCCGCCAGCCAAATACCTGATCAAGCAGCCCGCCTGCCGTGGGGCCGAGCATGGGCGCAATGGCCCACGCCATGGCCAAATAGCCGAACCGACCTGCGGTCTGTTCTCGATTGGTCGTGTCACGGATCACCGCGAGCGACACCCCATAGGTTGGCGCGATCACAGCCTGCACCATCCGGCAGGCAAGGAAGGTCCAGGCATCTGGCGCTAGGGCGCAGCCGACTGTCGCAGCGATAAATATCGCCAGTGCCCCGAGGATTACAGGCCGGCGACCAAAACGGTCCGAGAGCGGGCCCAAAACGAGCTGAAGGCATGCTGACACAATTGCATAGGCCGCCAGCGAAAGCCCGATTAGTCCATAATCCACGCCAAATTCGGCGGCCATTTGGGGGAGAGATGGAAGGAAAAAGTTGATCGGCAGGATAGCAAGTGCCGACAGAAAGACCAACGTGGACAGGCGAGGAGAAGCTGATGAACCTGGCATGATCAAAGCCAATTGCTTGTGTGGAAAACGAGGCAATAAAAAAGCCCCTGTGAGGGGCTGATTTCTCCGCGCATGGGTGCTTTCGCCTGGCAGCTATGCTGCCTTGCCCATGCGCGCGCCTACTACGACCATGCCGTTTTCGATCATCATGGGCCAATTGTTACGGCGCGGAGGAATGTCCGTCAACTCGACGTTCTGTGCGGCAACAATCAGATTATCGCCGCCATAAGCCGTCTGTCTGCGCCCCCACTCGCCTAAGCCATGGGGACCCCCGTCCCCCGCTCAAATCTGAACATCCCATTCATCCCCCAGTCACCACATCCTCCCCAATCTTATGCTATACTCGATCCCGTGCCCTGGGAGGCTTGCCATGCACTCGCCCTTTCACAGCCTACGCCTTGCCGGATTGGTTTCCACGGCCCTGCTGATCGCGCCGGCGCTGCAGGCCGCTGAATTTCTCGCTACCGATACCTGGCCGATGGCCGCTGCCGAGCGGGCGCTGGCTGACACGATCGGGTCGGCGCTGATCCATGACATCACTATCAGCGATGACCGCATTTCGATCACCGCCGATCACCGCAGCGATCCCGAGCAGACCACGGACTATTATTGGGATGGGCTGACCGTCTATTCCGGCACGAGCATGCCCAATTTCAGCGCCCTGGGCATGGGCGACAGCAAGCCGTTTCCGTTGGCCGACCTGCCCCTCGATAGCCTGCCCCAGGTCAAGAAGGCTGCATTCGATGCCTTCGCCATATCAGGGGCCGAGATCACCGAGATCGAGGGCACCATGCCCACCACCCGCACCAGCAAGAAGCTAATCCCGATCTGGGAAGTGCATTTTGCCCAGCCTGGCGGCGAAACTGGTTCGGTGTTCCTCACCGCCAATGCTCAGGTCGTTGATATCGTCCTGCCCCAGAGTGCCCAAGTGGAGGCCGGGCCATGGCTCGCGCCAGCTACGGTCGCGGGCACGCTGGCCCGGCTTGCCGAGGAATTCGGGCCTAATGCCCGCTATGCCGAGATTTTCATCGATGACAGCAAGGCCATCATCCAGATGGAAGACCCGCAGAATCCCGGCGAAGTTGCCGAGATTCTGGTCGACGCCGATTCCATGGATCGGCGGGAATCGATGATGGCGGGAACACCCCTCGGCCCCACGCTCGACCGCACCTTTACCATTGCTGATATCGCCGCTCTCGACGCCAGCATGCTGGAGGACTTGGAGCAGCGCACTATCGAACGCATGGGCATGGATGGCATGACAGTGTTCCGCTACACCATCGGCCGTTCCATCCTGTTCATGACCCCCGAGGACGATCGCCTGGTGGTCGAAGTCCGCGCCGAGCTCGACGACGGTTGGACCAGTGGCCGCGTCGCCTACGATATGGACGGCAACGAAGTCGACGTCGTCACGCCCTGACGCTAAGCTGGCTCCACCTCACTGGAGCCAGCCATGGCAAAGTTCGCCGACAATTTCGAAGGCTGGTACAAATATGCCGAGCGGGCAGCGGGCAAGCCGCCGCGCCCGCTGCTGCTCGAAGCTCTGGCACTAACGCCGGGCCGCGATTCCGCCCTCGATATCGGCGCCGGCGCGCTGAACGACGCGATCCACTTGCTCGACATCGGCTTCCGCCACGTTACCGCGCTCGACGGCGAGCCCATCGCGCAGGAAATCGCCGATACCCTCCCAGCCGATCGCTTCGATTATCTGATCGCCAGCTTCGAGGAATTCGCCTTCCCACGCGGCGCCTACGATCTGCTCAACGCCCAATACGCGCTGCCCTTCATCCGCCCCGACGTATTCGACCGCGTCTTTGCTGCCATCCTCGCCTCGTTGAAACCGGGTGGCGTCCTCACCGGCCAGTTCTTCGGCGACCGCGACGACTGGGTCGGCACCCCCAACATGACGTTCCAGAGGCTGGACGAGGCCAAGGCCTTGCTGTCGCCGCTGACGGTGCTCAGCTTCCGTGAAGAGGAAGATCCCAACAGCCAGACCCTCAACGGCACGGCAAAACACTGGCATCTCTACCATTTCATCGCCCGCAAGGATTAGCGTCCCGCAGTGTCCGACAGCACATACTGGCCTGCCGCCCAACCACCGGCCGTCACCCTCGGGCTTGACCCGAGGGCTCTGCACTTGCGGAACTTTTGGTTAGTATAGACCCCTCGGGTCAGGCCCGAGGGTGACGCGTGGTGGGTGCGAAGACATTCGTGCAATCCGAAGAAAACAGGCACAGGTCCCACCTTTCCTATCGTTTCCTACACAAATACAGGCAAAGTCCTATTTTCTGTGACGGAACCATGGCAAAGACGCTTGCTCCCAGTTTGGAATTATGCAAATGTGCAGAGGTTAGGGCAGCAAACCTGTCCTATCTGACGCGTCGCCCCGCTCTCCGCGGCCAGCACGCACGCCGGTCCGGCTGGCCCGCTTTGCATGAGCGGAAACGGATAGGCGGGACTAATATAGTCCGAAACGAGTGGCCATTTGGATGCAGCGCCACTCCCCACGCATGGACGCATTTGCTCTTTCGAGCCGTACCGTAGTACGACCCGCCTGAACAACGCGCCCACCCTGAGGACGATAACGCATCCAGCCCGCCGGTTGACCGGCACCATCAGGATGCACACGACATAGCGACACTGCCCGGAAACGGGCGCGACCAACGAAACGAGGAACATGCCATGGCACACGCGCGGAACGGACACGAACTCCCGGTCACGACGACTAAAGCCAACCGCACCACCTTGATCGAACATGGTCGCCGCGTCGTTTCCGGCCGCCCCGAGGCCCAGGGTCTCTACGATCCGGCCAACGAGCACGATGCCTGCGGCATCGGCATGATCGCCAACATCAAGAACAAGCCCAGCCATGAAGTGGTCGAGAAGGGTCTCGAAATCCTCGAGAACCTCGAGCATCGCGGTGCTGTCGGTGCCGATCCCCTGATGGGCGACGGTGCCGGCATCCTGGTGCAGACCCCGCACGGCTTCTTCAGCAAGGTCCTGCCCTTCGCGCTGCCGGAGAAGCACGGCTACGCCGTGGCCATGCTGTTCTATCCCAACATCGTCGAACTCCGCGATCGTTGCGCTGAAGTCGTACGCGGCGTGCTGGCCGCCGAGGGCCTGACGCTGCTCGGCGAACGCATCGTTCCCACCGACAACAGCCCACTGAGCGAAGGCGTCATCGCCACCCAGCCGATCATCGAGCAGATGGTCATCGCCCGCCCAGCTGGACTCAGCCTCGATGAATTCGAGCGCAAGCTGCTCATCGTCCGCAAGGTCATCTCCAACACGGTCTACGCCGCCGTGCCCGAAAGCGACGGCGACAACGGCTTTTACGTCGTCTCCATGTCGGCCCGCACCGTGGTCTACAAGGGCATGTTCCTCGCCGCCCAGCTCAAGGCTTTCTACCCCGACCTCAGCGACGAAAGCTTCGAGTCGGCGATCGCCCTGGTGCACCAGCGCTTCTCGACCAACACCTTCCCGTCCTGGAAGCTGGCCCATCCCTACCGCATGACCACGCACAATGGTGAGATCAACACCATCCGCGGCAACGTCAACTGGATGGCCGCCCGCCAGGCATCGGTGTCTTCGCCGCTGTTCGGCGACGATATCACCAAGATCTGGCCGATCTCCTATGAGGGTCAGTCCGACACGGCCTGCTTTGACAACGCGCTCGAATTCCTCGTGCGCGGCGGCTATTCGCTGCCGCATGCGGCGATGATGCTGATCCCCGAAGCCTGGGCCGGCAATCCGCTGATGGATGAGACGCGCCGCGCCTTCTATGAGTATCACGCTGCACTCATGGAGCCGTGGGACGGCCCGGCCGCCATGTCGCTTTCGGACGGTCGCTACGTCGTGGCCACCCTCGACCGCAACGGCCTGCGCCCCGCACGTTACCTGGTGACGCGCGAAGGCCATGTCGTGCTCGCCTCCGAATCCGGCGTACTCGATATCCCGGACGAAGACATCGTCGAGCGCTGGCGCCTGCAGCCGGGTCGCATGCTGCTGATCGACCTCGAAGAGGGCCGCATCATCTCGGACGACGAGATCAAGCGCACGCTCGCCACCAAGAACCCCTATGCCGAGTGGCTGGCCCGCAGCCAGATCGTGCTCGAAGACCTGCCCGAAACCGAGCCCAAGGCCCCGGTGACGTCGGAGTCGCTGCTCGATCGCATGCAGGCCTTCGGTTATACGCAGGAAGACATCAAGCTGTTGATGGCGCCCATGGCCACGACCGGACAGGAAGCCGTCGGCTCGATGGGCACGGACACGCCGATATCGGCGCTGAGCCAGAAGTCGAAGCTCCTCTACACCTATTTCAAGCAGAACTTCGCCCAGGTGACGAACCCGCCGATCGATCCGATCCGTGAGGAATCGGTGATGTCGCTCGTCAGCTTCATCGGCCCGCGTCCCAACATTTTCGATCTGGCCGGCGCCTCGCGCGAGAAGCGCCTCGAAGTCCGTCAGCCCATTCTCACCAACGAGGATCTCGAAAAGATCCGCGCCATCGGTGACATGGTCGACAACCAGTTCAAGACCAAGACCATCGACATCACCTACCCCGCCGATAGCGGCGCGGCAGGCATGGAAGCGGCTATCCAGTCGATCTCCGAGCAGGCCGAGGCTGCCATTGCCGGCGAGTACAACATCATCGTGCTGTCCGACCGCCTCGTCGCCTCCGACCGCATTGCCATTCCGGCTCTGCTGGCGACGGCGGCCGTGCATCACCACCTGATCCGCAAGGGCCTGCGCACCTCCTCGGGCCTCGTCGTCGAGACCGGCGAAGCCCGCGAAATGCACCATTTCGCCATGCTGGCCGGCTACGGCGCCGAAGCCATCAACCCCTATCTGGCTTTCGAGACGCTCGCTGCCCTTCACGCAGAGGGCGAATTCCCGGCCGAGGTCGATGCCCACGAAGTTATCTACCGCTACATCAAGTCGGTGGGTAAGGGGCTGCTCAAGGTCATGTCCAAGATGGGCATCTCGACCTACCAGTCCTATTGCGGCGCCCAGATCTTCGACGCGGTCGGCTTGCACTCCGATTTCGTCAAGCGCTTCTTCTTCGGCACCGCCACCTCCATTGAGGGCGTGGGCCTCGCTGAAGTCGCCGAGGAAACCGTGCGCCGCCACCGCGACGCCTTTGGCGACGATGTCGTGCTGCGCAAGGCGCTCGATGTCGGCGGCGAATACATGTACCGCATCCGCGGCGAGAAGCATGCCTGGAGCCCGGATGTCGTGTCCGATCTGCAGCACGCCGTGCGCACCAAGGATGAATCGCCCGAAACCGCGCAGGATCGCTACGACAGCTTTGCCGCGCGCGTGAACTCGGGCGAAAACGGCTACCTCGCCATCCGCAACCTCTTCGACATCCGCCCGATTGGCGAAGCCGTGCCGCTTGACGAAGTCGAGCCGGCGGTGGAGATCGTCAAGCGCTTTGTCACCGGCGCCATGTCCTTCGGCTCGATCTCGCGCGAAGCCCACACGACGCTGGCCCAGGCGATGAACCGCATTGGCGGCAAGTCCAACACCGGCGAAGGCGGCGAGGAGCCCGATCGCTACAAGCCACTTCCAGACGGCTCGCGCAACCCGATGCGCTCGGCCATCAAGCAGATCGCGTCCGGCCGCTTCGGCGTCACCACCGAATACCTGGTCAATGCCGATCAGCTCCAGATCAAGGTCGCGCAGGGCGCCAAGCCCGGCGAGGGCGGCCAATTGCCCGGCCACAAGGTCGACTGGGTCGTCGCCAAGACGCGCCATTCCACTCCCGGCGTGGGCCTGATCAGCCCGCCGCCGCATCACGACATCTATTCCATCGAAGATCTCGCCCAGCTCATCTACGATCTCAAGAACGTCAACGAGCAGGCCGATATCTCGGTCAAGCTGGTGTCCGAAGTGGGCGTCGGCACGGTCGCTGCCGGCGTTGCCAAGGCGCGCGCCGATCACATCACCGTCTCCGGCTATGACGGCGGCACGGGCGCATCGCCTCTGACCTCGCTCAAGCATGCCGGCGGCCCATGGGAAATCGGCCTGGCCGAAACCCACCAGACGCTGGTGCTCAACCGCCTGCGCTCGCGCGTTGTCCTCCAGGTCGATGGCGGTCTCAAGACCGGCCGCGACGTGCTGATCGGTGCCTTGCTCGGCGCCGATGAGTTCGGCTTCTCGACCGCACCGCTGATCGCGGCCGGCTGCATCATGATGCGCAAGTGCCATCTCAACACCTGTCCGGTTGGCGTCGCCACCCAGGACCCGGTGCTGCGCAAGCGCTTCAAGGGCACGCCCGAGCACGTCATCAACTACTTCTTCTTCATCGCCGAAGAGCTGCGCGGCCTGATGGCCTCAATGGGTGCCCGCACCCTGCGCGAGCTCACCGGCCGGTCCGACCTGCTCGATCAGCGCAAGATGGTCGATTACTGGAAGAGCGAAGGCGTCGATTTTTCCAAGCTCATCTACAAGCCCGAGCCGATCGGCGGCGACACGCTCTATCACTCCGAATACCAGAACCATCATCTGGAAGCCGTGCTCGACCGCAAGCTGGTCGAACTGGCCGAGCCGGCGCTCGCCCGTGGCGAAGCCGTGCAGATCGAGCTGCCCATCCGCAGCCGCGACCGCTCGGCCGGTGCCATGCTCTCGGGCGCCCTCGCCCGCAAGTATGGCCATGAGGGCCTGCCTGATGACACCATCTCGATCAAGCTGACAGGCACGGCTGGACAGGCCTTCGGCGCCTTCCTCGCCCGCGGCATCTCCATCGACATGGTGGGCGACGCCAACGACTATGTCGGCAAGGGCCTCTCCGGCGGCCGCATCGTGGTCCGCCCGTCCGACAAGGTGAGCTTCGAGCCGTCCAAGTCCATCATCGTCGGCAACACAGTGCTCTACGGCGCCATCGCGGGCGAATGCTACTTCCGCGGCATTGCCGGCGAACGCTTCGCCGTCCGCAACTCCGGCGCCATCGCGGTCGTCGAAGGCACGGGCGACCACGGCTGCGAATACATGACCGGCGGTGTCGTCGTCGTCATCGGCCAGACCGGCCGCAACTTCGCGGCCGGCATGTCCGGCGGCGTCGCCTATGTCCTCGACGAGGACGAGACCTTCCGCGACCGTTGCAACCTCGCCATGGTCGATCTCGAACCCGTCGCCGAGGAAGAAGCGTTGATGCAGCAGCTCCACCATCACGGCGGAGATCTCGAATGGCATGGCCGCGTCGACATCTCGGGCGACATGACCAAGCATGACGACGAGCGGCTGCATCAGCTCATCAGCAACCACCTGCACTACACAGGCTCGGACCGCGCCAAGTACATCCTCGACCACTGGGTCGAGATGCGCCCCAAATTCGTCAAGGTGATGCCGGTCGAATACCGCCGCGCCATCAAGGAGATGGAAAAGAAGCGGGCGAGCGGCATGGGCATGGCGGCGGCGGAATAGATGGGCCGGGCGGCAATACTCACATTGCTGTCTGGGGTGTTGGCGATCGGAGCATTTTTGGCCTACGACTGGACAACAACGTCGTTGGACATATCCAACGTCAGCGAAGCGCTCTCGGTAGACGAGAGCGCTGTCCAACTGGGCTGGAGCATCGACCCGGCGGCCCTCTATGTCGTCTGTGGAGGTGGGGCGCCGCGGCGTTTGCTAGCGAGTTGGAAGATGCCGGCACGCGAGTTGGACTACAAGGCAGCGAGCACGGCACGCTTGGCGGCCTTTCGCAGTCAACCGTTTGACAACCGGTTCATCGAGTTTCCGGCTTCCAATTTGCTGAAGGGCAAACGTCGTGAACTCATCCAGACGCAGCCTCTGACTGCGGAGGTTGTCCAAGCTGTATCGGACCTGTTTGATACAACCTCCGACTACCAGAATGCCTTTCACATGGGAGAGGAAGCCTTCTACTTCTCTCCCAACGCGACTGCGAAATTAGGACTGTCGGCTGCCTGCCAAGGTGTGCAGCAGAACGGAATTGAAGGACGAGCCCATGGGTAAGGTAACAGGCTTTCTCGAGATCGAGCGCGAAGAGCCCCGGTACGAACCGGCCTCCGATCGCATCCGCCATTTCGGCGAGTTCACCATTCCGATGTCAGAAGGGCGCATCGTCGATCAGGCGGCGCGCTGCATGGATTGCGGCATCCCGTTCTGCCACGGCGATACCGGCTGCCCGGTGCATAACCAGATTCCGGACTGGAACGACCTCGTCTATAACGGCGACTGGGAGGAGGCGGCGCGAAACCTCCATTCCACCAACAACTTCCCCGAATTCACCGGCCGCATCTGCCCCGCCCCGTGCGAGGAAGCCTGCACGCTGAACCTGGAAGATAGCCCCGTCGCCATCAAGACGGTCGAACAGGCCATCGCCGACCGCGCCATCCGCAATGGCTGGGTCAGGCCGCAGATCAATGCGACCAAGACCGGCAAGTCGGTCGCCGTCGTCGGCTCCGGCCCCGCCGGCATGGCCGCGGCCCAGCAACTGGCCCGCGCCGGTCACGATGTTCACCTCTACGAACGCGAGCCCAAGGCCGGCGGGCTGATGCGCTATGGCATCCCCGACTTCAAGATGGAAAAGGAACACATCGACTTCCGCGTCACCCAGATGGAAGCCGAAGGCGTCACCTTCCACTACAACGAAAATATCGGCGTCACCCGCCCGTTGTCCGAGCTGCAGGCGCAGTATGACGCCGTGCTGCTATCAGGTGGTGCGGAAAAGCCGCGCGATGTCGACAGCGAAGGCACCGAGCTCAATGGCGTGCATTTCGCCATGCCGTTCCTCGTGCAGCAGAACCGTCGTCTCGGCGGCGAAGACACCTCGTCTGAACTGCAGCTTACGGCGGCAGGCAAGCATGTTGTGGTGGTCGGCGGCGGTGACACCGCTTCCGACTGCGTCGGCACCAGCTTCCGCCAGGGCGCTATCGCCGTCACCCAGCTCGACGTCCGCCCCATGCCGCCCGAGCTCGAAAACAAGCTGACCAACTGGCCCAACTGGGCGGTCAAGATGCGCACGTCGTCATCGCAGGCCGAAGGCGCCATCCGCGAATTCGCCGCCGGCACGATGAAGATCATCGGCAATGCCAAGGGCCAGGTCACCGGCGTCGAATGCGCCCGCGTCGACCGCAAGCGCCAGCCCATATCAGGCACCGAATTCATCATCAAGGCCGACCTAGTCCTGCTGGCCATCGGCTTCGCCTCGCCGGTCCACGAGGGCATGCTGACCGAACTGGGCGCCCAGCTCGACAAGCGCGGCAACCTCTTCGCCGACACGATGAGCTACAAGACCACGGTCGAGAAGGTCTACGCCGCCGGCGACATGCGCCGCGGCCAATCCCTGGTGGTCTGGGCGATCCGCGAGGGCAGGCAGGCCGCACGGTCGATCGATTTCGATTTGATGGGCAAGACGGATCTGCCGCGGTAGTCAATCTTGGGGGATGCGACATCGTCGCTCCCCACCGCGTCACCCTCGGGCTTGACCCGAGGGCTCTACACTTGCTGAACTTCGGTGAAGTACAGAGCCCTCGGGTCAAGCCCGAGGGTGACGGCCGGTGGTTTCAAGAAATTTCAACCCACCGCAGGCATCGGCGAACTTCGCCTTCCGCTCCGCTAAATGCTAACAGTCTGCTAACAGATTCCGCTGTTGTGTGACCCGGATTCGCCATGACCACCAAGCCCTACATCGTCGACGAACTGATCTCCGCCAAGGCCATCGCCGCCCGTGTCGAGGCCCTGGCCAAGGAGATATCCACGCACTTCTCCGACACCGACAAGCTCGTCGTCGTCGGCCTCTTGCGCGGCTCGTTCATCTTCATCGCCGACCTGGTGCGCGAGCTCGATCTGCCGGTCGAAGTCGACTTCATGGAGGCATCGTCCTACGGCAATTCCACCGAATCCAGCCGCGAAGTGCGCATCCTCAAGGACCTGCGCGGCGAGATCGCCGGCCGCGATGTGCTGGTTGTCGAGGATATCGTCGATACCGGCTACACGCTCAAGCATGTGCTCGAAATCCTCGGCACTCGCCACCCGCGCCGCATGGAAGTCTGTGCCCTGCTCAACAAGCCGAGCCGCCGCGAAACCGACGTGCAGGCCAAATGGATCGGCTTCGATATCCCCGACAAGTTCGTCGTCGGCTATGGCATCGATTATGCCCAGCGCAACCGCAACCTGCCCCATATCGGCGCCGTGCGCTTTACTGAATAGTCCCCGCGCGCTACAAGGGACGCCCACGGTCCGCAGTTCACCGAGGCGTTGCCGCCCCAATTGGGGAGCTAAACCTGCTTCTACCACAGACGTTTGACCCCATCCCCATGGGTGCCCAATCGTAAGCCGGCGACCGACGAAGCCTATTGCGCTTGGCACCCGATGAGGATTGTCATGACCAAACAGCTCATTGCCTTTGCCCACCCAGATCTCTCCGCGCTGGCCAAATCGCTGCGCGCCCAGATCAACGCGCTCGACCACAAGCCCACCCATGTCGAGATGCTGAACCTACTGGCCAAGGCCGCCGGCCACGCCAACTTCCAGGCCCTGCGCGCCGGTTTTATCCCCAGCACTATCCCCGCCTACGACCAGTCCCGCGTCGACAAGGTTAGCCGACACTTCGACGCCCAGGGTAGAATGGTGCGCTGGCCGTCCAAGACCAACCACCAAGAGTTATGCTTCTGGGTGATCTGGTCGCGCATTCCAGTCGGAGAACGTCTGAGCGAGGCCGAATTGAACGGATACATCATCGACGCGCATCTGTTTGGCGACCACGCCATCCTGCGCCGCTCGCTGGTCGACGCCGGCATGCTGGCCCGCACTCCGGATGGCCGCGTCTACCGCCGCATCGAACAGACGCCACCACCCGACGCCGTGGCGTTGCTGGAGGCCGTCGCGGCTCGGGCCAGCGCCTAGCGGCCGGATTCGTTCTCCACCGGCACCGCCGTCGGATCGATGCCGACGCCGAATGCATCCACCCGCCCGATCGGCGCCGTCACCAACTGCTCCAGCGTGAACGGCGCCGTCGACAACGGCACGCTGGTCGCCGTCAGCAGATCGCCGGCACGTGCCGGCACGCGGCTGATCGGGATCACGGCGCCCGCCACTTCGAGCAGCCGCGTCTGCCCCAGCCCCTGATAGGGCGGTCGCAGCATGGCCGCAGCATCGGTGCCCAGCAGCGGATCGGCAACCGCCACGCTCACGCCGCCGCCGCGATAGAAAGTGCGGATCGACTGGCTGATATAGAAGGCCAGCTTGTCCGCGCCAGCGGTGGCAAAATGGATGCCATCGTCCTTGCGCATGCGCGCGTTCTGCCCGTTCACATCGGGACCATAGGACGAGTATTTGCCGTCCTCGCCCAGAAATCTCTCATAGATATCCAGGAATTCCGCACCACCGGAGAAGCTGGCCAGTCGCTGGATATTGCTGATCTGGCCGATCGCTGCGGAATAGTCGGTCTTGGACATGGGCGGCAGTCCCACCCAGATCACCGGCTTGCGCGCCGCCCGCAGCTTGTTGAGAAAGCTGGTGATGCGGGCCTGGTAGGCCGCGTTCCAGGGGTCGGTCAACGACCGCACCGCCTCACCATTGACCGTCAGCTCCTGCCGGTCGTTGATGCCGATCATCACCACCGCAAGGTCAAAGCTGTCGGCGGCAATCTGCTCGTCGATGGCCGCGTCCCAGTCAAAATAGTCGTCACGCACGAAGCCGGAATTGCTCACGGCCTGGTTCAGGACCGCCAAGTTTGGGTCCTCGGCATAGAGGCGATCCAGCGCCTTGCTGAGATCATTGGCAAGCGAGTCCCCGAACACCGCCAGCCGCGTCGCATTCTCGGCCTTCTCGACCTGCGGCTTGGGCGGTGGCAGGCTTGGCGCCGCCTGCTGTTGTGTCGCCCGTGGCGCCCGCTGTTGCGGCTGCTCGACCGGCGCGGGGGCGGCAGCGGGTTCGTCGCCGAACAGCAGGTCAAACAGTGTCCGACGCCGCTGCTCCTGCGCCACGACGATAGTCTCGTCGCTCTGGGCAAAAGCCGGCGCGACGTCGACAAAGACGATCAGTCCGATCAAAAATGCCAGGACGATGCGGACCATGCTCAGCTCACGCCACAAATCTATCCCCTGGTAGCAGAACTGGGGGCTCAGTTCTACGCAGTCGCTGCGAAGTTATTGGACCGCCGCGGCCAGGGCCTCATAGGCGCCCCGGTTGAGAAAGCCGTCTGCCACCTCGCCCCGGCTCGCCTGAAACCTGGCATAGGCCTCCTGCGTGATCGGCCCCAACAGCCCATCCACCGCGCCCTGATAAAGGCCAAGCTGGGTCAGCGCCTGCTGGATGCCCTTGCGCTGCGCCAGGTTGGGGAAGGTCGTGCCACGCGGCCAATCATCGACGAAGCCGCCACCGCCCTTGAGCCGGTCGGTCATGTGCGCCACGCTCATCGCGTAGCTATCGGAAAAGTTGTAGCCCTTGAGTACCAGATAATTCTGCGTCATCAGGAATTTGGGTCCGTCCTTGCCCGCCGGCGCATAGAGAAAGACCGGCAGGTTACCGTCAGCGAACTGCCGCCCCGCTACCCGGGTCACACCGCGCTCGGCAAAGAACGAAACCGGTCGCAGCTGCGTCCGCGTCGCCAGCAAATAGTCGAAGCCCTCAGGCACGACCACCTCCATGCCCCAATCGACCCCCGGCTGATAGCCGAGCCCGCGAATGAACCGCGCACTGGTCGCCAGTGCATCGGCCAGCGAATTGTGCAGGTCCACCCGGCCGTCGCCATCCCCGTCGGTGCCATGCGCCACCACATTGGATGGATTGACCTGCAGGTGCCCGATAGCGCCCGCCCATGACCCAACAAGGCTCTGCGCATCAAGCGGTCCACGCTGCACCAGTTGCAGGGCCGCGATCAGGTCGATCTGGTCTTCCCTGAAGCGCGTGCGGCGCTGGTGCACCAGCGTAGCGAGCGAGCGCACGATCGGTCGGATCAGGCCATCATTGCCAAGCACGGCGCCATAATCGGTCTCCATGCCCCAGATGGCGCCCAGGATGTAGGGATCGACGCCATAAGCCTGGCCGACGGATGCAAACAGGTCGCTGTTGCGCGCAATGGCCGCTTTGCCGCGCTCGATGCGGCTCGATGTCACCCGGCCCTCGATATACTCCCACATCGGGGTGGTGAATTCGGGCTGGCTCGTGACCAGGTCCGGCACCCGCGGATCGGGCGTCATGCCGCCCATCGCGGCGTCGTAGACCGAGGCGTCTATGCCAGCCGCCAGCGCCTGCGACCGGAAATTGGCGATGAACTGGTCGAAGCTTTCGACCGGTTGGGCAAAGGCGGGGGCGGTGAAGAGCAGGCCGAATGCCAAAATCAACAAGCGCATTGGATAGGGTCCACCGTGTTTCACAACCACCGCTCGTCACCCTCGGGTTTGACCCGAGGGCACTGTACTGTCCGAACGCGCAGCAAATGAAGAGCCCTCGGGTCAAGCCCGAGGGTGACGTTCGAGTTTGGCGGGAGCATGGCTTACAAGCAGGGCCAACTACCGGTTACGCACCATCAGATGCCGTTCCCAAGCATAGGCGGATTCGACGATTTCGGTAAGGTCGTCATGCCGAGGCACCCAGCCCAGCAACGCCCGTACCTTCTCGCCAGTCGCCGTGATCGAGGCCGGATCGCCGGCGCGGCGCGGGCTTTCATCGGCCCGGATATGCACGCCGGTCACCTTGCGGACAGTGTCCACCACCTGTCGCACCGAATAGCCCTGGCCATAGGCGCAGTTGAGCGTCGTGCTGTCGCCGCCCGCCCGCAAATGCTTGAGCAGCAGCGCATGGGCCGCGATCAGGTCGGTGACGTGGATATAGTCGCGCACGCCGGTGCCATCAGGCGTTTCAAAATCGGTGCCGAAAATATCCATCTTCTCGCGCTGGCCGAGCGCCGTCTGGCACGCCACCTTGATCAGATGCGTCGCCATCGGCGTCGACTGGCCGCTGCGGCCCTGCGGATCGGCGCCCGCCACGTTGAAATAGCGCAACACGCCATAGGTCATCGGATGCGCTGCGGCCACGTCGGCCAGCATCAGCTCGGTCATCAGCTTGGACCGGCCATAGGGTGACATCGGATTGAGCGGCGTGGTTTCCACCACCGGCGCCAGCCCGGTCATGCCATAGACGGCAGCGGTCGACGAAAAGATAAAGTGCTTCACCCCGCCCTTGACGGCAGCCTCGATCAGGCTGCGCGAGGTGGCGGTGTTGTTGCCGTAATATTTGAGCGGATCGGTGACCGATTCGGGCACCACGATGGAGCCGGCGAAATGCACGATCTCGGTGATGCCATGCTTGTCGATCAGCCCGCGCACCAGGTCGATATCGCCGGCATTTCCCGGCTCATAGATCGCCCGACCATCGATAGCCCAATCAAATCCGGTGACCAGATTGTCCAGCACCACGACCTTTTCGCCGGCATCGGCGAGATTGAGCACCATATGGCTGCCGATATAGCCCGCGCCCCCGGTTACCAGCACCGCCATGCGTTAACTCCTGTCATTGAAACGCTATTTTGCCTTGATGATATTTGACTGTGGTTGAGATAGCTTTACGCCGATCCCGAATATGGAGTCTATGCCTTTGCCCAAGCGCGTCAGAACGGCCGTCTTTCCGGTTGCTGGTCTTGGAACTCGTTTCCTGCCTGCCACCAAGGCGCTTCCCAAGGAAATGCTGACCGTGGTGGATCGGCCGCTGATTCAATACGCGGTCGATGAGGCGCGCGAGGCCGGCATCGAGCATTTCGTCTTCGTCACCGGTCGCAACAAGGGCGTCATCGAGGATCATTTCGATCGCCAGTTCGAGCTGGAGACCACGCTCGAAGTGCGCGGCAAGACCAAGGCTCTTGAAGAACTCCGCCGGGATCTGCCCTCGGCCGGTCGCACCAGCTTCACCCGCCAGCAGGAGCCGCTTGGCCTCGGCCACGCTGTCTGGTGCGCCCGCGATATCGTCGGCGACAACCCGTTTGCGCTGCTGCTGCCCGACATGCTGTTCAAGGGTGAGCCCGGCGTGCTCAAGCAGATGATGGACGCCTATGAGGAAACCGGCGGCAACGTCATTGCCGTCGAGGAGGTGCCCGAAAGCGAAGTGTCGTCCTACGGTGTCATCGCCCGCGGCGATGGTCCCGACAACGGCTTCCGCATCACCCAGATGGTGGAAAAGCCCAAGCGCGAAGAGGCACCATCCAACCTGATCATTTCCGGCCGCTACATCCTGCAGCCAGAGGTCTTCTCGCTGCTGGCCGACCAGCCGCGCGGCGCCGGTGGCGAAATCCAGCTGACCGATGCCATGCAGACGCTGATGAAGAGCCAGAAGTTCACCGGCGTCAAATATGAGGGCCAGAGCTTCGACTGCGGCAGCAAGATCGGCTTCCTCACCGCCAACGTGGTCTACGCGCTCGACCGCGATGACATCCGTCCGGGCTTCGTCAAGGAACTGAGGAAGCTCGATCTGGAAGAGCATCTCTAGAAGAATTGGGCCTCTTCACCTCTCCCCCAAGGGAGAGGTGAGAACGCCACTAGCGGCTCAGCGTGATCCCCACCGTCACCCGATGCGCATCCTGCACGCCATTGCTGGTGCTATCCGAATGGTCGTAGCCATAGTCGGCAGTAACAGCCGTGTGGGCGTTGACATTATAGTCGGCGCCCGCGCCCCAGCCATAGCCGCTTTCGGTGTCGGTGCTGCCGATAAACCTGGCGCTGTTCCACTCCGCCAGCGCCCGCAGGGCCAGCCAGGAATTGACCGTATAGGCAACCTCGGCATTGGCGCCGTAGCCGATGCGCGTCACCCCGCCGCCATTGGGCCCGGGCGGCTCGATGGTGGTGGCAAAGCCGGCGGTCATGCGCCAGGTCGGATCGGGCGTGAACACCACATTGGCATTGTAGAGCTGCGTCGTGACCTCGCCCAGGCTCGCCTCATCAAATCGGCGCAAAGCCACGCCCGTCGAGGCGGTGGCCTCCAAAATCTCGTTCCAGCGACCGGTAACGCCCGCTTCGAGCGTCGCGGTCGTGGCATCGGTCTTGACCAGCAGCACTGACGAGGGCAGGTCGAACATGTCGCGACCGAGCCCGGCCTGGCCGAAGACCTCGAAGATCGGTGTCGCCTGGAAACCGACCCGCAGCCCGGCATCGGCAGACCACAGGTTCTGCTCGGAATTGTCGACGACGCTGGCATCGGTGAGCGTGGTCGGGCCATAGACGTTGCGATCAAGCGCGCCGGTCAACCCGACGCTGAACCTGCCGAACTGGCGCGTTACGCCCAGGTCTATGCCGCCGCTGCTGGTCTGTGGGGCGATGGCGATGTCGCTGGCCAGCCCCGGCGTCCCCGGCAGAGCGCGTGTGACTGAGAGGTTGGCGCCCGCCGTCAGATTGGTGACGCTGTCGAGCGCATAGCCAGTGGTCACGCCAAGCCTGAGCGCACTGACATCGATCTGCCCATCCAGCGGCCGGACGATTTCGGCACTGCCGGTGAGGTTGATGGCGGAGCGGCTGCCCACGTGGTCGAGACTGACCGTGGGTACCAGCAGCACATTGAAATGCTCGCCGCTGGTCGATTTGGTATAGCTGCCGCGCAAAGCCACCGACCAGTCGACGTCGAAAAAAGGATCATAGGGCTCGCGCAGCCAGTCGGCATTGGCCAATACTGGATCGGCGGGATAGATGCCGGGCACCAGACGCTCGTTGTCAGCGCCCGAACCATCGCCATTGTTATGGTCGGAGGCGGCCATTGCGGGCGCGACGAGGCAGAGCGCGCATATCGCCCCTGCCCGCCCTATCGCGTTTCGCAACCGCAAAATTCTGCTCCGCCAACCATTTGGAAGTGAATCGGCGTCCCGATTCAGGCCCACGAACGAACCGTCCGAGGCTGGGCGATCCTTCCATCTTATGGTTAACGAATGCTTGCTAGCCGATGGCTTCCACCTTGAGCACGGCGCCTTCGCTGCCAATGATGCGCACGCGATGGCCCACCGGCAGATCGGCGCCCGAAACGCGCCACACCGTGTCGCCCAGCACCACCCGCCCAAAGCCCTGGGCGATCGCCTGCTCGAGCACAGCTTCCTGGCCGATCATGTGGTCGGCCCGACGGTTGAGATAGGGGCGGTCCGTCGGCGTCGGGCGGCTACGGTTCCAGCGTACCCAGAGGGCGATCATCAGCAGCGACAGCACGCCGAAGATCAGCCATTGCAGCGGCCAGCCGATGGGCCAGAACATGGCCGCAAGCCCGGTGATGATGCCGGAAATGCCCATCCAAAGCAGAAATCCACCGGGCACCACCAGTTCGAGTCCCAGCAGGATCAGGCCCGCGACGATCCACGACCAATGCGCATTGGCGGCGACGAAATCAACGATCTGCATGATCGGTCCCTACTGCGCCGAGCCGGCCGAAGGCGGCCGGCTGGGTCGGGCTGGTGCCGGTGCGGCGCCGCCGAAGGTTTCCTTGGCGATCTCGGCAATGCCGCCAATCGCCCCGATGACGCTGGCCGCTTCGATCGGCAGCATCAGCAGCTTCTGGTTGGGCGAGGTCGCGATGGCTTCGAGCGCCTTGATATAGTTGTTGGCGACGAAATAGTTGATCGCCTGCACATTGCCCGATGCGATGGCGTCCGACACCACCTGCGTCGCCCTGGCTTCGGCTTCAGCGGAACGCTCGCGCGCCTCGGCATCGCGGAACGCTGCCTCCTTGCGGCCCTCGGCCTCCAGCACCTGCGCCTGCTTGGCACCCTCCGCCTGCAGGATCGCCGACTGCCGCCGGCCTTCCGCCTCGAGAATGGCGGCGCGCTTCTCGCGCTCGGCCTTCATCTGGCGGCCCATCGAATCCACCAGGTCCTTGGGCGGATCGATATCCTTGATCTCGATACGGGTGATCTTGATGCCCCAGGGCGATACCGCCGTATCGACGACGCGCAGCAGGCGTTCGTTGATCTCGTCGCGATGGCTCAACAGCTCATCGAGGTCCATCGAGCCCATGACCGTACGGATATTGGTCATCGTCAGGTTGAGAATGGCGTTCTCAAGCCCCGAGATTTCGTAAGCCGCCGCCGCCGCATCGAGGATCTGGTAGAACGTCACGCCATTGGCAGTGATCGAAGCGTTGTCGCGGGTGATCACCTCCTGGTGGGGCACGTCGAGCACCTGCTCCATGACGTTGATCTTCTTGCCGATGCCATCGATGAACGGCACGATCAGGTTGAGGCCGGGCTTGAGCGTCCGCGTATATTTGCCGAAGCGCTCGATCGTATAATTGTAGCCCTGCGGCACCGTCTTGGCGCCGGCGAACAGCACCAGCAGCGCCAGGATACCAAGGCCGATCAGCGTGATGCTGAGTCCGTCCAGGGCAAAGCCCTCAAACAATTCCATCGCTGATTCTCCCTTGCTCTTCATGGCGCGACCTTAGGGTCGAGCCAAAGTCTTCGCAACGGCGCACGGCGGAACGAAGGCGCGACAGCAACCGTTGAAACCGCAAGGATTGTCAGAGCAAAGAGCCCGTCATGCCCGCTTCGCATCCCCGCAAAGCCGACACCCAGCTTGAGCAATACCGCTCCAAGCGCGACTTCACCAAGACCCAGGAGCCGTCTGGGGGACCGGCCAAGAGCGGCGGCAAAGGCTACCGCTTCGTGGTGCAGAAGCACGACGCCACCCGCCTGCACTATGATTTCCGCATCGAACTCGATGGCGTGCTCAAAAGCTGGGCCGTGACCAAGGGGCCGTCCGACAACCCCGAGGACAAGCACCTTGCTGTGCGTGTCGAAGACCACCCGCTCGACTATGGCAGCTTCGAAGGCACGATCCCCGAGGGCGAATATGGCGGTGGCACCGTCATGCTGTGGGACGAGGGCACCTGGGAGCCGATCGGCGACCCTCATGCCGCCCTCGAAGAGGGCGATCTCAAGATGCGGATCAAGGGGCGCCGCATGAAGGGCGAATGGGTGCTGGTCCACATGAAGGGCCGCGACAGCAAGCGCAAATCCGGACCCGATCGCGAGAACTGGCTATTGATCAAGCACGGGGACGATTATGCCAGAGACAACGAACCGCTGACCGAGCGCTTCACCAGGTCGGTCTCGACAGGCCGTGACCTGGACGGCATCGCCAAGGGCCTCAAGTCGCGCAAGGCCAGCAAGACACCCAGGACGGCCGTCTGGCACGCCAGGGCCCATGAAACGCAGCCGAACAAGCGGACCCAGCCGAGCGATGGCAAACCGCTCTATGCCGAATCCGGCATCAACGCCGCGGAGGCCGCCGGCATAAAACTCACCAGCCCCGACCGCGTGGTGTTTCCCGGCCAGGGCGTCACCAAAGCCGACCTCGTTGCCTACTATGCCGCCGTCGCCGAACGCATGCTGCCCTATATTGAGCAGCGACCGCTGAGCCTGCTGCGCTGCCCGCAGGGCCGCACCAAATATTGCTTCTTCCAGAAGCACGATACCGGCGGGTTTCCCGACGCCATGAAGACCGTGCAGATCGCCGAAAAGGATGGCGACGAGGAGAGCTATTTCTACATCGATGACGTGGCTGGCCTGATCGCCGGCACCCAGATGAACGTGCTCGAATGGCATCTGTGGGGTTCGCGCATCAAGGATGTCGAAAAGCCCGAGCGCATCATTTTCGATATCGATCCGGATGAAGGGCTGGGCTTCGAGCATGTTCGCTCGGCCGCCGTCGATATCCGTCAGGAACTCGAAGCCTGGGACCTCGAAAGCTATGCCCTGGTCAGCGGCGGCAAGGGTATCCACGTCATCGCCCCTCTTCGTCCGAGCACCGAGTGGCCCGAGGTAAAGACCTTCTGCAAGATGGTCGCCCAACGGCTGGCGGAGCAATATCCCGACCGTTTCACCGCCAATATCCGCAAGGCCCAGCGCAAGGGCAAATTGTTCATCGACTATCTGCGCAATGAGCGCGGGTCCACAGCTATCGCCCCCTGGTCGAGTCGCTCCCGCCAGGGCGCGCCGGCGGCGGTGCCGGTCACCTGGGACGAACTGGAGACGGTCACTTCAGCCAACCAGTTCACCCTGGCCGACGCCGCCGAACGGGCAAAAGGTCCCGACCCATGGAAGGACTACTTCGCGACCACGCAGTCGATCACTAAGGCGATGTTGAGCGCTGTGGAGAAGAAGCCCTAAGGCATCGGCACATTCACCCGTCGATCGATCGTCAGCGTTATCGCGATCACCACGAAGGCGAACACCACCATGCCCAGCGCAATCACATGCGCCTCGCCCCATTGCAGTCGCTCGACATAGTCGTATAGCGCGATGGCGACGACTTTGGTCTGGCCGGGAATATTGCCGCCGATCATCAGCACCACGCCGAACTCGCCCACCGTGTGGGCGAAAGTCATCACCGCGCCGGTGATGTACCCGGGACGCGCCAGCGGCAGCGCCACGCGCCAGAACCGCTGCCAATTGCTGGCGCCGAGGCTCGACGCAACCTCCAGCGCATCCTCGCCGATGGCGCCGAACGCGTTACGCAATGGCTGCACCATGAACGGCAGCGAATAGAAGAACGAGCCGATGAGCAGGCCGGTGAAGGAAAAGGCCAGCGTCCGCCCGCCCCACATCCCCGCGATCCAGCCACCCGGCCCGTTGGGGCCAAGTGCGATCAAGAGGTAAAAGCCGAGCACCGTCGGCGGCAGCACCAGCGGCATGGCCACCACTGCCCCCACCAATTCCCGATACCGGCTCCTGCTCCGCGCCAGCCACCAAGCCATCGGGGTACCGAGCAACAGCAGGATGAGTGTGTTGATCGCGGCCAAGGTCAGCGTCAGGCTGACCGGTGTCCAGATATCGGCAAAGCTCATCCCGCGATCCGTTTAGTCGACGACGTAGCCCGACGCTTCTATCACAGCCACCGCTTCGTCGCTCTTGAGGAAATCGATGAAGGCGGTGGCCGCCGGATTAGCCTCGCCTGTCTTGAGCAACACCGCATCCTGGCGGATGGGTTCATAGAGATCATCAGGCACCAGCCAGACGCCCGACTTGCCGATCACCTGGCTGGCCGCGACAAAACCGAGTTCGGCATTGCCACTCTCGGTGAACTGCAGCGTCTGAGTGATGTTCTCGCCGGTCACCAGCTTGGGCGTGATGGTCTCGGTCAGGCCAAGAGCTTCGATAGCTTCCTGTGCCGCACGGCCATAGGGCGCTGTCTCCGGGTCGGCGATGGCGATCTTGTCGAAGTCACCGGCTTCCAGAACGGCCTTGCCATCGGTCAGGTCGAGCGACGTGCTGTAGAGCGCCAGCGATCCGATGGCATAGGTGAAGACCGTGCCCTCGACGCCGAACCCGTCTGTAACCGCCTGAGCCGGACGCTTGTCGTCGGCCGACAGGAACACTTCGAACGGCGCCGCGTGCGTCACCTGCGCATAGAGCGCACCGGTGGCGCCGAAGCTGTAGATCACATCATGCCCGGTGGCCGCCTTGAACAGCGGCGCCAGTTTTTCCGCTACCTTGGTGAAGTTGGCGGCGACCGCGACATTGACGGTTTCGCCATGAGCGGCACCGCCTGCCATCACGCAGACGACCACACCGAGCCACAGGCGTTGCATAATTGGCTAGCCGCGCAGCTGGCTGGCTTCGCGGGCCAGCGTCTCGATACGCGCCCAGTCGCCCGACGCCAGCGCATCAGCTGGCATGATCCACGAGCCGCCCACGCAGATGACGTTGGAGAGCCCCAGATAGACCTTGGCCTTGGCGGGATCGATGCCACCTGTCGGGCAGAAAGTGATGTCAGGCAGGGGCGAGGCAAATGCCTTGAGCACCGGCGCGCCACCATTGGCTTCGGCGGGGAAGAACTTGAGGAACCCATAGCCGCGCTCGGCCGCCGTCATCGCCTCGCTCGGCGTCGCGATTCCGGGTAGCAGCGGAATGCCGATATCGTCGGCCGCATCAAGAATACGTGGCGAAATGCCCGGCGACACCATGAACCGGCAGCCGGCATCAACCGACTGCTTCATGTGCAGCGCATTGCGCACCGTGCCCGAGCCGACGATGGCTCCGGTTACCTTGCCCATCTCTTCCATGACCTTGAGCGCATTGGGCGTGCGCAATGTCACTTCGAGGATCGGCAGTCCGCCTGCCACAAGAGCCTCGGCCAGCGGCCGTGCCTGCGAAACGTCGTCGAGGATGATCACCGGGACGACCGGGGCCAGCGACAGGATGGAACGGATGGCGGCGGTATCTTGCGGCATGATCGGCCTCGTCTGGGATGTGCTGGGCAAGCGTTAGGTCGGAGGTAAAATTACCGCAACCCCGTTCATTGAAAAGCCGGCAAAAAATCCCTAGGTTCCGGCTCGACTTCGGGAGGAGACGTCAATGGTGCAGACGATCAACGCGACAACGCCCCTCGAACAGGCGCGCGCCATCCTCGCCGAGCACTTCGACCTCAAATTTTCCAAGGCCGTCGAGCGCGCCACCGAAAAGGTATTTGACCGCGTCCGCGACAAGATTCCCGCGATCGAATGGCCTTTCTATGCCCCGCTGATCTTCGAAATCAACCGGCTCAAGAAGGAGAAGGACGCGGTCATCCTGGCGCACAATTACCAGACGCCGCAAATCTATCACGGCGTCGCCGATATCGTCGGCGACAGCCTGCAGCTCGCCATCGAGGCCACCAAGGTCAAGCAGCAGGTGATCGTGCAGTGCGGCGTGCACTTCATGGCCGAGACGTCAAAGCTGCTCAACCCCGACAAGACCGTGCTGATCCCCGACAGCCGCGCCGGCTGCTCGCTCGCCGAAAGCATCACCGCCGACGACGTGCTGATGATGAAGGCGAAATATCCGGGTGTGCCTGTGGTGACCTACGTCAACACCTCGGCAGCGGTGAAGGCCGTAACCGATGTGTGCTGCACCTCGTCCAATGCGCTCGACATCGTCAACCGCGTCGATGGCGACACCGTCATCATGATTCCCGACCAGTACCTGGCCGCCAATACTGCGAAAAAGACCGCCAAGAAGGTCATCACCTGGGCCGGCGCCTGCGAAGTGCACGAGACCTTCACCGCCGAAGACATTTCCGAACTGCGCCACGCCTATCCGACGGCCAAGATCATCGCCCACCCCGAATGCCCGCCCGAGGTGATCGACGCCGTGGATTTTGCCGGCTCGACCGCCGCCATGATCGACTGGGTCAAGACCAACAAACCGCCCCGCGTGGTCATGGTCACCGAGTGCTCGATGTCGGACAACGTCGCGTCTGAAACCACCGGCGTCGATTTCCTGCGCGGCTGCAACATCTGCCCGCATATGAAGCGCATCAACCTCGAAAACGTGCTGTGGAGCCTCCACACTATGACCGAGGAAGTGGTTGTCGACCCCGCCATCATTCCCGCGGCCCGCCTGGCTGTGGAACGCATGATCGAGATGAGCCGGAAGGGCGACTAGCGGCCCAGGGCGTAGCGGCGATGGTAGGCGAGGTATTCGGGGCCGGGACGGAACGGGTCGTCTGGCAGGAGCACCGTCGTACGCAGTGCCGAGAGCAGTTCACCGTCGAGCAGTCCGGGCTGCGGCACGAGGATGCGGTAATCCGCCTCGATGGTAATCAGCCCATCGCGAAAGGGCCGCGCCAGCGTAGCGATCATCGGCAGATAATTGGCGATGGCCAGCGGCCCGCCTTGCTCCCGCGGCTGGATCGCCTCGACCTCCAGGTCGGGATGAAGGGTCATCACCGGCGGCAGGAAACGAGCGCCCGTCAGCGCGCAGCGATAGGCGTAGACCTGAAGCACCAGTCCATAGAGACTGGTATAGGCTTCGACCGTGTCGTCGGCCGCCGCAAAGCCGCGCTGGGCTTCCTCGCCCAAACCGTCATCATTGCCACCGACCACAGGCGTCCTCCACGCTCCTGGCCGGACCATACGTAGTTGTACAGACCTTGAACAGCGGGGCCGCGCCGTGACCACCTTCGACAACACCCTCAATGCCGATGGCGCCCTGATCGTGGGGGCGGGGCTGGCTGGATTGTTCACAGCCCTCAAGCTCGCGCCACGTCCAGTGACGGTGCTGTCGCCCAAACCCTTGGGCACGGGCGCTTCCTCCGCCTGGGCCCAGGGCGGCGTCGCAGCCGCCGTCGGCAAGGGCGACAGCAGTCATGCCCATGCCGTCGATACCGAAATGGCCGGCGCCGGCATTGTCGATCACGGCACGGCCGAAAGCGTCACCGCTGAAGCTGCTGCCCGCATCGAGGATCTGGCGCGGTGGGGCACGCCCTTTGATCGCGACGATTTCGGCAATTACGAACTGGGCAAGGAGGCAGCCCATTCGGCCAACCGCATCGTCAAGGTCGAGGGCGATCGGGCTGGCTGGGCCATCATGCAGGCCATTATCGCCGAAGTCCGCCGCACACCCTCGATCCGCGTCGTGGAGGGCATCACCGCACTCAGCCTCGCCCGTGACAATGGCCGCATCGTCGGCGTCTTCTGCCGCAAGCTGGGCGATCGCTATTCCGAACCGGTCTTCATCCGCGCCCGCGCCACGGTGCTGGCAGCTGGCGGGCTGGGCGGACTCTACGCCGTCACCACCAATCCGCCGGGCGTGCGCGGCCACGCCATGGGCATGGCGGCGCGGGCCGGTGCGCTAATCGCCGACGCCGAGTTCGTGCAGTTCCACCCCACTGCCATCGCCACCGGCGCGGACCCCGCGCCGCTCGCCACCGAAGCGCTACGCGGCGAGGGCGCTATACTGGTCAACGACCTGGGCGAGCGCTTCATGCCAGCCATCCACCCCGATGCCGAATTGGCGCCGCGCGACGTGGTTGCCCGGGCCAATTTCCGCCAGATCCAGTCCGGCCGGAAGGTCTTTCTCGACACGCGGAAAGTGCTGGGCGAGACCATCCTCACCCGCTTCCCCACGGTCGCCAAATACTGCCTTGATGCTGGTATCGACCCTGTCGCCGGCATGATCCCGGTCACCCCGGCCGCGCATTTCCACATGGGCGGCGTCAAGGTCGACGAACGCGGTCGATCCTCCCTGCCCGGTCTCTGGGTCTGCGGCGAGGCCAGTTGCACGGGCCTGCATGGCGCCAACCGCCTGGCCTCCAACTCTCTGCTCGAAGCCACCGTCTATGGCGCGCGTATTGCCGAGGATATCGGCGGGCTCGAACCTGCGCGCGACCTTCTGCCGTTCAAGGGCATCGAGTGGAACGAGGCCGAGGGTGAGAGGGCCGAACAGGTGCTCCGCGACCTGCCCGCAGTGCAGAATCTGCGCCGCATCATGACAGACCTGGTGGGCGTCGAGCGCAATGCGGACGGTCTTAAGCAGGCCCTGCGCCAGATCGCCGTGCTCGAAACCCATGCCGAGCACGTCACCAGCGCCTATCTCAACATGACCACTTCGGCCACATTGGTCGCCGCTGCCGCGCTCAAGCGCACCGAAAGCCGCGGAGGCCACTTCCGCACCGACTATCCGCAGACCGACGACAAGAACTGGGAGCACCACACCACGATGACGCTGGAAGAGGCGCTGGCCATCCGCAGCGGCGCGTAGCGTCGCCCGGATCACTCCGCCAGCAGATACTCCGCGATCGCCGCCCGGTCCGCTTCCGTCCATTGCGACGTGCCGTCCTTGATCACCTCGCCCATCGAGCCGCCCAGAACGTCGAAGACTGGCGTAAAGCCGTCCATCAGCGTCTGCGCCAGCGTGGCTGCGTCATAGCCCTCGGCGATCAGCGCGTCGCGCGTCAGGGATGGGGCCTTGCCGCCCGTGCCGCCGGGTGAACCGGTCAGCGCCTTGCTCCAGTCGAGCGCGCCCAGCAAGTTGCGCGGCGAGTGGCAGGCGACGCAGTGCGCTGGACCGTAGGCGAGATACTTGCCGCGATTGTACGCCTCGGACTTGCCCTCCTCCGGCACGAAACGGGCCGGTGAGAAGAACAGGTTCTTCCACCCGGCCATGGCCAGCCGGATATTGAAGGGGAAGGGGATCTGGCTCTCGACCGCCGGGGTGCTGACCGGCTCGGTCGCCATCAGCGCGGCATAGAGATCAGTGATCTCCTGATCGCTCATCAGCGTATAGTTTTCATAGGGGAATACCGGATAGAGGTGTCCATCAGGCCCTATGCCGTTGCTCATCGCATCGGAAAACTGCGCCAGCGTCCAATCGCCGATGCCGGCAGTCGGATCAGAAGTGATATTGGGTGGCACGAACGTGCCGAATTGCGTTTCAAGCCCAAAGCCACCGGCCAGGAACCCCGTCCCCGCAGCATTGTTGGTGTGGCAGGCGACACAGCCACCCAGTCGGATCAGGTAATTGCCGCGCTCGACATCACCGACCAGCGTCAAGTCGCGCGCCGGCCCGTTGACCGGCTTGAGAAAATACACCGCCGCGCCAAGGCCGACGACGACAAGCACACCCAGAACCCAAAACCACCGACGCATCGTATCGCCCCCGACCTGGGCGAGATAGAACCAGAGCCGGTGAGGCAGCGCAACCTGCCAGGCGTCAAACCGCCGCGAGGTCAAGCAGGCCGGCGATCCGGTCGCTTCGGGTTTCAGCAACCAACCGCCCCAGCTCCGTGGTCCCCGACATCAAGACGAGCGTCGAGCGGCGGGGAATGCCCATCCGGGCAACCAACTCGCCACGGCTATGCTGATCCCAGTCCACCTGAATGATCGGAATGGCCGCATAGGCGGCGCTCTCCGCGGCCAGGCTTTCCAGCACGCGCTGTTGTGCTGCGCAGGTCGAGCACCAGGTGGCGTAAAAATCGATCAGGTAGGGCTTGCCGCTCGCTGCGGCCTCGGCCAACGCGTCCTCTGAATACGGGACAACGTCCAGTGCTTTTGCTGCGCCGGTGGCGGCAAAGGCAGCCACGCCGGCCAGCAGGGCCAGGGCGGTGCGTCGATCGAGCAAAGTCATTGCAGTCTCCTTCACAGGCTTACGGAAATGTCGGTGAACCATGCGGGCAAAATGGCCAGTGCCAGCCCCTCCAGCAACCGGTCGATATGGAGGATAATGGCCAGTCCGACCACGATCAGGCCCACGCCCAGAATGGTCTTGGCGTGTGGCGTGATCCGGACCAGCCATTCGCGCCGGCTGGCAATGAGCGACCGCGTACCATAGGCCAGCGCCAACATGATCGTCGCGGCACCCAGCGAGAACATCACCATGATCGCAAAGGCCAGGCCAAGGTTCTCGCCCTGCGCGGCAAGCCCGATCGCGCCACCCAGCGTGGGGCCGATGCAGGGCGACCAGGCCAGGCCGAGCAGGCCACCAGCCAGCAATTCACCCATGAATCCGCGACCTTCGACCCGGCTCATCAGTTGCGTGCCACCGCCCGCCGCCGCCCCGGCCAACCGGGAAAAGCTCGCCGAGGCCTGTGGAACAAGCTGGACCAGGCCAAAGGCCACCATCACCCAGCCGGCCGCCAGCGTGATATCCTCCTGCCGGAGACCGGTGGCGCGTGTGAGCCAGAAAATCGAGCCGCCGATGAGGGTGAAGCTCAGGGCGAGCCCCAGGGCCATCGCGAGCGGTCCGGCCGGATGGCGCGCCACCGAGCCTGCCGCGATCAGCGGCAGCAATGGCAGGACGCAGGGATTGAGCAGGGTCAAGAGCCCAGCCAGATAGGCAACGACGAGTTCGAACACGGCTGACCCCACAGCACGGCACGATGTGCCAGTTGCCATGCCATACGGCGCGGGGTGACGAATGGTTACAGCCTCGCCATCAACTCAGCGTGATGGGGTTCAGCCCTTCGCCAGCACGGCATCCACTTCGGCACGGGTCGGCGGCTGGCAGCCCTTTCGACCGCAATTTATGCCGGCCACCACGGCGCCGAACCGCAGCACCGAGACGAGCGCCGCCTCGTTGAGTGTACCCAGCCGGCCAGGCGTCAGCGCCTGCTTTTCCGCCAGCGCCGTCAGCACACCAGCCATCAGGCTGTCGCCAGCGCCGACCGTGTCGACGAAGACAGGCGGCGAATAGATCGGTGCCTTGGCTGTGGTCGCCTTGGTGAAGGCCAGCGACCCCTCCTCGCCCAGGGTGACAACCACCAGTTCGCAATTGGGCCGCGCCAGCAGCGCCTGGGCGTGGGCCTCGATGCTCATGCCCGGCTCAAGCCAGTCGTGGTCCTCGTCCGACAGCTTGATCACATGTGCCAGGTCAAGCAGCTGCGAGAGCTGGTCGCGATAGGTCTTCTCGTCCTGCACCAGCAGCGGCCGCACATTGATGTCCATGCTGATCGTGGCGCCACCGACAATCGCCTTGCCGGCCACGGCCAGCCAAGCGGCCGCATCTTCCGGCTCGATCGGCACGAAACCACCCAGTTGCAGCAGCGTGACACCGCCAGGCAAAGCCGCGACCAGCCCCTCCTTGGTGAACGCCCGTTCGGCGCCGCGCTCGAACACGTAGCTTGCCTGCATCTTCTCGTTGAAGGTGACGATGGCCTTGGTCGTCGGCGCATCGACGCGCTGCTTGATGAGCAGGTCGACACCGGCGGCCGCGAGCGGCGCCAGCAACATGTCGCCGAATTCGTCGGTGCTGATGGGGCAGAGGAAACCGGTCGTATTGCCGAGCTTGGCCAGGGCGATGGCGCAGTTGAACGGCGAACCGCCCGCCACCGGCTGGCGCTCCGCAGCCGGTCCCGGCTTGGCCGGCACGAGATCAACCAGGCTTTCCCCACCAACGACAAACATGCAATTGCCTCCTGCGCAGTCGGCAGCGACATAGCATTTTTGTTCACCCTGTCACCAGCCGCCTGAGCAGATGCTCACTCTGCGGGCTTTGGATAACGGGCAGACCACCACGCGGTCCAGCGCTCTTCCAGCGCGGCGAAGTCGGCATCGCTGAGGCCATAGGTGGTCAGCAAGATCGAGCCACCGCCATGCGGGCGCTTGGGCGATACGCCCATATCGGTAACGACCAGCAGCCCGTTACCCCATTGCTCGACGGTCAGCGCTGTCTGGAAATGCGTCTGGTACCAGACCTGTCCCGAGGCAGAACCACCAGGGCTCGGTGCCGCCGCATAGGGCGCACCGGCCGGAAGACTGACGGTTTCGCCGAGCCCGAGCTCCGCCGATGGTTCGCCAATCCCGGCCTTGCTGGGCCCTGACAGATAGACCGTATGTCGCCGCTCGCCCGGATGCCGCTCGAGCATCAGGCGCAACTGCTGGAAGAAGTTGATCCAGCCCTGGCTGATATCTTCATAGACGCCCGTCCAGTCGATCGGCGCCCCGCCCGACCGAACGAGCCGCAGGCGCGTACCAAAGCCATCCTCCGTCAGTTCGATGGCATCGGCAGACCCCTCCCACTCACCGAACTGCACAACCCGTCGCGCCGGATCGCCGGTGGCATGATCCACGAAGATGAACTTGATCTCCTCGGCGAGAGACTCTGCATCCCAGCCGAACCACTGCTCAATCTGCGCCGGATCACGCAAGGCGTCCCACACCGTCTCAATGGGCGCCGCAATGGTGATGTCGACCACAACCTGTTTGCTGGCTTCGTTCATTTGACGTCTCCTCAATTGACCGGTTTGGCCGGCGCATCGGCAACTGCAGGGTGGGCGCCGACCATCAGGTGATAGCCACGCCGATCGTCGCCCGGCGCATATCGCGCCGCGAGTTCAGCGATCGACTGCGCCAGCGCTGCGGAAAAATCCTCGAAATCCTGTGGTCTTGCGAAGCCCAGATCGGCCTCGATCGTGAAGGTCAGCAGCCGCTGCCCCGCCGCTTCTGCAGCGCTGCGCATGCGCGTCACCTCGCGCACCACCGTGCCCGCCGCCTGCACCAGATGCGCCGCAGCATTGGCATCCTGCATGTCGACGGCGCGACCGGCACCCAACATTGCCGGATCGAGCACGAAGTCCTCCGCCACGGCGACGAGCACGCGCTCGACAAAGCCCCGCCGCTTGCGCTCCTCAACCAGACGCACGAGGCCGGCCTCTTCCAGCGCCCGCAAATGGTAGCCCAGTTGCTGCCGCTGCAGGCCCAGCCGCTTGGCCAGGCCAGCGGCTGAGCTGGGCTCACGCAGAGCCTCAAGTAGGCGCCGCTTGACCGGCTCCAGCACGAGTAGCGCTTTGTCCGCATCGTCGATCAAGGCTGTGGTCGCTGCTTCCATCATGTCTCGACGCTATAATTGACAAATATGTTTGTCAATTATGCCACGCCTACCCACTACTACGGGCCTGATCCCAATTCCTCCCAGCGCGCCGTTGTCGAGGCGTCCCCTTTCCCCTATCGCTTCGCCCGTATTGCCGGGAGCACCTTGCGGTGGTCGACCAGTCGTGTTGACCTCGCCGCATGATGTCGATCAATCGGCACAAGGGCCGGGAGCGTTCCGGCGGGAGAGGGGAGGATAAAATGCAAGCTCTTGCTTTGCTTGTCCGCACGATCAGCGGATTGAACCGCATCGTCGGCGAAGTCCTGTCATGGCTGGCGCTGGGCTGCGTGCTGGTCTGTTTTGGCGTCGTCGTGCAGCGCTATGCGTTCAGCACATCCACATTGTGGATGCAGGATCTCTATGTCTGGCTCGGCGGGGCCATGTTTACCGGCGTGGCCGGTTTCGCCCTGATGCGCGACGATCACGTGCGCGTCGATATCTTCTATCGGCCCGCCTCGGTGCGGCGGAAGGCGATCGCCGACCTGTTCGGCGTCGTCGTGTTCCTGCTGCCGTTCATCTACGTGGTCTATACCTACACTTCGCCCGCCGTGTTGCGGTCGTGGAGCTATTACGAGGGCTCGGGCAATATTGGCGGCATGCCGGGCCTGTTCGTGCTCAAGAGTTTCATCCTGGTGTTCTGCCTGCTTGTGGGTCTGCAGGGCCTCGCCATGGCTGCCCGCTCCATCCTGGCGCTGGCCGGCCGCGAAGACCTTTTGCCCGATGACCTGCGCTACGGCGCCCGCGAAGCCAAGGAAGCCCATTGATGGATCCCGTTCTCATTGGCGAAATCCTCGCCGGCCTGATGTTCCTGGGCGTTATCGGCGTACTCATGCTCGGCTTCCCGGTCGCCTTCTCGCTGGCCGGCACCGCCCTGCTGTTCGGCCTCGTCGGCTGGTGGCTTGGGGTCTATGACCCCTCCAACTATGGCTCGCTGGCCGGCCGCTATATTGGCCTCATGACCAATGAAGTGCTGGTCGCCGTACCGCTCTTCGTCTTTATGGGCGTGATGCTGGAACGCTCCGGCATTGCCGAGCAACTGCTGCTGACCATGGGCAAGCTGTTCGGCAACCTGCGCGGCGGCCTCGGTCTCTCGGTCATCCTGGTGGGTGCCTTGCTCGCCGCCTCGACCGGCGTCGTCGGCGCCACCGTGGTCACCATGGGCCTGATCTCGCTGCCGGCCATGCTGCGCGCCGGCTACGATCCCAAGCTCGCCACCGGCGTCATCTGCGCCTCGGGCACGCTGGGCCAGATCATTCCGCCCTCGACCGTGCTGATCTTCATGGGCGACATGCTCTCGGGCATCAATGCCCAGGTGCAGATGGAAAAGGGCAACTTCGCGCCCGAACCCGTCTCGGTGGGTGCGCTGTTTGCGGGTGCCATCATTCCGGGCCTGCTGCTGGTGGTGCTCTATGCCGCCTGGATGATCTTCAAGGCCGTCACCGACCCAAAATCCTGCCCGGCAACGCCGGTGCCGGAGGCCGAGAAAGCCGGGCTGTGGAAGGAAGTCGTGGTCGCGCTGATCCCGCCCCTGCTGCTGATCCTGGCCGTGCTGGGCTCAATCCTGGCCGGTATTGCTACCCCGACCGAGGCCGCTTCGGTCGGTTCGGTGGGTGCCATCATCCTCACGGCCCTGCGCTGGAAGCTGACCTTCTCCATCCTGCGCCAGGCGGTGATTTCCACCGCGACCATCACCTCGATGGTGTTCATCATCCTGTTCGGCGCGGCGGTGTTCTCCATCGTCTTCCGCATGATGGGTGGCGACAACCTGGTGCACGAGTTCCTCTCGTCCATGCCGGGCGGGGCGCTTGGTGCCACCATCATCGTCATGCTGATCATGTTCCTGCTCGGCTTCATCCTCGACACCTTCGAGATCATCTTCATCGTGATCCCGATCACCGCGCCCGTGCTGTTGACCCTGGGTGTCGACCCGATCTGGCTGGGCGTGATGGTGGGCGTGAACCTGCAGACCAGCTTCCTCACCCCGCCATTCGGCTTCGCCCTGTTCTATCTGCGCGGCGTGGCGCCATCCCGGGTCACCACCGGCATGATTTACAAGGGGGTGGTGCCGTTCGTGCTGCTGCAGGTTACCGGATTGGCGATCCTGTTCCTGTTCCCCGACCTCATCACCTGGCTGCCCAGGCTGATCTACAACTGAGGCACCCAGCATCCCCAAACAAGGGCTCGGATGGCATCACCATCCGGGCCCTTTCTCTTGGACCTCTAGCCAACAAAAAGCCCCACCGCCGGAGCGGTGGGGCCATCGGTCTTGAGTTGGGCCAGAGCGATTAGCTCAGCGTGAAGTACTTCTGGCGCGCCGCGAGGAACAGAGAGTCGGTGCCCTCGGTCTTCTGACGCACGATGTTGAGCGAGGCGATGAAGCTCTCCGCCGTCTTCTTGGTGAGGGCATCCCCGCTTTCACGAATCTCGGTGAGGAGTTCGGCAGCAGCCTTGGCACCCGCTTCCAGGATCTCATCGGGGAACTGGCGGATCTGCACGCCATGCTCGCTGACGAGCGACTGAAGAGCGCGCGGATCGTTGGCGGCAAAGTCTGCCGCCACGTTGTCATACTCAGCCTGGCAGCAATCCTTGACGATCGCCTGCAAATCCCCCGGCAGCGCCGCGAACTTGGCCTTGTCGACGACGAGTTCAGTGGCGAGGCCCGGCTCGATGAAGCTGGGGAAGTAGTAGTTCTTGGCGATCTGGTAGAAGCCGAGCGCCAGGTCGTTATAGGGACCGACGAATTCGGCGGCGTCTAGCGTACCGGACTGCAGCGCGGCGAAGATCTCGCCGGCAGCAAGGTTGGTCACCGAAGCGCCCAGCTTGCCCCACACCTGGCCACCGAGGCCGGGGGTGCGGAAGCGCAGGCCCTGCACGTCGGCAAGGCCGGTGAGCTCATTCTTGAACCAGCCGCCCGCCTGAGTGCCGGTATCGCCTGACAGGAAGCCCTGCAGGCCGAACTGGTCGTAAATTTCGTCCCAGATTTCCTGGCCGCCCATGTGGCGGACCCAACCGGTCATTTCGCGGCTGGTCATGCCGAAGGGCACGCCGGTGAAGAAGCTGAGGGCCTGGCTCTTGTTCTGCCAGTAATAGGCGGCGCCATGGCTCATTTCGGCCGAGCCATCGATCACAGCGTCCAGCGCCTGCAGGCCCGGCACCATTTCGCCAGCGGCAAAGACCTGGATGGTCAGCCGGCCACCCGAGGCGACGGTAATGCGCTCGGCGAGGCGCTGTGCGCCGACCCCGAGGCCCGGAAAGTTCTTGGGCCAGGTGGTGACCATGCGCCAGTTGATATTACCCTGCGCAATAGCCGGGGTGGCCAGCGTTGCCGCTGCCGCAGCGCCGATCGTCGCGACCGAAGCCGACTTGAAGAACTCGCGTCTTTTCATAATTCCTCCCAAAGGATGCGGCATTGGCGCCGCGCGATTTGATTTGCCGCCATCTCCCAAACCGGCACGAGGGCGGACTCGTGCACGCGACAGAGTTGCGCCCCACGCACCAAGTGTCCAGAGCGGGCAGGCCGCGCCGGATTGGACTCTCCGCAGGCCTACCCACTAATACGCAGATCGGCACGGCGTCGGCATGCTAGTATGTCACGATCGGGTTGAGGAGCCTGAGCGCGACCATGAATCTCAGACAGAAAATTCTGGCCCTGTCGGTGCTACCGCTGGTGCTGGCCATCCTGGCCATCACCGCGCTCGTGACCTCGCAGTCGACGCAACTGGCGCGCGCCAGCATCGCTACCTTCGAGCACAACCTGCTCAAGGCCAAGGAAAGCGAACTGCTCAACCTGACCAACATGGCCGTCTCCGCCATTGCCGATATCTACCAGGCGGCTGACGCCGATGATCAGGTCGCCAAGGGCAAGGTGCAGGCCATTCTCTCCGCACTCGACTATGGGCCGGATGGGTACTTCTTCGCCTACGACTACGATGGAGTGAACATCGTCCATCCGCGCCAACCATTCCGGCAAGGCCAAAACTGGCTGCACCTCACCGATCCTGATGGCAACCAGGTGATCTACGAGCTGATCGAGCGCGCCAAGGAAGGCGGCGGGCTGCACCAGTACAAATGGGAGAAACCGTCGACGGGCCAGGTCGCCGACAAGCTCTCCTTCGCGGTGGGGCTCGACAAGTGGCGCTGGATGCTGGGCACCGGCGTCTATCTCGACGACGTCTTCGCCCAGACTGCCGCCGCCGAGGCCGATTTGCGCCGACATATCGACACCACCTTCATCATCGTGGCGGCGATCACCGTACCCATCGTCTTCGCAGTCTTCCTCGCCAGCTTCCTCGTCACCCTGCGCGAGCGGCGCCTGGCCGACAGCAAACTCAAGGAACTGGCGCAGCGCGTTGTCGACACTCAGGAAGAAGAGCGCGCCCGCATTGCCCGCGAGTTGCATGACGGCATCTCCCAGACCATGGTGGCGGCACGCTACATGCTCGATCTCGCCGCGACCAAGGTCCGCAGCGGCGCTGACGACGCCGCCGACGTCATCGAACGCGGCCGCCAGGGGCTCAACAACGCCATCAAGGAAGTCCGCCGCATCTCCCATGACCTGCGGCCCGGTGTGCTGGACGACCTTGGTCTGACGGCGGCCCTGGAGGCCCTCACCGACAGCTTTACCGAACGCACCGGCGTCGCCGTCGAACTCAAGTCGGTGGCCTTCAAGAACATGATCCTGCCCGAGGCCCGCACAGCGCTCTATCGGGTGGCGCAGGAGGCACTGACCAATATCGAGCGGCATGCCAATGCCACACGGATTCGCGTTGTCATCACCAGCGCCGGCAATGGCCCGCAAATGTTGATCGAGGACAATGGGCAAGGCTTTACCCACCAGCCAGGAGGCCGCAGCCGAGGCCTCGGCCTGCGCAATATGCAGGAGCGCATGGAGTATTTTGGCGGGTCGCTCGAAGTGCGGAGCACCACCAAGGGCACGATGCTGAGGGCCCGCCTGCCCAAATCGACCTACATCACCCAAAAGCCTGAAGCGGTCCCAGCATGACGGCCCACGCACCCATCAGGGTCCTGATCTGCGACGACCATCCGCTGGTGCTCGAAGGCATCCGCTCGGTGGTGGAAACCTTCGGTCATATCAAGGTGGTTGGTGCTGTGCGCTCGGCCCATGCGGCACTTGCTTTGGCCGAACAAGAAAACCCCGACGTTGTCATGATGGACATCAACATGCCCGAACTGAGCGGGCTCGACGCCATCGAACTGTTCCGCGAGCGCCTGCCGCGGACCCGCCTGCTGATGCTGTCGATGCACGACAGCCGCGAATACATTTCTACCGCCGTCATGTACGGCGCCTCCGGCTATATCCTCAAGGACGTCTCGCCCACCGAGATCATTTCGGCGATCGAAGCGGTGGCCGCCAACGGCACATACTTCTCATCAGGTGTCGCAGAGGCCATTCTGCAGAAGGGCACCAAGTCCAGCGCCGTCGTTCCCCTGACCACCCGTGAACAATCGGTGCTGCTGCTGGTTGCGCGGGGACATTCGAACAAGGACGTGGCGGCGGAACTCGACATTTCCGTGCGTACCGTCGAAACGCACCGCAAGAACATCAAGAAGAAGCTCGGCATCGGCACCACCGCCGGCCTCACGCGCTACGTCATCGACCATGGCCTGATGGCCGCCGACTGACGGTCCCGAAATAACTTTGCGAAAGCGCGGATTAAAACCCTCCCCCCCGATGTTGACACCATTGAGGGCCGCATCGACGGCCCCGCAACATGGAGGGAAACATCCCATGAAGTTCCGTTCGATCCTGGCCGGTGTGGCCGCTCTCGCTCTACTCGCTATGCCCGCTTTCGCCGTCGACTATCTCGGCGGTGCCGTCAAGTCGACCGATATCGGCGGCAAGATGGTCCTGACCGATACCAACGGCATGACACTCTACACCTTCGACAAGGACACCAATGGCGACGGCAAGTCCGTCTGCAACGGCGACTGCGCCGTCAAGTGGCCGCCGCTGATGGCCGATGCCGCTGCCGCCGCCGATGGTGACTTCACCGTCGTGACCCGCGACGACGGCTCCAAGATGTGGGCCTATAAGGGCTGGCCGCTGTATTACTGGTACGAAGACGTCGCTGCCGGCGACATCAAGGGTGACGGCGTCGGTGGCGTCTGGCACCTTGCCATCGAGTAAAGCCTAGGCGGTTCATGGACCAATTTCTCGACGAGGTCGAAGCCTGCGTACCGGCCCTCAGGCGCTATGCCCGGGCGCTGACGCGCAATGCTGACCTGGCCGATGATCTGGTTCAGGATTGCCTCGAACGCGCTATCTCCAGGCGCGGCCTGTTCCGTCCATCGGGACCGGTCCGCGCCTGGCTGTTTACAATCCTGCTGAACCTTTATCGCAACGCACTCCGTTCCTCCCATAGACGGGGCGAGACAGTCGACATCGACAGCGTTCCAGAACCCTCGACCCCGGCTCCACAGCCGGGTCATATCGCGCTGGCCGAGATGGCCCGTGCCATCGACACCTTGTCACAGGAGCAAAAGGAAGCCTTGCTGCTCGTCGCTCTCGAAGGCCTGCCTTATCAAGAGGCCGCCGACATCCTCAATATCCCACTGGGCACGCTGATGAGCCGCCTCGGCCGAGCCCGCGCGGCCCTGCGCCTTGCCACCGGCACGCCGGCCGAACCGCATCTGAGGACTGTCAAATGAGCGAGATCACCCGCGACACGCTGATGGCCTATGCCGATGGACAACTCGACGGCGCCGAACGCACTAGGGTCGAAGCCTGGCTCGCCCTCAATCCCGATGCCACCGCCGAACTCGCGCTGATGCAGCGCCAGAACGACGCCATCAGGACCCTCTTTGCGCCCGCCGGCGCCGAGCCCGTCCCGGCCCGCCTCAAGCCGCGCCGCATCGCCGCCGAAATCGATCGGGGTCGCATGCGGTCCTGGCGCTGGGCGGCTGCCGCTGTGGTACTGGTCGGCCTCGGTCTCGGCACCGGCTGGTTCGCCCGCCCGCTGCTCGAAGCCCAACCCGCCAGCGCCCGGCTGATCGCCGACGCCGTCAACGCGCACACCGTCTATGTCGCCGAAAACCGCCATGCCGTGGAGGTCGCCAGCGACGACAGCGAGCATCTCTCCACCTGGCTTTCCAACCGCCTCGACACCACTTTGGGCATGCCCGACCTGACAGCCGAAGGGTTCACCCTGGTTGGCGGACGTCTGTTGCCCGGCGAGCCTGATACCGGCGGCCGCGCCGCCCAGCTGATGTACGAAGATGCCGCCAAACAGCGCGTCACCATCTATGTGACCGCCGCTCTCGCCGATCGCGCCCCGGCCTACCAGTTCGCCAACTACGACGGCGCGGAGGCGTTCTACTGGGCCAATGCCCGCATCACCTGCACGGTGGTGGGAACGTTGCCCGAGGCGCAGATGAAAGCTGTGGCAGGCGCGGTTTATGCGCAGCTGACCGAGGGCGATGTGACGGCGGATCGGTATCAGGGGCTGTAAGGAAATCGCCCCATCCACGGGTCATTCCGGCGAAGGCCGGAATCCATGTCCGTGGTTCGCCAATCCAGCGCGCGGCTGGGTCACCGCATGGTTTGCTGCCCCCGCCGGAATGACACCACGAAAACTACCCACGTACAGCCACCGGCGCATTCCGCTTCGGAATATCGTTCGAATAGATATTGTGCAGCCCGACATTGAGAATGTCGCGCTCGCCGCACAGCGCCATGGTCGTATCGAGCTCCTTGCGGATGATGTCGAGCACGCGCGTCACGCCCGCTTCGCCGCCTGCGCCCAGCCCATAGAGCATCGGCCGGCCGATGAACGTGCCCTTGGCGCCGTAGGCCAACGCCTTGATCACATCCTGACCCGAGCGAATGCCGCTATCGAGATAGACTTCGGTCTTGTGCCCCACCCGCTCGACGATCTCGGGCAGCACGCGAATGGTCGACGGCGCGCCGTCGAGCTGCCGCCCGCCATGGTTGGACACCACGATGGCATCCGCGCCATTGTCGATCGCCGCCTGCGCATCGTCAGGATCGAGCACGCCCTTGACGATGACGGGGCCGCCAAAGCGCTCCTTGACCCATTTCACATCAGCCCAATTAAGCGCCGGATCGAACTGGCTGGCCGTCCAGGCCGACAGCGACGCCAGGTCGTGATCCCCACTCACATGCCCCACGATATTGCGGAACGTGTGCCGCTTGGTGCCCAGCATGCGCGCACACCAGATCGGATGCTGCATCATCTGCCAGATCGAATAGGCGGTGAATTTTGGCGGGGTCGACAGCCCGTTATGAATATCCTTGTGCCGCTGGCCGAGGATCTGCAGGTCCATGGTCAGCACCAGCGCCGAGCACTTGGCGGCCTTGGCCCGGTCGATCAGCCGCTCGATGAAGCCGCGGTCGCGCATCACATAGAGCTGAAACCAGAACGGCGCCGTCGTGTTCTCGGCAATATCCTCGATCGAGCAGACCGCCATGGTCGAGAGCGTGAACGGAATGCCGTATTTCTCGGCTGCCTTGGCCGCCTTGATCTCCCCATCGGCCACCTGCATGCCGCCCGTCGCTGCCGGAGCGATGGCCACCGGCATGGTGATCTCTTTGCCCAGCATCTTGGTCTTGAGATTGCGGCCCTCAAGATTGACCGCCACCTTCTGCTTGAGGCTGATCTTGTTGAAGTCGCTTTCGTTGGCCCGATAGGTGCCTTCGGTATAGCTGCCCGAATCCGCATACTCGAAAAACATCTTGGGCACGCTCCGACGCGCCTTGGCCTTCATCTCGTCGACAGTCAGGATCTTATCGAGTGCGGCCATGTCGGGCTCCGGTGTTGTCTTGCCCTAGCAACTAACATGTTAGTCGTCAATGCGCCCGCGCTTGCACTTGCAATGCGCCACGCATGACCCTTGCCACCGCTCCGGCCATCCCGTCATATGCCACAAAGACCGGGAGGAACGGCATGGCTGTCGGCGGCGAAGCGCTCGAATTCATTGACAGGAAATTCTACGACCTGGCAATCGGCATCGCCGCGCTCGAAGTGCTCTACGATGGCTGCCGCTGGGCCGAAGGTCCGGTCTGGTTCGCCGACGGCAATTACCTGGTCTGGAGCGACATTCCCAACAACCGCATGCTCAAATGGGTGCCCGACCTCGGTATCACCACCTTCCGCACGCCCTCCAACTACGTCAATGGCAATACCCGCGACAACCAGGGCCGGCTGATCTCCTGCTCGCATGGCGCCCGCGCCGTCTTGCGCACCGAGCCCGACGGCACGGTGACGACGCTGGTCGACACCTATCAGGGCAAGCGCCTCAACTCACCCAATGACGTCGTGGTCAAGTCTGATGGCACCATCTGGTTCACCGACCCCACCTACGGCATCCTCAGCGACTACGAAGGCTACAAGGCCGATCCCGAACAGGGCGGCTGCTACGTCTACCGCTTCGATCCCTCAGACGGTTCATTGACGGTCGTCGCCGACGACTTCGCCAAGCCCAATGGGCTGGCCTTCTCGCCGGACGAGTCCATCCTGTACATCTCCGATACCGGCCAGAGCCACGACCCCGACTGGCCGGCCCATATCCGGCAGTTCGACGTCAATGGCGCTAGGCTGACCAATCCCAAACTCTTTGCAGATATCGATTCCGGCCTGCCCGATGGCTTCCGCCTCGACACCGAGGGCAACATCTGGACCAGCGCCGGCCTGGGCGTGAACGTCTACAATCCCGCGGGCGCCCTGCTTGGTCGCATCAAGACCGGCGCCAAGACGTCCAACGTCACCTTCGGCGGCCCCCGCCGCAACCGGCTTTTCATCACCTGCAGCCAATACGTCATGACCACCTATGTCAGCGCCACCGGCCTGCAGCGGCCTTGAGTGACATCGCCCAGACCACCCTCGATTTTCTCGCGCCACTGCCCGTCGAGCAGCAGCAAGCTCTGTTGGCGTTGCGCGCCGAAATCCGTCATGCCGCGCCCGACGCCGAGGAATATATCGGCTATGGCATCCCCGCATTCCGCCAGGATGGCGCTCTGGTATCCTTCGGGGCAACCAGAAACCACTGCGCCTTCTATGTTCAGAGCCCGGCGGTAATGGAGATTTTCGCGGATGCGCTCAAGGGCATGGACACGTCCAAGGGAACGATCCGTTTCCAGCCGAGCCAACCGCTGCCTGCCGAACTTGTGCATCGTCTGGTGAGGGCCCGACTGGCCGAAAATGCTGCACGCAAGGCCAGTCGTTGAGCGACGAACCTGGCCCCTTCATCCTACATATCCAACGTCACCTTCGGCGGCCCTCGCCGCAAGCGGCTTTCATCACCGGCAGCCAATAGGTCGTGACCACTTATTTCAGGCCAGCGGCTTACGGCGCCCCTAGAGATTATCTGCCAGACGCTCAGCGAAGCTGGTATGGGTGATAAGGGGCGATAACCGGAATGTAGCTTTGACCGACCAAGATAAGGAGGCAGCGTCCGTTGGGGAGCTGCTCGATACGCCCAACCTGTCCGATGCGCTCGAAAGCGACCGGTTCAAGCAATTCCTCGACCATGTGCCGTTTGGCATAGCCGTAGCCGAATTGCAGCCGGAAGAGCGGCTTGCCTATGCCAATATCGAGTTTGAACGGCTGCTTGGCACGTCGGCCGATAAGCTGCAGGGTCGGCCATGGGCAGTGCTGCCCCCTGATGCCGTCGCGCGCGACAATGGCGAACCCCTGAGCCAGGCCGTTGCCCTGCGCGACGACTATATCGGCACCTTCCTGATCAAGCGCGAAGGGACGGAGATTACCGTCGACGCCTGGTCCAACATCATCGAGGATGATGCCGGCAACCCGACCTTCCGGCTGGTTGCGCTCGCCCAGACGGCCCACCGCACGCCCGAAAACGAGGCCAGCCTCAAGACCCAGATCCAGGAAAAGGACACGCTGCTGCGGGAGCTGCAGCACCGGGTCAAGAACAACCTGCAGATGATCACCGCGCTGATCCGCCTCGAAGCGCGCAACATGCCCGATGATACCAGCAGCCAGGCCTTCCAGCGCCTGGCCGGACGCATCTCTTCGCTGGCTTTGCTCTACCAATCGCTCTCCGAGGATGGGCAATCGGAAAGCGTCGATCTCGGCGTCTATCTCAGCCAGGTAGCCTCGGCCGTGATGGCGGCTCACGCCGTCGAGGGTATCCGCCTGAATCTCCAGGTCGATACCTGGCCGGTCTCGGTGAATGTGGCCATGCCCACGGGGCTAGTGGTCAACGAGCTGATGATCAACGCGCTCAAATATGCCTTTGTCGGCCGCGACGGCGGCACGATCTCGCTGCATTCGCTGGTCGACGAAACCGGCTGCCGCGTCACCATTTCCGACGACGGCGTGGGCCTTGCCGAAGGCGCGACCTGGCCCAAGCCCGGCAAGCTCAGCGCCCTCATCGTCCATTCGCTGGGGCAGAATGCCAAGGCCAAGGTTACAGTGGATTCGGTCCCCGGCGCCGGGCTCAAGGTTTCGATCTTCTTTGCCCGCGCCAACGCCGAGCCCGAAGTGGTCTGACTGCGCGCGACGATGACCGATCCGATCACCGCCTTCATCGTGGCCAATCTCGAGTTGCGCCCGCTGCCGTCGCTGCCCGCGATCAGCCTTTACGTCTCCCATGCCCGCAGCCGGCTCTCACGCCTCGCCAATCCCGAGGACACCGATCCGCCGCCGCCCTATTGGGCCTTCCCATGGGCCGGCGGGTTGGCCTTGGCACACCATTTTGTTGAGCATCCCGAGTTGATCGCGGGCAAGCGCGTGCTGGATCTGGGGGCAGGTTCAGGGCTGGTGGGAATCGCTGCGGCCAAGGCCGGGGCAATTGTGTCCGCCGCGGAGATTGACCCGAATGGCCGTGCGGCGATTGCCCTCAATGCAGCGGCGAATGGGGTGGAGGTTGCACTGATCGATGTCGACCTGCGCGCCGCGCCACCGGCGGAGATCGAGATGATCGCCGCGGGCGATGTGTTCTACCATGCCGATGTGGCGGCGTTGATGCTGCCGTTCCTCGAACGCTGCGCAGCGGCAGGCATCGACGTGATGATCGGCGATCCGGATCGGCGGGACTTGCCGGTGCAGCGGCTGGAACGACTGGCGTCCTATGCGGTCGGTGACGTTGGCGACGCCCGGACCAGCGCCGAACGGGTTGGGAGTGTGTATCGGCTCGCCTAACCACAGCGTCGCTAGTGGGGTGCTACTTGCCCTTCTTCGCCTTCGGCGCCGGCAGTGCATCCGCTGTCGCCTTCACCAGCCCCGCCATCCACTCCGCATCATCCCACCGATCGCCATCGATCAGGAAATACATCTTCGATCCCGGATAGGCCTCGGCCTCCGTCACCTCGCCAAGATAGGCCCGCCCCGCCTCGGTCGGCTTGACGAACAGCTGGTCGTCGCAGATGAAGGCCATGACCTTGCCGTCGCAATACATGCCGTATTCGCCAAACATCTTCCTGGCCGTCATCGTCCCAGCATCGGCGGTCTGCTCGAGAATATAGTCGACCGTTTTCTGCTGGCTGCTCACATCGTCGCCCCGACCTGCCACGGCACGAATTCGTTGTCGCCATAGCCCAAAGCTTCCGACTTGGTCGGCTCGCCCGAGGCGACGCGCAGCATCAGGTCGAAGATTTCCTGCCCCTTGGCCTCGATGGAAACACCCACACCCTCGACGATATCGCCGCAATTGATGTCCATGTCCTCGCGCATGCGGGCATACATGTCCGAATTGGTGGCGAGCTTGATCGACGGCACCGGCTTGCAGCCATAGGCCGAGCCGCGCCCGGTGGTGAACGCCAGGATATTGGCGCCACCCGCCACCTGCCCCGTCGCCGAAACCGGATCGAAGCCGGGCGTATCCATGAAGACAAAGCCCTTCTCGGTGACCTTCTCGGCATATTCATAGACCGCCGTCAGCGGCGTCGTGCCGCCCTTGGCCGCCGCGCCGAGTGACTTTTCGAGAATGGTGGTCAAACCACCCAGCTTGTTGCCCGGCGAAGGATTGTTGTTCATCTCGCCATGGTTGCGCTGCGTGTAGTCTTCCCACCAGTGGATACGGCTGATCAGCTTCTCGCCGACTTCCCGCGATACGGCGCGCCGCGTCAGCAGATGCTCGGCGCCATAGATTTCCGGCGTTTCGCTGAGGATAGCGGTGCCACCATTGCGCACCAGGATATCGGCGGCATAGCCCAGAGCCGGGTTGGCGGTGATGCCCGAATAGCCGTCCGAGCCGCCGCATTGCAGCGCCAGCGTCAGCTCCGACGCATCGATGGTCTCGCGCTTGGCCCGCGCCGCCACCGGCAGCATTTCCTTCATGCGCTCGATGCCCCATTCGATGATCTTCTTGGTGCCGCCGCTCTCTTGGATGGTCATGGTCTGGAACGTGTCGCTCTCGACGATGCCGTACATTTCCTTCATCCGGCCGATCTGGAACACTTCGCAGCCCAGCCCCACCAGCATGGCCGCGCCCAGATTGGGGTTGGACGTATAGCCCCACTGCGTGCGCTTGAGGATATCGAAGCCCTCGCCCCGGCTCTCCATGCCGCAGCCCGTGCCATGCACGAACGGCACCACGCCATCGATTTCGGGATAATCGTCAAGAATGCCGGAGCGATTGATGCCCTCGGCGATGAACTTGGCCACCGTGGCCGAGCAGTTCACCGAGGTCAGGATGCCGATATAATTGCGGGTGCCGACCGAGCCATTGGCCCGGCGATACCCCTGAAACGTTGCCCTCTGCCCCAGCGGGATCATCTCCGGCGCCACGGCTCCTTCGGCAAACGCATAGTCATGCGTCAGCGTGCCGTCGGGGCCACCCATGCCGCAATTGTGCTCATGCACCCAGTCGCCCGGCGGAATGGCTTGATTGGCAAAGCCGATGATCTGCCCGAACTTGACGATCGCCTCGCCAGCCCGAATGCCCTGCATCGCGAACTTGTGCCCGCGCGGCACGCGACGGACGATGGTCACGCCCTGTGGCGTTGCCGTGCCGACCTCCAGATTGGCAAGCGCCACCGCGATATTGTCGGCAGCATTGAGCACCAGCGTTCTGGCCTCGGGACGGGTCATGGTTTCGGACATGGGGATGCTTTCAGGGGGCTGGGTCTCAACTGCGCTTTACGCCGGGACCATTTGCCGCCAGATTGCGCCCGCAATCAGCAGCGATGGGCGTTGTAAAGCACCACGGCTCTAACTAACATGTTAGCATGAGATCAGCGCAAAGTCCTTACTCTTTTCTCGTTCGCCCAACGGCTTTGGCACGCGGCAGCGTGACGGCTGACGTCACCAGTGCGATCCGCCAGGCGATCGTCTCCCTGGCTTTGCCGCCCGGCAGTGTCATCGACAAATCCGCCATCTGCGAACAGCTCGGCGTCTCCCGCTTCCCTGTCAGCGAAGCCCTGGCGCGCCTGCAGATCGAGGGCCTAGTCGATATCGCCCCGCAGCGCGGCTCCACCGTGTCGCTGGTCCGCATTGCCGATGTCCGCGAATACATGCTCATCCGCAAGGGCCTTGAATCCGAAGCCCTGCGCGTCCTGATCGGCAGCCACGATGCCACGCTGACCGAGGCGCTCCATGCCAATATGGCCGCCCAGCGCGAGGCTGCCGAGCGCGACGATTCCGAGGCCTTCCACCAGATCGACATCGAGTTTCACGACATCATCTACCGCTCGATGCGCTTCACCAAGGTCAAGGGCATCATCGATTCGGCCCGCGCCAATCTCGATCGCGCCCGCCGTCTGATCATCACCCCCCGCCGCCTGGCGCTGACCATTGCCGAACACCAGGCGATCTTCGATGGCATCCTGGCCGGCAATCAGGACCAAGCCAACAAGGCCATCCGCGCCCATATCGACGCGGTCATGGTCGAGCTCTTCGCCTTCGCCCGCGAACACCCCGACATGTTCGCCGATGGCCATACGCTAGGCACGGATCAGGACAGCTTCCCGTTCGGGTAGGCGCAAAACATGACCGCGGCATCATTTGCCGCAGTGAAACACGAGGAATCATGCTCAAGAATATCCCCGCTTTGCTCGGACCCGAGCTTCTCTCCACCCTGCGCGCCATGGGTCACGGCGACGAGATCGTCATTGCGGACGCCAATTTTCCCGCCGCCTTTCTCGGACCGAAGCTCATCCGTGTCGATGGCCGCTCGGCAACCGACGTACTCGACGCCGTGCTGACCGTGATGCCGCTCGACGAATTCGTCGACGAGGCCGCGTTCGGCATGGCCGTGGTGGGCAACCCCCAGGCCCGCGAGCCGATCTACGACCTGTTCGAAGAGATCATTCATCGCCACGAGCCCAAGATGGGCTTTTCAACCCTCGAGCGCTTTGCCTTTTACGATCGTGCCAAGACGGCAGCGGCCATCGTCCAGACCGGCGAGAGCCGCCTCTACGGCAACATCATCCTCAAGAAGGGCATCATTCGCCCGTCGTGATCGGGGCAATCGAACCGATTGGACCAAGGTCGCCCTCGACAGACTAACATGTTAGCCGCTAGGACCGTGGCCAACCAGAACCGGAGTATCCCATGAAACTGCTGCGCGTTGGTGCCAAGGGCGCCGAAAAGCCCGCCATCCTGGCCGAAGACGGCTCCATCCGCGACCTCTCCGGCATCGTCGGCGATATCGGTGGTGACACGCTGACCCCGGAAGGCCTGGCCAAGATTCGCGCCGTCGATATCGGCGTTTTGCCCAAGCTGAGCAGCAGTGACCGCATTGGCCCCTGCGTTGGCAATGTCGGCAAGTTCATCTGCATCGGCCTCAACTATGCCGACCACGCCGCCGAAAGCGGCCTGCCGGTACCCGCCGAGCCGGTGATCTTCATGAAGGCCACCAGCGCCATCATCGGCCCCAATGACGACGTCATCATCCCCAAAAACGCCATCAAGCCGGATTGGGAAGTCGAACTGGGCGTCATCATCGGCAAGGAAGCCCGCTATGTCGACGAGGCCGACGCCCTCGACCACGTCGCCGGCTATTGCGTTGTCAACGACATCTCCGAGCGCCACTTTCAGACCGAGCGCGGCGGCCAGTGGGACAAGGGCAAGGGCTGCGACACCTTCGGCCCGATCGGCCCCTGGCTGGTCACCAAGGACGAAGTCACCGACCCCCAGCAACTGGGCATGTGGCTCGATGTCGACGGCCACCGCTACCAGAACGGTTCGACCAAAACGATGGTCTTCGGCGTCGCCCACATCGTCAGCTATGTCAGCCAGTTCATGAGCCTGCAGCCCGGCGACATCATCACCACAGGCACCCCGCCTGGCGTGGGCATGGGCATCAAGCCGAACCCGGTCTGGCTCAAGCCCGGCAACGTGATGCACCTGGGCATCGACGGGCTAGGTGAGCAGACGCAGAACGTGAAGGCATACAGCGCCTGAGGTTACACGCCCTCGTGGTTCGAGGCGCCAAGTGGCGCACCCCACCATGAGGGCTACTTCTTCAACTGCGCATGTTGAGACCTCATGGTGAGGTGCGAGCCCTTCGCGAGCCTCGAACCACGAGGGCGGGCGGCCCTAGTCCCTCCGCGCCACCAGATCGATCTCCACCAGCGCCCCAACCGCCAGCGCCGTCACCCCCACCGTCGTCCGCGCCGGCAGCTTGCCCGCCTCGAAAAATGTCGGCCACAGCGCATTGAGCGCGGCATAGTCCCGCTCGAACGCGGTCAGATAAATCCGCGCCATGGTGACATGCTCGAGCCCAAGCCCGATACCACCAAGCACCACCTTGAGATTCTCGATCACCCGCCGCGTCTGCGCCTCGATGCCCTCGGGCAATGGCGCATCCGGTGCTGCCGGATCGGTCGGCATCTGCCCGGTGACGAACACCCAGCCATCAGCCTCGACGGCATGCGAAAACGGCGCGACCGGGCGCGGCCCGGAAGCAATCATGTGATGCAGAAGCGGACTCATTGGGACATTCCAGAAGGATAGGGCTTGAGCGTCGGCGCTCGACCAGCCATATGTCAAGCACCGGTGGGCGTTGCGCACCACTGTTCAGCGCGATGAGACCGATAGCACGATGTTCGACATCTTCCACACCGTGTCGGCCTACCTTGAAAGCTTCCTCGACGCCATATCAGGCAATTTCTGGCTCACCTTCTGGTTCATCTTCGCAGTGGCCATCGGCGAGGCCGTGTTCATCCTCGGCCTCTTCGTGCCCTCGACCCCCGTCCTGCTGATGGCAGGCGGCATCATCGCCGAGGGTCGCCTGCCGTTCTGGGAAGTCTATTTCGCCGCCGTGATCGGCGCCATCATCGGCGACGCCATCTCCTACACGATCGGCCATTTCCTCAAGGATTCCATCAAGGAAATCTGGCCGTTCAAGAACCACAAGGCATTGATCGCCCGGGGCGAAGTCTTCTTCGCCCGGCATGGCGGCAAGGCCGTGTTCATCGGCCGCTTCATTCCGGGCGTGAAGGCCGTGATCCCCGGTGTGGCCGGCATCATGGGCATGAAATACGGCCACTTCACCATCATCAACGTCACCTCGGCCTTTGCCTGGGCCGCCGCCCATATCCTGCCCGGCATGCTGCTGACGGCTTGGCTCAAGTCGATCGGACTGTCGCTCGAACTGGTGATTGTCGTCGGCACGCTGATCCTGGCTGGGCTATTCATCCTGCTGCATTACCACCGCCGCACCCTGCTGTTCTTCGCACCCTGGCTCGGCGGTTTCGGCCGCTCGCTGCAGGCCCGCTGGGCCGCCAAGGAAGAAGTGCACTGATCACGAAGTGATGTCTTGCGGACGGCCTCGATAGGGATCACGTTCGGGACTATCATGCGTCGCTCGATCATCAGGTATCGCTTCGTCCTGACCGCCCTTCTGGGGCCGGGCGTCGCTTTTTCCGCAATCATCCCGGCGCCGCTGGCACAAACCGAGCGTGAAAGCGCAGCTCTCGATGCGCTTTTCGCCAAGCTCAAGTCCGCTCCTGACGAAACTGCGGCCCGCGCCATCACCGATCAGATCTGGCTTTACTGGACCACGCCGGCCGATCCCGATCTGGCCACCCGCATGCGGGACGTGCTGATGCTGCGCCAGCAGGCCGATTTCCCCGCGGTCATCGCCGCGCTCGACGACATCGTCGCCGATTATCCCACCTATGCCGAGGCCTGGAATCAGCGCGCCACCATCTATTACCTGCTCAGCAACTACGATCAGTCCATGGCCGATATCGAGAAGGTCCTGGAGTTCGAGCCGCGCCATTTCGGCGCTCTAGTCGGTCGGGCCGTCATGTATAAGAACCAGGGCAAGGAGGCTCTGGCGCTGCGAGACATGGCTGCGGCCCTCGCCATCCACCCCTTCCTCGCCGAGCGCGCCCTGTTCCCTGAACTGCTTGAGGACGTCACCCGGATTTGACCGGTTGACCCGCTCTGCCACTGCGCCCATATGCTGTTGCAGTATAAGCGGAAGTCCTGACCATGAACGACAATGAACTGACCGTCGTGCGCGAAGACGGCCCGACCCGCGGCCGCTATTTCATCAAGCTGTCGCCCGATGCCGAAGCTGAAATGACCTTCCGCAAGGGCGAGGACGAAACCATCATCATCGACCACACCGGCGTCCCGCCGGCCTTCGAGGGTCGCGGCATCGCCGCCAAACTGGTCGCCCACGCCATTGCCGACGCGCGCCAGAACGGCTTCAAGATCACCCCGGTCTGCTCCTACGTGGTCGCGCAATTCCGCCGCCATCCTGAATGGGCCGACCTCAAGGCCTAGGACCCTGCCGCGCCCTCGTGGTTCGAGGCGCTGAAGAAGCGCACCTCACCATGAGGGCTCATGGTACATCGAGTTCACAGTAGCCCTCATGGTGAGGCGGGAGCTCTTGCGACCCTCGAACCACGAGGGCCGCCTATCTTCCCGAAGCACTCTGCCGTCGAAAGATCTCCGTCAACCGCGCCAGTGCCACCAGGTGGATATTCTCCGCCGTCTTGGGTTCCTTGAGACACGTCACCTCGGTCACAACAGTGAACGTCGCCCCATTGCGCTCGCCCGAAGCGGCGAATTCCAGCCGTTTCTTCTCGGGCAGATAGCGCGAATAGGTCACCTTGAACTGCATCACATACCGTAGCGCACGACGTCCTGATTTTCGGCCTTGATGCTGTCGAGCTTTGCCCAGGGAATGGTGATGGTCGGCGCGCCATAGGCATAGGCCGAAACCTCATAGGGCTCGAACTGGATCACCAGGCCATAGGCGTCCGACAGGTCCCAGCGCGACGGTTCGACCACGATCTCGGCAATGTCGCCCGCCGACTCGATCTGCAGCCACTCCTTGTGCTCGACCTGCAGCTGTTCCCACGCCGCTTCGACCAGTGTCGTCTTCCAATCCTCGCCACTGAACATATCGGACGCGATCAGCCCGCGTCCCTCCGGCACGTAATAGTGCAGGTAGCTGATGCCCCAATTGCCATGCGCCGCCCCGTGGCCATACCAGTAGTTGCTGACCTGCAGCGTGATCCGCGTGGTGCCCACAACTTCCTTAACCGCCAGCGTCACGCTGGCATCGGCCGACGGGTCGAGCTCCTCCACATCGCCGCCGTTGGCCAGCGAGGCGATATCGGTCTGGTTGAGGGCATTTTCCATCACATAGTCGTTGAAGAACCCCGCCAGCGGATCGTCATTGTCCAGCAGCGGCAGCACCAGCTCGTGGCTGGCCACCTTCCAATACGAGTCCGGATTGGCCGCCTCGGCTGGGTCCGGCAGCGCCACATGGAAGCTCTTGAGATAGAAACGGTGCCCGCCCTGCATCCGGCTCAATTCCAGGGAGTTGCTGCGCGTCACGAACGCCTGCAGCAGGCACCCGGCCGCCTCCTCGTCATAGCGGCCCGACGTCAGCGGCTCAGCATCGTCAGTGCAGGATCGCTGTGCAAAGTCCAGCCAGTTGCGCTGGTCCGCCCGCATCACGCCCACCGCCTCTTTGGTCAGCCCGCCCGTCGCCGTCGCAAACGCCTTGGCCAGCACCTCGTCAGCCGCTGATAGATCGGGCATGTCGCAGATGGCGTGCTCGAACGGCGTCGACGCCTTGGCGCAATCGAAGCTGGCCGCCGCGGCCGGCACCGCCAAAAGGCCAAGAAAGAGCATCGCGATGGCAGCAATGCGGTAGACGATCACGGTGCCTCCCCTGGAGGCCGGTGGATGAGATGGCATCATAGTCGCTAGTTCCATATGCTGATATCGGCGCCCCTGAACGTCATCACATCGACCAGCACCGACCAGGGCACCACAACGGCCGGGCTACCGGCCGGTTCAATCTGGCCGGGCTCAAACTCGACCATCATGCCGGCGTCCGTGAAGCTCCATTGCAGCGGATCGTCGACGGCGAAAGCCACATCTGCGGCATCGACGGCTGGCGCGTAAAGAATATCGGGGGCGATCCGCTCCGCGATGAGAACAGCCAGCGTCTCTTGCCACCCCTGCTGCTCGAACAGGTCGGACGCTTCCAGTGGTCGCGCCTCGTCGAACCAGAAATGGAACATACCGAAGCTCGTATCGTATTCGGCACCGTGGTTGTATCGCGCGGTGTCCAGTCGCACCGACAACAGCGCATCATTATGCGCCACGATCCGCATCAGCACCGCGTTGTCCTGCTGCGCCTTCGTGTCGTCCGCAGCCTTTCCGGCAAAGTCCTTGTACTTGCCCGAGTAAGCAGTCGTGATCTCGGCGGCAGCGGCATTGAAAGCCAGCGCAAAGGCGTCGAAGCCATCGATCCGCAGGCTCGACGTAACCTTGCGCGCCACCTTGAACTCGGGGTTGTCGTTGGCCAGGGCGGCGTAGCGGTCGACCGTGTAGAACCGATAGCCATGGACCAAGCGGTTCTGTTCGAGGATGGCCAATCGCTCGAGGTAGAGCTGCCGCAGGCAGATTGGCCGTTCGAATTCCGGCACCGTACCTCGGCGCAGGTTTTCGTCGGCGCAGACCGTATCGATGTAGTTGAGCCAGTCGCTCTGGCCCTGTCGCGCGACGATGCCGGCCTCCTCGGTCAGCCCGGCCATCGCATGCGCGAAGGCGAGAGCCAAGGTCGAGTCCATGGCGGACAGCGTTTCATCGCTGCAAATCGACTTTTCGACCGGTGTTTCTGCCGCCTCGCACGAAAAACTGGCGGCTTGCGCCGGCACCAGCAGCAGCGACATTCCGAACAAGAGGGCAGCGATGACCAAGCGCATGGCGATGTTCTCCGAAGCGCGAGGACTATACACGGTCGGGACCGACCGACAATTGTCAGCGCCGGGCCAGCTTCGGATCGACCTCGGAGGCCGTTTCAGGGTCGAACACCACCACCCGGTTGCGCCCCTCGCCCTTGGCCACATTGCAGAATGCCGCCATGAAGCCACGACAATTGGCGATGCCGGTGCTCGCGAACCCGGCTTTCGAGCAGTCGCGTTGATCGTCCACAGCAACCGCCATTTCGGTAAGGGCGGCTGACAGCCGGCCGATCTCGTCCTGCCGCCGGTTAACATGTTGCTGCCGGACGATTCATTGAACGCCTCAATGGCCTTTGCGTTACTATGTTGAAAGCAAGGGAGTTCCACCATGAGCCCGCTCGAAACCAAGGTCCGTGCCCTATTCGATGCCTATGGAAAACGCGCCGACGCCGCCCTGCAGGACCCGCCGAAAGACGACGTGGACGGCGTGATCGATTCCTTCGCCCCCTACTTCGTCGAATCCAGCCCGAGGGGTGTGATGGGCGGGGCCAACGACGACAAATTCCGGGAAATGATCCCCAAGGGCTACGCCCACTACCGCGCCGTCGGCGGCAAGCACATGACCATCAAGGGCATCCACGTGATCGAACTCGATCACTGCCACGCTGTGGCCGATGTCGACTGGGATTTCGCCTACATCAACAAGTCAGGCAAATCCGGCCACGTGACCTTCACCAACTTCTATTGCGTCACCACAGCCGGCGGCCAAGCGAAGATCTTCGCCTATGTGACGCCTGACGAGGAGCAGGCGATGAAGGATCACGGCCTGGTATAGGGATGGGACGGGATGACTAGTTGTCCGGAATGGGCATCCGGTAAACGAAACGGCATTGATTGCTGGCGAAGTCCTTCGGCTCCCCATCGGCACTGATAACGCCGCCGCCACGTACCAAAAACTCCTGCTGCGGCTCGCCATCTATCAGCCCGATCACCAAGGCATGGCCGGGTTGGTTGCCGATATCCATCTCCTGCACCAGCACCAGATCGCGGCCGCGCGCATCCTTGAGCGCCAGGCCCATATGGTTGATGTCTTCGCTGGCCTGCAGCAGCATGCCACGCGCTTCGAAATCTGGAGCGCGCTCGGGGTCTGCCGGTTCGGCCGTCTCAAACTCGGGTGCGATCACCGCCACCAGTTGCGGCGTCGTGACGAAGTCGACCCCCTCCACCGTCTCGGCCTCCGGCACGAAGACCAACAGGCTCGACATGCGGTCGGCATAGAGCGCATTGACACAGGCATCGCCCGCACAAGCCACGCGTGCCGCATCCCGCCAGCGGGCATTGTCCGCGGCAAAGCACTGCGCAGCCTCCGGCCCCAGGGCCTGACCGGCAATATCCTCAAACTCGCTCAGCGCGAAGCCGAGCGCGTTCCAGCGGTCGCTGCAGGCGCCGTCATCAGTGCTTGGGCAATATTGCGCCGCTGCCGTCGTCACCAGGCCCGCCAGCATGGCCAGCGTCAATGCGATCAATCTCGTCATGTCCGTCCTCCGACTGCGCGCGATACTTGCCGCTGCCGGAGAACCGGGCAAGTCCTAAGCGCCGACCGGCTTCAGAAATCGCTGTGCCTCCTGCAATTCCTCCGGCCGCAGCTCATGCCCGCCCTGATGCCAGAACAGGGTCGTATCGGCCCCACGCCTCGCAAAATAGTCGCTCAGCGCCTGCGTCACCGCAGCCGGCCCGATCGGATCGCGCCGACCCGCCGTAATCAATACCCGCTTGCCGCTGAAATCCGCCTTGGGCGGCGTGAACGGGATCAGTGGATGCATCAGCACGGTTGCGTCGAATAGCTCCGGGGCCGCGAACTGCACCGAAGCCAGGATATTGGCGCCGTTCGAATAGCCCAGCCCGACCACCGCGCGGGCCGAACCCTCGGCCTTGCGGGCCGTGACCAGTTCGATCATTTTTGCGGTCCGCAGCCGCAGGTCGTCCATGTCATAGACGCCTTCGCCCGTCCGCCGGAAATAGCGCAACGCGCCGCCTTCGCTGACATCGCCGCGCGGCGCGATCACCCGGGCGCCGGGCAGCAATTCGCCGGCCAGGTCGAAGAACTGGCTCTCGTCGCCGCCCGTGCCGTGAAAAACGAAGAATAGCGGTGCCGTCGCGTCGGCGCCCCTCCCCTCGCGATAATGATAGTCGGCCATCGGCGCATCTCCTGAATTCGTGTTGCCCCAGATATCGACTACCGCGTCACCAGGCACAACGCCCGTCATCGCCACGCACTGTTGCCGTTTGCGAAACAATCGCCCGCTTCGCCCGATTGCCCACGGCGCACAATCATGCACAATGGCCCCATGTTTCTATCCATCTTCGACGTCTTCAAGATCGGTATCGGTCCCTCCAGTTCCCACACTATGGGTCCGATGACCGCCGCCCGCCGCTTTCTCGATGAGCTCAAGACCGGCGACTGGCCCCGCGCCGTCAATGCCAGGCCTGCAGCGCTGACCGCCAGCCTCCACGGCTCGCTTGCCTTCACCGGCATCGGCCACGGCAGCGGCCGCGCCGTTATCCTGGGCCTCTGCGGCCAGGATCCCAAGACCGTCGATCCCGATGCGATGGACGGTCTTGTCGCCGCCGTCGAAGCCAGTGGCATCGTCCAACCGCCCGGCCATCCCGAATACCGCTTCCGGCCGGCAGTCGATCTCGTCTTCGACAAGCGCAATGCCCTGCCCGGCCATCCCAACGGGTTGCAATTTGCCGCCTATGATACCGATGGCCAGCTGCTGCTGCGCCGCGCCTTCTTTTCCATCGGTGGCGGCTTCGTTGTCAGCGCCGAGGAGCTCGAAGCCCTCAAGCATGCTTCCCCCGACCAGGCCGACGTGCCCTATCCCTTCGCCGATGCCAAATCCATGCTGGCCATGGCGGCTGCCTCAGGGCTGTCCATCGCAGGCATGAAGCGCGCTAACGAGGAAGCGACACGCAAGCGCGTCGCCCTCGATCGCGGCATCGACGAAATCTGGTCGGTCATGAGCAATTGCATCGACCGCGGCATAGCCCAGGACGGCATCATGCCCGGCGGCCTCAACGTCAAGCGCCGGGCCCGCGGCATTTTCCAGCAGCTCGACGCGCAATGGCAGCGCAACGAAATCACCCCGCTGATGGCCAATGACTGGCTCAGCCTCTACGCCATGGCCGTCAACGAGGAGAATGCCGGCGGCGGCCGCGTCGTCACCGCCCCGACCAACGGCGCTGCGGGCGTCATCCCGGCCGTGATGAAATACTTCCTCAAGTTCAACGCCGCCGCCGGCCCCGACGCGGTCCGGGATTACCTCCTGACCTCGGCCGCCATCGGCGGCATCATCAAGCACAATGCCTCGATCTCCGGCGCCGAAGTCGGCTGCCAGGGCGAAGTCGGCTCCGCCTCGGCCATGGCCGCCGCCGGCCTTTGCGCCATTATGGGCGGCACGCCCGAACAGGTGGAAAACGCCGCCGAAATCGCCCTTGAGCACCACCTGGGCATGACCTGCGACCCCGTGGGCGGGCTGGTCCAGATCCCCTGCATCGAGCGCAATGCCTTCGGTGCGGTGAAGGCCGTCACCGCCGCATCGCTGGCCCTCAAAGGCGATGGCACCCACGCCGTGCCGCTCGACGCCTGCATCGAAACCATGCGACAGACCGGCCTCGACATGAGCGAACGCTACAAGGAAACCAGCCTGGCGGGCCTCGCGGTGAACGTGGTGGCCTGCTGAAAACCATAGGAGACCTCATCCCGAGCTACTCTAGGTGAGCATTCCAGTAGCCCTCATGGTGAGGTGCGCTTCTTCAGCGCCTCGAACCACGAGGGCGTGGCACTAGGCATGAGGGCCAAGGCATGGCAAAACCGTCCCGGAATTTTGCCCTGCTTGCTTGAGTTGATGCCCTCATGACCCAGACCCGCTTCGACGTCCTCACCATCGGCAATGCGATCGTCGATATCATTGCCCCGGTGGAGCCGGGCTTCATCGAGCGCGAGGGCATGAGCGAGGGCATCATGCACCTGATCGATACGGACAGGGCCGAAGACCTCTACTCCAAGATGCCGCTGGGCCGGCAGCAGATTTCGGGCGGCAGCGCCGCCAACACCGCCGCCGGCGTCGCCTCGCTCGGCGGTCGCGCCGCCTTTGTCGGCAAGGTCGCCAATGACCTGCTGGGCGATGTGTTCGAAACCGACCTCGATGCCATCGGCGTCTACTACAATACCAGCCGCCTCAAGAATGGCGCCCTCACCGCCCGCTCGATGATCTTTTTGAGCGACGACGGCGAGCGCACCATGAACACCTATCTGGGTGCCTGCCACCAGCTGACCGAACAGGACATCAAGCCCGACGAGATCGGCGGCGCCGCCATCACCTATATGGAAGGCTTCCTCTGGGACCCGGTCGAAGCCAAGAAGGCCTTTGTGCTCGCCGCCCATTATGCCCACAAGAACGAGCGCGCCGCTGCCTTTACCCTCAGCGACCCGTTCTGCGTCGATCGCTATCGCGCCGAATTCCTCGATCTGATCCGCTCCAAGACCATCGACTACGTCTTCGCCAACGTGCACGAGCTCAAGTCGCTCTATCAGACCGACGACCTGGGCGCCGCCGTACGCGAGATCGCCAAGGATGCGGAGCTGGCCGCCATCACCATGGGCGCCGAAGGCGCCATGGCCATCCACAATGGCGAAGTGACATCGGTTCCTGCCTTCCCCATCGACAAAGTTGTGGATGCCACCGGCGCCGGCGATCTCTTCGCCTCCGGCTTCCTGCTCGGCATGGCCCGTGGCCAGACCCTCGAATCCGCGCTTAAAACCGGCTGCCTCGCGGCGCACGAAGTCATCAGCCATATCGGCGCAAGGCCGCAGCTCGATCTGGCCGACCTCAGCCGCCAGCATGGTCTTGCCGGCTAGCATGCACGGCGACCCCAAGCTGTTCGTCACCACCTCGCCGTATGACGAATTCGTCAAGCGGCACGGCACGATCCAGCGGCGCGGCATCTTCGGCTATTTCGTCCACAGCCTGGGCCGTCGCATTGTCGGCGGTGAATTCCCCATCGGCTCGACTTTGCCCAACGAGCCCGAACTGGTCGAACAGTTCGGCATTTCGCGCACCGTCATCCGCGAGGCCATGAAGGCCCTGGCCAGCAAGGGCCTGGTCGAGATCAAGACCCGCGTCGGCACCCGCGTGCGCGATCCGCAATTCTGGCATCATACCGATATTGACGTGATGGTCTGGTACTACGAAACCGGCCCCTCTCTCGAGATCATGCGCTCGATCAAGGATCTGCGTCGCGTCCTCGAACCCGAAGCCGCCGCCCGCGCCGCCAGCCGTGGCACCGAAGCCGATTTCGACCGTATCCGCCAGGCCTATGCCGCCATGGCCGACTCCATCGGCGACATCAATGCGCATGCCGACGCCGACTTGCGCTTCCACACCGCCATCTTCGCGGCGACGCACAACATGATCTACTCGCAGCTCATCGACCTGCTCGCCGTGGCGATCTTCGCCAACCGCGCTATCTCGCCAGCCGATCAGGTGCTGTCGGGCCAGGAGCGCGGCCTGCCCTTCCACAAGGACATCCTCGACGCCATCATTGCCCGCGACCCGGACGCAGCCACGGCAGTAACACACCGCCTGCTCGACAGCTGGCGCGTCGATCGCCACGACGGCTAGCGCGCGTATTTCGCCTTGAACCGATCCCGCGAGCGCTCGATATGCTCGCGCATCGCCGCCTCGGCCGCGGCAGGATCGCGCGCCTTTATCGCCGCCACCACTTTCGCATGCTCGTCGATGGCCGACCGCGTTACCCGCGTGTGGAACAGCAGGCGGAACAGATGTACATGCGTATGCAGCCGTGACAACGCCTCCACCACCAGCTCGTTGCCGGCGCTGACCGCGATCTGGTCGTGAAACGCCATGTCGAGCTGGGCGAACTGGGCATAGGATTCGAGGCCCTCGCTCTGCGCCAGCGCTTCCATCTCGGCGCACAGCGCCTCGAGCTGGCTGACCACATCGTCCGAAATCGCCTCGGCACATTTGCGCGCCGCGAACGGCTCCAGCTGCAGCCGCAATTCATAGAGCTCGGCGAACTGCTTGGCGCTGAGTTGCGGGGCCGCGCTATAGCCGATCAGATGGGTCTTGTTGACCAGGCCCTCGCTTTCGAGCCGCGCCAGCGCTTCGCGGATCGGCGTCTGCGACACGCCCAGTTGCCTTGCCATAGCGTCGACAGATATCTTCGCCCCCGGGGCAATTTCCAGCGACATGATGCGCGCGAAGATGGCGCTATAGACCTCGTCGCCCAGCCGTGCCGGACGCCGGAGCAGACCGGCCACTGCGCTTGGCACCACCATTATCGCCGCCACACTATGGAATTGAGCATCTGCAATGGCCCGCCTGGAGTGCCCGACAGACGCGCGGCTCCGATATGGATGAGCGTTTGCCGTGACACGCTTCATGTTGTCAACGGATGTTGCCGTTTTGACGTGCGGCATCCTCACCACCGGCAGGCTCGCCGGGGCATGCAGCCCCGGCAATATCTGGCTTTCGTCAGTCGCGTGCCAGCGCTTCGGTCGCTGCGATCGCCGCCATGTTGACGATGCCGCGGCTGGTGACCGACGGCGCCAGGATATGCGCCGGCTGCTGCGTGCCCATCAGGATGGGCCCCACCGGCAGGGCATTGTTGAGCTCCTTGAGCAGCGTCATCGACAGGTTGGCCGCTTCAAGATTGGGGAAAATCAACAGGTTAGCCTCGCCCTTCAGCACCGAATTGGGCACATACCGCTCGCGCAATTCGGCGTTGATGGCGAGGTCGCCCTGCATCTCGCCATCGACCACCAGGTCAGGCGCCGCTTCCTTAAGCTTCTCATAGACCACCCGCATCTTCTCGCTGGTCACCCCCTCGCGCGACCCAAAGTTGGAGTAGCTCAACAAGGCCGCCTTGGCCTCGATATTGAAGCGCTTGAGGTGGTCGCGCGCCTGCAGCGTGATCGATACGATCTCGTCGGCGCTGGGGTCGATGTTGACATAGGTATCGGCGAGGAAGAACACGCCCCGGCTCATCACCAGCATCGACAAAGCCGACAGCTGACTGGCTCCCGGCGCCAGCCCGATCACCGACTGAATGTCCCGCGCATGCTTGATGAACCGCCCCTGCAGCCCGCAGATCAGCGCATCGGCCTCGCCCCGTCGCACACCCAGCGCGCCGATCACCGTGGTGTTGGTGCGCACGATCGTCCGCGCCGTATCCGGCGTCACACCCTTGCGGCCAACCAGTTCGTGGAAATCGGAGACATAATCGCGATAGCGCGGATCGTCTTCGGGATTGACGATATCGAAGTCGCGACCAGCCTTGAGCGTCAATCCAAAGCGCTCGATACGCTGCTCGATGACACCCGGACGCCCGATCAGGATCGACCGCCCAATGCCGTCTTCCAGCATCACCTGCGTCGCCCGCAACACCCGTTCGTCCTCGCCATCGGCAAAGGCAATGCGTTTGCCGGCGCCCTGCGCCCGCTCGATCATCGGCTTCATCACCAGACCCGAACGGAACACGAAACGATTGAGCTGATCGCGATAGGCGCCAAAATCCTCGATCGGCCGCCGCGCAACGCCCGACTCCGCCGCCGCCTTGGCCACTGCCGGCGCGATGCGCAGTATAAGCCGCTGGTCGAACGGATTGGGGATCAGGTAGTCCGGCCCGAAAATCGCCGGCACGCCATGCGCCGAAGCCTCCAGCCCCGGCTCATGCGCCAGCCTGGCGATCGCATGCGCCGCCGCGGCCTTCATCTCCTCGTTGATCACGGTCGCGCCGCAATCGAGCGCTCCACGGAACAGGAACGGGAAGCACAGCACGTTGTTGACCTGGTTGGGATAATCCGACCGCCCGGTACAGATCATCGCATCCGGCCGCGCTTCGCGCGCCAGCTCCGGCATGATTTCGGGGATGGGGTTGGACAGCGCCAGGATCAGCGGATTGGGCGCCATGTCCTTCATCATCTCGGGCTTCAGCGCGCCCGCCTTGGAGAGGCCCACATAGATATCGGCCCCAGCCATCACTTCGCTCAGCTCGGTCTTGTCGCTTTGCTGCGCAAACGCCCCCCGCCAGCGATCGACATTGTTGTGCCGCGCCTTGGTCACCAGCCCCTTGCTGTCGGCGATCCAGATATTCTCCCGCGTCGCACCCACCGCAATGAGCATGTTCATGCAGGCAATCGCCGCCGCACCGGCGCCTGAGGTCACGATCTTGACCTTGGCAATGTCCTTGCCGACGAGCTGCATGGCATTGAGCACGGCAGCCGCAACGATGATCGCCGTGCCATGCTGATCGTCATGAAACACCGGAATGTTCATGCGCTCGCGCAGGGCTTCCTCGATCTCGAAGCATTCCGGCGCCTTGATGTCCTCGAGGTTGATCCCACCGAAGCTCGGCTCGAGCGGCGCGACGATCTCGATGAAGCGCTTGGGATCCTGCTCATTGACCTCAATGTCGATGGAGTCGATGCCGGCGAATTTCTTGAACAGAACCGCCTTGCCTTCCATCACCGGCTTGGATGCCAGGGCCCCGATATTGCCCAGCCCCAATACGGCGGTACCGTTCGAGATCACCGCAACAAGGTTGCCCTTGGAAGTATATTTGTAGACCGCCTCCGGATCAGCCGCGATCTCCTCGCAGGGAATGGCGACGCCCGGCGAATAGGCCAGCGACAGATCGCGCGTATTGGCCAAGGGCTTGGTCGCTACGATCTCGAGTTTGCCGGGCTTGGGGAATTCGTGGAAATGCAGCGCCGCATCGCGCAGGCTGGTGGTCTTGTCGGACATGGGGCCTCCTCCTGAGCGCGGCCGGCTTTTGGTTCGCCTGATGGCCGCGTAAAATCATCTCACCTTGGTGCCCTTCACGGCCCAGCGGATCAATGCGCCCATAGTCTGAGGTGAAACCGCACCGCCGTCTATTGCGGCGTGACCACCGGCGTGCCTGACACCGGATCGGGATAGACCACAGTCCGGCCCATAGACCTCCCGCAGCACGCTGAGCCCCCCAAGCTCGCTATTCCGGAACAATCTTGGCCTGCAACGGCACAGCATCCCGCAGGCGGCTTTCGTCGAGTTCGCCCTTGGTCTCAAGGATGGGATAGGCCACCGACGCGAGATGGGCGGTAATGCGCTTGAGGTCGCGCAGCAGATCCAGGTGCAGCGAACTGGTTTCCACCGAAGCCGGCACGCGCTCCCGCACCCGCTGGATATGGGCCTGGGCCGACCGGGCCTCAAGGCGCCGGACATCGACCTTGGCCGCCACCAGCTGGCGCGCCAGTTGCGCATCGCCCGTCATGAACACGGTCTGGCTGAGCTGCATGTTACTGATCGTCTTTTCGTAGAGTGCGACGATCTCGGCCAGCCCATCGGGCGAGAAGCTGAGCTTACGCTTGCCCATCTTGGCCGCGGCTTCGCACAACCCGCCCTCGACGATATCGCCGACATGTTCGAGGTTGATGGCGAAACCCATGATCTCAGCGGACCGCACCGCATCGTCTTCGTCGAGCTCGGTCTGGTCGAGCCGGGTCAGGTAAAGCTTGATGGCCTGGTTGAGGGCATCGACATCGTCATCCAGCACCGAAATGGCACTGCGCGCCGCAGAGCCCGGCTTGCGCAGGGATTCCAGACTCCCCTGCAGCATGCGCAACACGATGTCGCTGACGCGCAACGTCTCGCGCGCAGCTGCGGCCAGCGCGATCGTCGGCGTGTCCAGCACGCTGTCATCGAGATAGTTGGTGCCGCGTTCCGGTGAGCTGGGTTCCGGAATGGCCAAAGCCGCCAAGCGACCAATCGGCCCGAGCAGCGGCAGAAACAGCACCAGCAGGGCAAGATTGAAGCCGATATGGGCCGCGATGGTCAGTGCCGACCCGTTGGGCAGCACGGCTTGCAGCAGTCCCGCCGCAGGCCCGGCCAGGCTGGTCAGCAGAATGGCACCAACTGCCCGCACGACGAGGTTGGCCAGCGTCAGCCGGCGGGCTTCGGTGCCCTCGCGCAGGACCGCCAGCAGCGGTGGAATGGCGCCACCCAGATTGGCCCCCGCCACCAGCGTCACCGCCAGCGGCGCCGAAACGATACCCGCCGACGCCAGCAGCGCCACAAACAGGACCACGGCCAGGCTCGATGAGGCAACGAACGCCAGGACAGCTGCCAATATCAGCGCAAAGGCCGGCGCATCGCGGAGCCCGCTCAGAATGGCGATCATCACTTCGGACTGGCGCAGCGGCTCGGTCACATTGCCGACCAGCTGCAAGGCCAGCAGCATCAGCCCGAGCCCCAGTATGGCTCGCCCGACACCCTTGCCGCGCGTGAACTTGCTCAGCGAGAACACCATGACGCCAACAAGGATCATCGCCGAGCCGAACCAGTGCACATCCAGCGACAGGATAACGGCGGCAATCGACGTCCCGACATTGGCGCCTAGCATCACCGCCTGCGCCATGCGCGGCTTGATCACGCCGTTGGACGCGAAGGACGCGGTTATCACCGCCGTCGCCGTACTCGATTGCAGCGCCAGCGTGGCAACGATGCCCGACAGCACTGCGGTAAAGCGGTTACCGGTGCCCCTGGCGATCCACAGCCGCAGCGACGCCCCGAACGCCCGCATCACCCCGGTCTTGATCATCCGCAGGCCCCAGAGCAGCAACGCGCCGGCGCCAAGCAGGTCGATCAATTGGATGGTGGAATGCATGTTTCCTCGACGAAGCAGTACGGAACGAGTGTACGCCTGTCACGCCAACTGTCGACCGCTTTTATGACAGATCAAGTCATTGATCGAAAACGGAAAGACCGACCGACGATCAGCGACGGCACCGAGACGATGCCATCGTTGGCCCCAGACCAGACCACACGGATTCTGACGCCTAACCCACCGCCACTTTCGTGAGGTGGTTTTTGATCTGGGACAATGCAGCCCTGTGCAACGGCTGCGATGCTCACGCAACCATTCGCGGCGTGGTGCGCTGTGGTGAGGCGGGATGAGGAGTCACCTGACTGCTCGATCCTTACGACGGCAGCATCGTGTGATCCGACGATTCTCGCCGACCCGCATCGTACAGCTAACCACCAGGAGACGTCCCATGATGCTTGCAAAGGGCACGACAGTTGCCGTTGCCGACGGCGAAAAGCTCAACCTGTTCCGCAACGCAGGCGACGAGGCTGGCATGCAGCTCGAGGTTCTGCCGCGCCGGACCATCGAAAACAGCGCCGGCACCAGTGGCGGGCACCAGAGCAGTTCGGGCAATCCCGATCATGGCCAGGCCGATGAGGACGGATTTTCGGCGGGGATCGTCGATTATCTGAACCAGCAGGCGCTCAGCGGCGCCATCGATGGGCTGGTCATCATTGCTGCGCCGCGCGCGCTCGGCGAGATGCGCAAACATTACCACAAGGCACTGACGGCCCAGCTCAAGGGCGAGATCGCCAAGGACCTGACAGGACACTCCATGACCGAGGTCGAGAGCGCGATCGCATCAGCATGAACCGGCTCAGCATACCGTCCTGGGCATTCTTGCTGGTAACTGTCTCGGCTGTCCCAACTCTTGCCGATGATCCGGTCGTCGCGGGGCGAGCCCTCGTGCAGATGTACTGCACCGACTGCCACGCCACGGAAATGACCGGCGACAGCCCGCTGCCCATCGCACCCAGATTTCGGGAACTCTACCTGCGGTACGATGTCGAGGACCTCGCCGAGGCGCTCGTCGAAGGCATTGTGACGGCGCATCCCGAAATGCCGCAGTTTGAATTCGACCCCGAACAGGCAACGGCGATCATCGCCTATCTGAAGACGCTCGAGCCCCACTCGGTCGAAGCCGATCAACAGCAAGGACCAAGCCAATGAGCAGCAGATTTGAGGATAAGGTCGCCCTGGTTACCGGGGGTGCTTCCGGCATAGGCGAGGCGGTGGCGCTGCAACTGGCGAGAGAGGGAGCCAAGGTCGTGGTGGCCGACATGGACCTGTCCGGTGCGGAGCGGGTCGTGCACGCCATCGAACAGGCGCGAGGAACGGCGGCCGCCTTTGAGCTCAATGTCGCCGATCCAATAGAAGTGGACGCGTTGGTATCGTTTGCGGTGCGTACCTATGGTGCGCTGCACCTGGCGGTCAACAATGCCGGCATTGGCGGCCCCAGCGCGCAGACTGCCGACTATCCGCTCGATGGCTGGCAGAAGGTAATCGACGTCAATCTCAACTCGGTCTTCTTCTGCACGAAATACGAGATTGCGGCCATGCTGCAGGCCGGAGGTGGCGCCATCGTCAACATGGCGTCGATCCTTGGTTCGGTCGGCTTCGCCAATGCCTCGGCCTATGTCGCGGCAAAGCACGGCGTGCTGGGCCTCACCAAGGTCGCGGCCATCGAATATGCGGCAAAGGGCATTCGCATCAATGCGGTTGGACCCGGCTTCATCGATACCCCGCTGCTTTCAAAAAACCTCGACGCCGCGACGCTCGGCGCTATCGCCGCAATGCACCCGATCGGTCGGCTCGGCCGTTCGGAGGAAGTTGCAGCGCTCACCTGCTTCCTGCTCTCGGACGAAGCCTCCTTCATCACCGGCAGCTACCATCTCGTCGATGGAGGCTATGTGGCGCCATAAGCCGGCCTGGTGCTGCATAACCTCTCCAGCTCCAGCGGCTCGGTCAGAAACTGGCGGCAAAAGGAAAACCCCAGCTAAGCACTTGGCTTAACTGGGGCTTTTTGGTTGCGGGAGCAGGATTTGAACCTGCGACCTTCAGGTTATGAGCCTGACGAGCTACCGGGCTGCTCCATCCCGCGACAAACGTTGATAACAATGGCGGGTTTGCCGTCATCGCTGCGGCCTGAGCCACGAACGTGAGGGGTATATAGGTGGTCGCACCGGATAGCTCAACCCCAAAACGGCACTGCGTGACGGTTTTTTGACGAAGCAATTTTAGCGCCTGCCCGACCTACCAATTTTGTTGGCATGGGTTAGTGTGCCGCCAACTTCCATACCAGCTCCGAGCTTTCCCATGAAACTGAAGCCGCTTGGCCGCACCGATCTGCGGGTTACCGAAATCTGCCTGGGCACCATGACCTGGGGCAGCCAGAACACCGAGGCCGAGGGCCATGCCCAGATCGACCTGGCGCTGGAATCCGGGCTCAACTTCATGGACACGGCCGAACTCTACGCCGTGCCGCGCAGCCCTGAGACTTCGGGCCGCACCGAGGAGATCATCGGTAGCTGGTTCAAAAGGACCGGCAAGCGCGACAAGTGGATCCTCGCCTCCAAGATCGCTGGCGGGGGTGTCGACTTCCTGCGCGACAACACCCGCGCCAATGCGAAGACTATCGCGCTGGCCGTCGATGCCAGCCTCAAGCGCTTGCAGACCGACTATATCGATCTCTACCAGATCCACTGGGCCTCGCGCGGCAGCTATAATTTCGACGGCAACTGGGACTACGCCCCCCATACCCAGGACACAGCGGACGTGCTCGCCAATATCGAGGACATGCTCGAAGGCCTCGGCGCGATGGTCAAAGCCGGCAAGATTCGCCATATCGGCGTGTCCAACGAGACCACCTGGGGCATTGCCCAATGGCTGCGCATCGCCGAGGCCAAGGGGCTGCCGCGCGTCGCCTCGGTGCAGAACGAATACAATCTCGTGCGTCGCCAGTTCGATCTCGACATGGCCGAACTCAGCCACCACGAGCAGGTCGGCCTCCTCGCCTATTCGCCGCTCGCCGGCGGCATGTTGACCGGCAAATACCAGAACGGAGCGGTGCCCAAGGGCAGCCGTCTGGACTACCAGAAATCGTTCTGGCGCCTCAACGAGCACTCCGAGCCCGTGATCGCCGCCTATCTCGACCTCGCCCGCCAGCATGGCCTCGACCCGGCCCAGATGGCCATCGCCTTCACTCTGACCCGCCCGTTCATGATGTCGTCCATCATTGGCGCCACCAGCATCGACCAGCTCAAGACCGCCATCGGCTCGGTCGATGTTACGCTCTCCGCCGAGGTGCTCGCCGGCATCGACGCCATCCACCGCCGCTATCCGCGGCCGATCTGACGAGAGGAATCCATTCTTCGCCAACTCACCGGTTGAAGAGTGGATTCCCGCCTTCGCGGGAATGACGCCGTGGGTTATCAAGCGGTAGGTCTATAGCGGGGCATAGAATGTCGTTCGCACTCATCTCCACCTTCTTCCCGCTATTTTGCTACTTCGCCTACAACATCATCGTGCCGCAGGTGGAAAAGCTGCGGCCGTCGCTGTCCTCGATCATGAACATGCAGCGCCGCCGCTGGGTGGCCAATGCCGCGGTACGGGAAAGCCCGTTTGATGCGATCCTGTCGGGCAACATCATGGGCTCGGTCAGCTTTCTGGCCTCCACCGCCGTGCTGCTGATCCTCGCCATCTTCGCCGTCTTCGGACAGGTACCGGCCCTGATGGCAGCGCTCGATTCCCTGTCGCTCGAGCGCGTCTATACCGTGCTCGATGTGCAGCTGCATCTGGTGGTCATGTTGGCCATGTTCGTGCTGGCCTTCTTCGCCTTCACGCTGTCCCTGCGCCAGTTCAACCACTATTGCATCATGCTGGGCGCCATGGAGCGCGGCGGCGCCATTTCCGAGCCGGAGATCGATGCCATCACGGCGATGAACGCGCTTGGTGCCCGCAATTTCAACGCCGGCATCCGCGCTTACTATTTCTCGGTCGCCACCGTTGCCTGGTTCGTTTCCGAATGGCTGCCGATCGCGGTGTGCCTGGTCACCATTGGCATACTGGCCTATCGCGAGTTCTTCTCCTCGTCGCACCGCACCGCCGCATCGGCTGCCGTCATCGCGGCGCGGCGCCAGCAGGAGCGTTCGCGCTAGACGCTACTTCGTCTTGATCTTGGTGCCGTCATCGGCGCCTGTCGTCCCGTCATCGCCGCCGCTGGCCGCCAGGATGCGCGCCAGATTGTCCGCCGCCAGTTCATAGCCCTGATCGGCCGAGAGTTGATAATAGTCGACCGCAGCCTGGATATCGCTCTCCACGCCCAGGCCATTCTCGTAGATATGGCCCAGATTGTTGAGCGCGATCGGCTGGCCGTTATCGGCCGCCAGCTGCGTCCACTTCAGCGCCTCGTCATAGTCGACATCGGTGCCGTTGCCATCGAGATAGAGCAGGCCCAGATTGACCGCCGCCCGCATCTCCCCGCCCTCGGCCGCTTCCTTGTAGAGCACCAGCGCCTTGGCATAATCCTGCTCGACGCCGCGCCCGTCTTCATACAGCAGCGCCAGGTTGTGCTTGGCCAGCGGCAGGCCCTGGTCGGCGGCCTGTTGATAGAGTGCTGCGGCCGATGGGATATCGGCGGCCACGCCCAGCCCGTTTTCCTTGAGGAAACCCAGATTGTTCTGGCCATACATGTCGCCCTGGTCGGCGGCGAGCTGATAGAGGTCCGCCGCCCGCTTGGCGTCGGCCGGCTGACCCAACCCGTCCTGCAGCAGCTTGCCCAGATTGACCTGGCCTGAAGCATCGCCCTGCGCCACCGCGCGCTCGAACCACGCTGCCGCCGCCACATAGTCGCGCGGCACGCCCAGCCCTTCCTGATACATCAGGCCCAGATTGGACTGCGCCTTGCTCATGCCCTGCTCGGCCGCCGCGCGATACCAGCGCGCCGCCTGCGTATAATCCTGCGTCAGGCCTTCGCCGAAATCATAGCTGAGACCGAGGCTGTTCTGCGCCAGCGCGAAGCCGGCTTCGGCGCCCTGCGTCAGCAGCCGCGCACCGCGCTCCATATCGACATCGATACCGTCGCCAGTGATCAGCATGTCGCCAAAAATCGCCAGCGCCAGCGGATTGCCTGCCGCAGCCGCCTCTTCGAACAGTGTTATGGCGCTCGCCGTGTCGCCGGCGGCGAAATGGGCACGGGCCAGCCACCCCTTGAGCTGGGCCGAATTGGGCTCAGCCTCGAGTGCGGTGGTACAGGCGGCGATCGCCGCATCGGTGTCGATCTCCCAGGTCTCCCGACCGATATCGGCAAATCCTGTCTCATACTGGCTTGCCGCCTGGGCGGCGCAGTCGTCGAATGCTGCGGCCAGAACAGGCGTGGCGACCAGGGATGCGCTCAGGGCGAGCAACAGGCCGGTCCACCGGCGGGCCCTCCCGATCGTGCCGTTCAATTCGATCATGAGCTTTCTCCCTGCGCCCCTGCCGCGCGCACACTCTATCCAACCCCGCCTGCGGAGCAAGACGGCAGCAGCAGGGAAAATGCTTGGCTCAGCCGAGCTGGCTCTGCAGATAGTCGGCCACGTCGGCCAATACCGGCGCAATGCCCCGCGCCGGACGCCCCAGCGCCAGCAGCGTACCGGGATGGCCCAAGGTCTCATAGTGCCGCTCCAACACATCAACGCCAGCCGCGCGCAGCCGCGCCGCCAGCGCCACGGTGTTGCGGGGGTAGACCAGCGTGTCCTTGTCACCAGTTGCCAGGAACATCGGCGAAGCCTTTGCCGTCACGTGGTTGATCGGCTGCGTCGTCGTCGGTTCGTGCACGGCGCCAAAGGTCCGCAGCGTTATCGGGCCATCGAACGGAAAGAAGTCATACGGCCCAGAAAGGCCCACTAGGCAGCGCACCCGTCCGAGCAGGTTTCGCTCAGCGAGATAGGCTGGGTCCAGCGCCAGCATCGCTGCATTATACGCCCCCGCCGAATGCCCCATCAGTGCCATACGCTGCGCGTCACCGCCATACTGCCCGATATGCTCCGCGACCCAGCCAAAGGCCTCGGCACAATCCTCCAGGAATTCGGGATACTCGACCTCGGGCAGCAGGCGATAGTCGGCAATGACCGTGACGAAACCCTGCGCCGCCAGCGCCCGCCCAACAAAATCGTAGTTGCGCCGATCGCCATCGCTCCACGAGCCGCCATAGACGAAGAACACCACAGGCAAAGGGCCAACCGCGTCGCGCGGCGCGTAGATATCGAGCTTCTGACGAGCCGCCGCCCCATAGGGAACGTCCCGCGCGACCTTGCGCGACCCGCCATCCTTGGGGCTGAGAACGTTGATGATGCTGAGAATGGATATCGCCATAGCGGCCCCGGACTGATTTGCGCTCGAAGATACGCAAAAACCGGTAACAATGTTTCCGTCTCATCGCACTGATACGTATGGATTCACCGAGGCTTAAGGCCTGCTCGGGCAGATTGTCCGACATTGGCCCTCGAACGGGGCCTGGGGGGACGGTCGCGTGAGCCAGCAGGCAAGGCGCAAGACCAATATGGCGGATGAGACCTTGGCCGGCAGCGGAACCGCTGCCGTACAGGATCGTCTCGACGCCCGGTTCCTCGCAGAGCTTGGCCGCTACGACCATGTCACGCGCCTGCCCAATCGCCTGCAATTCATCGACCAGTTTACCGACCTCGCTGCAAGCGAGGGCGACACTATGCTCATACTGGTGACCCTTGCCGACGCCAAGCATTACAACGAGATCCTGCGCGCGCTCGGCATGGCCTTTGCCGAAGACTTTGTTCGTGCCGGCGTGCGTCAGCTGGCAGATTTGCTGCCGCCCCAGACCACCGTCTATCATGTGAGTGTGCTCAGCTTCATCTTCGCCGTCCCGGTCGAAGATCAGACGCGTTACCCTTTCGTCGCCTCTGCCATTGCTGCAGCCTTTTCTGGCTCCATCTCTGTCAACGCGATTCCGATCAAGTCCCAGGTCGGCATCGGCCTGCTGCCGCTCGATGCGCAGCGCGGCGCCGCCGAGTCGCTGCGCGCCGCCCTGGTTGCTGCCCAGGACAGTCGCCGCGCCGACAATGGCATCGCATTCTACAATCACCAGTCCGATGCGGCGAACCTTCGCGCCTTCAGGTTGCTCGCCGATCTCCCCGCCGCTCTTGCCTCGCCCGACCAGCTGCGACTGCACTATCAGCCCCGCATCGACCTGCAGACTGGCCGCTGCCATGGCGCGGAAGCGCTGCTGCGCTGGACCCATCCCGATCTGGGCTCGATCTCGCCTGCCGAGTTCATACCGCTGGTCGAGCAGACCGCGCTGATCGGCCCGCTGACCGACTGGGTCATGAGCAGCGCCATGACGCAGAACCGCAAGTTCCTCGACGCTGGCCATACAATGCGGGTCTCGATCAACGCCTCGCCGGTCAACCTGTCCGAGGCCGGCTTCGACGACGTGCTGCTGCATCGCTGCGATACCGCCGGGCTGGAACCGCGCCATATCGAGCTCGAATTCACCGAAGGCACGCTCGCCACCAATTCTGCCCGCGCCGTCCAGCAACTGGGCCGGCTGCGCGAGGCTGGTATCGACGTCGCGCTCGACGATTTCGGCTCGGGCTATTCCAACCTGTCCTACCTGGCGCGCATCCCCGCCGATGTGCTCAAGATCGACCAGTCCTTCGTGCGTCCGCTGAAGGAACCAGGCGACGACGATTTCCTGCTGCGCCACGTCATCAGCATCGCCCAGGGCCTGGGCTTCCGGGTTTGCGCCGAAGGCATCGAAACCGCCCACGCCTATGCCCACCTGCGCGAACTGGGCTGCGACGAAGGCCAAGGCTACTTCATGGCCCGCCCCATGCCCTCCGACCTCCTCCTGCAATGGCTGGACGCAAGACCAAAACCTTGACCTACCTCTACCACCTGACTTCTGCCCGCTCCCGCAGCGCGGCCAAGTCCTGACCTTACCGCTACCACCGGACACTTGACCGCAAGCGCGGCGCAGCCGCAGCGCGGCCATGGAATGACGCGTCCCGTTAGGGACGTGACATTACATGACCTTGACATTCACCTAATGTGGTCGCTTTATGCGCCTCAGCAAGCCCCTTCTGACCAAGTTCCGCACCCATGCTCGTTTGCCAGTGCAACATGATCACGTCCAAGGAGATTGAGGACATCGTCCTTGATCTGCTGCGCGCCGATCCGTGGCAGCTGGTGGTCCCGGCCAAGGTCTATAATGAGCTCGAGCGCCGCGCCAAATGCGGCGGCTGCGTGCCGAATGTGGTGGACATTATCGTCCGCGTCACCGAAAACTACCACTCGCAGCAAGCCAATCCTCCGGCCGACCTGGTCGAATTCCAGATTGGCCTGGAAAAGCTCAAGAAACAGCAGAGTGGAGTACGTCGTGAAAGGCGAAGCACAAGTCATCGAGCGGCTTAATGAAGCCCTCTTCCTCGAACTTGGCGCAGTCAACCAGTATTGGGTCCATTACCGTCTTCTCGACGACTGGGGCTTCAAGAAGCTGGCGTCCAAGGAACGCGCCGAATCCATTGAAGAAATGCATCACGCCGATCGCCTGATCGAGCGCATTATTTTCCTCGAAGGTCATCCGAACCTGCAGCGCGTCGCGCCTCTGCGAATCGGCCAGACCATCAAGGAAGTGCTCGAGGCCGATCTGGCCGGCGAGTACGACGCCCGCGCTGCCTACAAAGCCAGCCGCGAGCTCTGCGAACAGCTGGGCGACTATGTCTCCAAGAACCTGTTCGAGGCCCTGCTGACCGACGAGGAAGGTCACATCGACTTCCTCGAAACCCAGCTCGAATTGCTCGACAAGATTGGCGTCGAAAAATACGGCCAACTCAATTCAGCCTCCGCCGACGAAGCCGAATAAGCCTTTTGCATACCAAGCCGCCCGGAACCTGTTCCGGGCGGCTTTGTTTTGCGCTCTGTTCTAACCCAGCTCGGAGACATCAATGACCTGGCACGCCGGACGCCTGATCGACCATGTCCACCTGAGGGCAAGAAACGTCGCCAACACCCGCCATTTCTATGCCGCCGCGCTCGGTGCGCTCGGCGTCAGGATCGAGCAATCCGGCGACGGCTGGTTCCAGGTCGACGAACTCTTCGTCGACGCCGCCGACGCCAAAACCATTCCCACCCATATCCACCTGGCCTTCCAGGCCCGGGATCGGGCCATGGTCGATGCATTCTACAAAGCCGCGCTCGAAGCCGGTGGCACCGACAACGGACCGCCCGGCGAGCGCCACTACCACCCCGGCTACTACGGCGCCTTCGTGCTCGATCCTGATGGCAACAACATCGAGGCGGTCTTCCACGGCCCGGTCAAACGCTCGGCAGCCTCGGTGGAAATGAACCCTGTTCCAACAGAACCCTAGACGGGCCAGGGAACCACGGTCAGCTCGGGCCAGACGGTCTTAGCCCGCGCGCCCTTGGTTTCGTGGGTCTTGCGGTTATCAAGCTTGGGGTTGGGCGTCACCCGAAAGGCAAAAATATCGTCGAGCCCGAACGGACTGAAAATAGACATGCTGTCGTCGGCCTCCAGCCGAGCTGCGACCGCATGCGTTCTGGACGCAAAGTTTACCAGCATCTCGGCGCTTTCGTGCAGCTGGGGATAGGGCGAACCGAACTTCTGCGGAAACCACAGATGCACCCGCGCCTGGTTGCGCATTTCGACCGGAATCGGCAGGTCGGCAAATGTATCCTGGGCGCGTCGTATCACCACATCCTCCGCCTCGTAGCTGAGATCGCTGTCGTCGAAATAGACGGCGTCGGCATCCTTGACGCCGGTCAGGGCTGGGCGACCGGTAAGCACGTTCCACACTGTATTGTAGATGGCACCAGAACACAGCAACGCGTCCGGTAGCTCGAGCGCTCGCAGCCGCGTCAGCACGGCCATCAACACCGGCTCATCGCGAATAATGCCTTCCAGCGCCTGCCTTTGGGTAGCGGGGTCCGCCCCGGCGAATCTGAGATGGTTGATCATGCGGATGATGGTAGGGCCGGCGTCCATTTTGTCGAGACCGCTTCCCAAGCCACGCGTCATTCCCGCGCAGGCGGGAATCCATTCTTGGTTGTCCATCGCTTGAAAGACGCATTCCCGCAATTCGCGGGAATGACATTGTAAGCGAGTTGCTCTGGCTAGATCGCATCTAGTTCTCGATCGGCTGGAACATCGAATTCATCTGGGCGATGATCTGGTCCATCGGCGCGATCGAATCCGGCAACTGTTCCGGCGGATCGGGCGCCACCGCCACATAGGGCACGCCGCTCGGAAACGCGCCGAACATCTGGAAAAATGCCACCATGTCGTCGAGCACCGGCGCGCGCCAGCGCCACAGCGAGCCCATGGCGATAACAGGCTCCATGTGCCCGAAACCCTCATAGTACCGCGTCGTCACCCACACGCCGCTATCCTTCAGTCTCTGGGCAAAGCGCTCGGTATTCTGCATTCGCACGATCGGATCGGTCGTGCCGGTCGCCAGATACATCGGCGGTGTATCGGAGGTCACGAGGTTGATCGGCTGGGTGCCTTGCGGGTTGGACGCGGTGCCAAAGGCGTTCTGCACTTCGCCATATTCGAACGGGTAGAAATCATAGGGTCCCGACAGGGCCGCGACGCCCAGGATGGGCATAGTGACCCCATAGTCGCGCAGGAAGGATGGGTCGAGCGCCAGCATCACGGCATTGTAGGCGCCGGCCGAATGCCCGGCCAGGAACAGCCGGTTCGGATCGCCGCCATAGTTGGCGATATTGTCCTGCACCCATTTGAGCGCATTGGCATTGTCTTCGAGAAAGCCCGGATAGGTCACCTCGGGCACCAGCCGGTAGTCGGCGATGACGGTGACGAAACCGCGTGAGGCCAACGCCCTTCCGACAAACTGGTAGTCGCTGCGCTCGCCCCGGTTCCAGCCGCCACCATAGATGAAATAAACCACCGGGGCTGCTTCCCCGCGCGTCTCTGGCGCATAGACGTCGAGCCGGTGGCGAGGCCCATCAGCATAGGCAATGCCGTCACCCACCTTAGTGGTGCCGCTATCCATGGCCGCGGGCAGGTTGAACGGATCCATCACGGACAGCGCAAAAGCCGGCGTGTTTAGCGCAGCAAGCAACAACAAAACCGCCAGCGCGGCACGACGAAACGGCAAAACAAGACGGGACATGGGCATACGATCTAGCTTGGGGAGAACAGTTTCATACAGGCAGAAATGGAGAATTTTGTGTCGGCGTCCGCGCGATGAGATTGCCGTCAGGGCGAGTCGAAAATGGCGCTGTTCGAGAACCGGAGCGGAGCCGACGTTATGTACGTGAGCACCGGAAGCGCAGAACAGCGATATTTGCAGACCGCCCTCACGGCAATATCGAGCAGCGGAAATGGGCGAGGGCAGGCGCTTCCAATCCTCGGAAACAAGCCTGCCCTCTACTTAAGCCCCGTCAGGTTGAACCCGAAGGGTTAACGACAGGTTAACGCTTGAGCGTGTCGAGCAGGCGTCCCGAGATGTAGCCATCGGCCGGCAGACCCATGCGCGCCTGGTAGGCCAGCACAGCAGCCCGCGTCTTCGGGCCGACCACGCCATCGGGCGAACCGACGTCAAAACCCGCCCGCCCGAGCAGCGTCTGCAGCTCTGCCCGCTGCGCCTTGCTGAGCGCATAATCGCCCGCCGGCCAAGGGGTCGCAAAATTGCCGCCACCCAGAATTCGGTCGGCCAGATGGCCCACGGCCAGGGCATAGCTATCCGAATTGTTGTAGCGCTTGATCACATCGAAGTTGGGCAGCAGCAGGAAGGCCGGACCATTGGCCCCCGCCGGCATATAGAGCCGCCCGGTATCGTTGGCCCGCGGAAATGGCCGGCCCGACACCCGCTGGATGCCCATGGCCTGCCACTGGCTCAACGGCGCCCGCTCCATCTGCCGCGCCCGGGCGAAATCGAATCCGGCCGGCAGCTTGACCTCATAGCCCCAGGTTTCACCCGGCCGCCAGCCGAAGCTGTTGAGATAATTGGCCGTCGAGCCCAGCGCATCCTGCACCGAATTCCAGATATCCTTGCGGCCGTCGCCATTGTAGTCGACCGCATAGCGCATGAAGCTCGATGGCATGAACTGGGTATGCCCCATCGCACCGGCCCATGACCCCATCATGTTATCGGCGCTTACATGACCGTCCGCAATGATGCGCAGTGCCGTCAGCAGCTCGTCGCGGAAAAAGTCGGCGCGATAGCCACCCTCGGTCAGCGTGGCCAAAGCATGGATAGTGTGCTCACCACCCATGAAGCCACCGTAGTTGGTTTCCATGCCCCAGATGGCCAGCACGATCTCGGGCTGCACGCCCCAGCGCTGCGTCGCGCCGGTCAGCGTCTGGTTCCACTCGGCGCGCATCGCCTGGCCCTTTTGCGCCTGCCCCGCCGTCACCCGGCGATCGATATATTGCTGCACCGTCTGCGAGAATTCCGGCTGCTTGCCGGTCAATTCCATCACCTTGGGCAGATAGCGGTAATTGGCAAAGGCCGATTCAAAGGCCGAGCGACTGACGCCCTTGGCCTCGGCCAAGGGCCACAGCCCGCGCACGAAATCGGCGCTGTTGGCAAAGGATGGGAGAACCGCGCCAAGGCTCAGCAGGCCGGCCAGAGCCAGCGCCGACAGGCGACGGAAAAACGATTTGCCGCTAAGCAAAACCATGACGGGGCCTCGTGATACGCGGATACTTCAGTCACGAACAAATGCGCCGCTGTGCCGCAACAGGCGCGCGTATCACTATTTTAACCCACCAAATTAAGATCGCCTTAAGGCAAACCGCCCGACCGATCACAAAACGGTCAGGCGAAGGGCGGTTCACCCACCGCCGGCAGCCGCCCGCCGCTCGGACCCGGTATGTAGGATACCCGTGGCGTCGGCGTCGAAATCCCGCGATCGTCGAAAATCCGCATCACCAGTTCGCTATAGAGCCGGCCCGGCCCCCACTGTTTTCCGGCTAGCGTCTTGATGCGCGCCCGCAGACTCATCGAGGCCGGGGTGATCGCGATCAGTCCCTGCAGATCGAGATCGTCCAGGATCACGTCCTTGTGCTCGGTCTCCATCACCTGCGCAAAGGCATCGCGCATGGCCTGCTTGACCTCCTCGATATTGCTGTCACGCGACACTTCAAACTCGGCCACATAGAACGAGAAGCCGCGCACCATGTTGGACACCTGGTCGACCGACGAAAACGGGATCAGATGCACCGTGCCGCTCATGTCGCGGATCGTCACCGAGCGGATGGTGAGCTTTTCCACCACGCCCGCCTTGCCCGCCGCCTCGACCACATCACCCTCATTCATCACATTCTCGAACTGGATGAAGATGCCGGTGATGATGTCCTGCACCAGCTTCTGCGCGCCGAAACCGATGGCGAGGCCGATGACACCGGCGCCCGCCAGCAGTGGTGCGATATTGACCCCGATCTGCCCCAGAGCCAGCATTAGTCCGAACACCGCCAGCGCCACCGTGAACGCATTCTTGAACAGGTTCAGCAGCGTCTTCTCGCGCGCCGTCGGCATGTTGATCGTAGTGTTGAGCCGATACTCCACCCACGACGCCACCACCACATAGGCGACGATACAGGCGACCACGATCAGCAGTGCCGAAATCGCCGAACCGGCAACGCCCTGCCCCTGCTCGCTCGAGATCCAGCCGACGAAGTCGAAAATCGCCCAAGCCTGCGCAATGGCGACCAGCACTGCAGCCACCACCACCCAGCGCACGATATTCATCATCGTCGGCACGAAGGTGGTGAGCCGCGCCTCGAGCAGCGGCAGGCGTTGCCTTATGTCGTCGGGCAGCTTGAGCCCGATGCCGACAAACCGCGAGATGAACCCCACCACCAGCACGCCGACCAGAATGGCGATCGCCGTCTGTATCGTCGCGCCGATCATGAAGGGCAGCGCATGGTCCGGATTGGTGACCCAGACCACCAGCAATGCCAGCAGATACGCAATGGCCACCATGTGCCAGTATTGGCCCGCCGCCATGATGAAGCGGCCGTAATTGTCGTCGCCGCGCCGATGCGCCCATGCCGCCAGCTGGTTGCGCACTGGCTGCTTGTTCTGCATGACGACGATGATGCCGATGATCACTGCCGTCACCATCGCCAGCAGTTGGATGCCGCCGCCCGTCGCCAGCGACAGGTTGGCCGCCACCAGTGGCGATACGAACATGAAGGCATAGCCCAGCAGGGAAATCACCCGCCCGAGCCAGAACGACCAATAGGCGGCATTGCTGTCGTTGATCGGCAGCAGTCGCAACGGCTCGGCATGCGGCGCCAGCACTGAGCGCACCACCATCTTGGTCATCTCGACGAACAGGAACGCGTTCAACAGCAACGACTGGTTGATGCCCATTGCACCATCGCGCCCCCCGATCACATTGAGCGCCAGCACATAGCCGATGCCCCAGGCCAGCAGCACCGAGCCGGCATCAATCCCCGCCCCGCCCAACGCACCGGCAATGCGCAGCATCCAGCCCCGCCCCGCGACGCGGCGCGCGATTCCCTTTTGAAGCCACCGCACCACGATGCGCAGGAAGAGAAAGCTGCCGATCAGGGCCACGCCGGTCAGCACCACGCCGATGGCTGCGTCGCGCAGCGCGTCGAAATCGGCGTTGCCGGCGCCGGCAATGCCCTGCCCCAAATCCACTGATAGCTGCCCCAGCTCGCGCAGCGTCGCCGCCGTTCCCTCGGCCACCGCCCGCGTATACTCCGCCAGTTGCCGCGCGATGCTCAGGTCATTGCCCGGCTCCTCAATCGGCGCCTCGCCTCCCGCGGTCTGTTGCAACCGCTCGATCAGTTGCGCCCGCGTTTGGTCATTTTCGAGGATCCGCACCAGCGTCTCGATATCGGCATCCGAGCTGGCGGGCGCCTCGACCGGAACTGGCACCTGTGCCGACGCTGTCAGCGGCCACATCATCAAGGCCAGGAAAATGAACAAAATACGCATGCAATGACCCTGCGACCGCAAAAAGGGAATTTTGAAACAGCCCACGTCATGGCTGTCGAATGTGGATACGCTGAGGCGACAAGATCGTTCAACCCATGCGTTGCATCGAGAGGATTGCCCATGACCACCATCAATGCCGATTTCACCGATGACGATCTGGCCTTATTTGCCCATAGTGGTGCCACGCCCTTGCCCGCCGATGCCGTCGTGGGCAGCCTCCATCATGCCGGAGCAAGCATCTGGCACGCCTCGTTTGGCAGCGGCCCGACGGTCATCCTGCTGCATGGCGGTCTCGGCAATGCCGGCAACTGGGGCCACCAGATCCGACCCTTGCGCGAGGCCGGCTACCGGGTCGTCGTCGTCGACACGCGCGGCCATGGCCGCAGCACGCGCGATGATCAACGCTACACCTACCACCTACTCGCATCGGACGTGCTCGCGGTCATGGACAGCCTCGACATTGCGACCGCCGCGCTCATCGGCTGGAGCGACGGCGCCTGCACTGCCCTTGTGCTGGCCGACCAGCATCCAGAACGCGTCAGCGGCGTCTTCTTCTTCGCCTGCAACATGGACCCGTCAGGGACACTACCCTTTGTGCCAACGCCGGTGATCGACAACTGCTTTGCCCGCCACAAGGCGGACTATGCCGCCCTCTCGGCGACGCCGGATGATTTCGACGCCTTCGTCGAAGCCGTCGGCAGCATGCAACGCACCGAGCCCAACTATTCCGCCACCGATCTGGCCGCCATCCGCGTCCCCGTCACCATTGTCCACAGCACCGGCGACGAATTCATCCGCCCCGAACACGCGGCCTATCTCGCAGCAACCATTCCCGGCGCCCGGCTGGTCACGCTCGACGGTGTCACCCATTTCGCGCCGCTTCAGCGCCCTGCTGTGTTCAACGCGGCTTTACTCGACTTCCTTGCAGCGCGATCCTGAACGCGTTCACCACAGGTAGACACGATGACTGCACCCAACATCGAGATTCGCCCCATCCGCGAACAGGACATTGGCGCATTTCGCGCCGCGGTCGACGCCGTCGCGCGTGAACGGCACTACCTCAGCACGCCGCAAGGCCCGACGCTTGAGGGTGCCGCCAACTTCGTTCGCAACAACATCGAGAAGGGCAATCCGCAATTTGTGGCCATTGTCGACGGGTCACTGGTCGGCTGGTGCGACATTGTTCGCGGGGAAGGCGACTTCAAGCGCCATGTCGGCACCATGGGCATGGGTCTGCTTCCACCCTGGCGCGAGCGCGGCATCGGCCGCCAGCTTCTGGCCAGGACGCTGGCGGCCGCCGACGCAGTAGATTTGTCGCGCGTCGAACTCAGCGTCCACGCCAGCAACGAGCGCGCCATTCGCCTTTACGAAAGCCTCGGTTTCGAACACGAGGGCCGGCAACGCAGCGCCCGCTTCATCGATAGCAGGTTCGAGGACATCGTGTTGATGGCACGCCTGGCGCCGTCGCTGCTGCTATAACCGACAGGCACCCCGCCTAGACGCTCACCACATCTGCCAGTCGCCGCAGGAAGTCCTTTGCCTGGGCCAGCACGGCAGCGGCCGCACTGTCTATGTTTTCGTCATGTCCGTCGGCCAACACGATGATCCGCTCCAGGAGACTGAGCCGCTCGCCGTCCAGATTGCCGGGCAGCTCGAGATCGACTGCCGTCATCAGCGCCTGCCGCATCTCCTGCAACTTGGTCAACAAGGCGAACCGTCCATAGAGCTGGCGCGCGACGGCGGGATCGCGGCGCCAATTCCGCGTTGCGAACACTGCCGTTGCCCGCTGTCCGGCGCCCAGGCACTCGAATGCCTCGCAGCCATCATAGCCGAGCGCCTCACGGCGGGCATGAATTGAGCAGCGAAACGCTGCGTCGAGATGGTAACAGGGTTCGCCGGCCACCTTGTCATGCCCGAAACGATCGGAGCGGTCGAAGGACAGCGCCACGCAGCACAGCCCCACGCACTGGCTGCAGTCGGATTGAAGCTCAGACTCGGTCATTTTCCGCGCAACCTCCGCCATCAAACTCCAGAACGACAAAACCCCCCACCGTTTCCGGTGAGGGGTTTTGAATTTCTTTCGACATTGTAACGAGACCGTATGTTTTTGGCAGACCTTGCAGCGACCTACTCTCCCAAGCCTTGAGACTTAGTACCATTGGCGCAGAGGAATTTGACGGTCGAGTTCGGGATGGGATCGGGTCTTGGGCTCCTCGCAAGAACCACAAGGTCAGCGAAAAACATACGGGTGAATTCTGGTTTTTGTATTTAGGACCAACACTCTCCCATGCAAGGAGTGTTGATCGAGTGTAATCTAACCGATCGTACAATCACAATCTATGCGGACATAGATTAATGAGAACGATCAAGCCAATCGAGCTATTAGTACCGGTAAGCTTCACATATTGCTACGCTTCCACACCCGGCCTATCGACGTGGTGGTCTTCCACGGCTCTCAAGGGAATACTAGTTTTGAAGGAGGCTTCCTGCTTAGATGCTTTCAGCAGTTATCCCGTCCGAATTTAGCTACCCTGCAATGCGGCTGGCGCCACAACAGGTCCACCAGAGATTCGTCCAACCCGGTCCTCTCGTACTAGGGTCAGCTCTTCTCAATATTCCTACACCCACGGCAGATAGGGACCGAACTGTCTCACGACGTTCTAAACCCAGCTCACGTACCACTTTAAATGGCGAACAGCCATACCCTTGGGACCTGCTCCAGCCCCAGGATGTGATGAGCCGACATCGAGGTGCCAAACAATGCCGTCGATATGGACTCTTGGGCATTATCAGCCTGTTATCCCCAGCGTACCTTTTATTCGTTGAGCGATGGCCCTTCCACGCGGGACCACCGGATCACTATGACCGACTTTCGTCTCTGCTCGACTTGTCAGTCTCGCAGTCAGGCAGGCTTATGCCATTGCACTCAGCGACCGATTTCCGACCGGTCTGAGCCCACCATCGCGCGCCTCCGTTACTCTTTGGGAGGCGACCGCCCCAGTCAAACTACCCACCATACGCTGTCCCGGACACTGTTATGCCGCGGTTAGACATCTATGACGATAAGGGTGGTATCTCATCTTGCGGCTCCACAGAAACTAGCGTCCCTGCTTCAAAGCCTACCACCTATCCTGCACATGCCGACACAAATGCCAGCGTAAAGCTATAGTAAAGGTGCATGGGGTCTTTCCGTCTGACCGCAGGAACCCCGCATCTTCACGGGGAATTCAATTTCGCTGAGTCTATACTGGAGACAGTGGGGAAGTCGTTACGCCATTCGTGCAGGTCGGAACTTACCCGACAAGGAATTTCGCTACCTTAGGACCGTTATAGTTACGGCCGCCGTTTACCGGGGCTTCATTTCAGGGCGTTAACCCCTCCATTTAACCTTCCGGCACCGGGCAGGCGTCAGACCCTATACGTCGATTTGCATCTTCGCAGAGCCCTGTGTTTTTAGTAAACAGTCGCCACCCCCTCTTTTGTGCCACTCCTACAAGGTTGCCCTCGTAGAAGTCATGCTTATCCCGAAGTTACGCATGCAATTTGCCGAGTTCCTTCAGTATAGTTCTCTCAAGCGCCTTGGTATACTCTACCAGTCCACCTGTGTCGGTTTAGGGTACGGTCAATGTTGGTGGAGCTATTTCCAGGAACCGGCTCACTGCACCCCCAATCCAATAAGGGGATACCGCTCTGCGCGATCCGTCACTACCACCTGGTTCACGAATATTAACGTGATTCCCATCGGCTACGCATTTCTGCCTCACCTTAGGGGCCGACTAACCCTGCGCTGATTAGCATTGCGCAGGAACCCTTGGACTTTCGGCGAAAGTGTCTCTCACACTTTTTGTCGCTACTCATGTCATCATTCGCACTTCCGATACCTCCACGGCCCCTCACAGGTACCGCTTCGCAGGCTTACGGAACGCTCCGCTACCGCTTACACATAAGTGTAAACCCTAAGCTTCGGTGCATAGTTTTAGACCCGGTACATCT